>JAFGEJ010000174.1 GCA_016931655.1 Phycisphaerae bacterium
CGGCACAGCCTCCAGCATCAAGGCCCAGGCCGTCTCCGAAGGCATGACCACCCTCCGCGCCGACGGCATCAACAAGGCCCTGGCCGGTATTACCACCATGGACGAAGTCGCCCGCGTCTCCGGCCGGGACGAGTTTTGAGATATTATGCTGGTTGCCTCTTCTGCCGAAGGCCGTGATCGAGCACTCCCAAGACCCTCCCCCGTCCGACGTGATTCGTTCCATGATCTACAACGCACGCGACCGTGAGGAATACGCCAAGCGAGTGGATTTCAAAGGCTCGATTAGTCCTCACCGTTTTCGGCATGCGGGGGTGACTGGCGCCATGATACGAGTCAACGGGAACCTCGCTTTGATGATGGCCTATAGCCGGCACAGCGATCCCGCCAATCTGCTGGTGTATTACGACCGTCACCGATATCAGCAGGATCGATACGCGGCGATGCAGGCGATCCTGACCGGCCAGCTGGCGGAGCAGGACGCGGAATTCACCATTTTTTCGCGGCGAAATCAATACGGGCGATAATGTGCGTTATTAACCGTATTTTTTAATATAAACCCTTGTGAATAAAGAAACTCATATATGCCCAAATTACGAGGTCAAATGACGGGTTTTGGGGGTGGTGAAATCGCTGTAAGTGTGTTTCGGGTCCTTCCTGGCAAATATAGAGAAGATGGCGATGGGAACCATCAAAAGGGGGAGCAGACTTTCTTTCGGGGGAGGTGCGGGGTTGGGGCGAGGCGCGAAGGATTGCTACTACAGCCCCATGGCTAAACCGCACCTTCTTTATAGTTGGTATAAAAAACCTACTTCTCAATCAGCCACTTTCTGACGTATTCCGCAATGACTTGCAGACGTTCATCGCTGATTTTTTCTCGATAACGGGCTGCCATTTCAATGGCGTGAGGCGCCCCGCCAGCGTCGCTAGCGACATGTCCCATAATCAAATCGACGGCTGGAAAATCCTTTGTCTCATCAGCAACGGTCCGGAACGTGTGACGCAAGGAGTAAAAACCGAGTCCTGGAAAATGGAGTTTTTTGTTATCGAGTATCCGGCGAATCTGCATCCCTATGGAATTGATAATCGTTCCGTTGGCTGCGCGGCGAACGTAAACTTCCCCCTTGCGGGTGACGAATACTCGGCCGTCCAGTTCGTGAGAAGTAATTCTCATGTTCGTTCGATGCTCAAGGGCATGTTGAATTGCGACGATAGTTTCTGGCCACAGCGCCGCCTGTCTCTCCATACCAGTTTTCGGTCTGGGGAAATTGAGCCAACCATTTTTCAAATTAATATGGGAAAAGCGTAGTTCCGCACAATCGGTATTTCCAAGGGCGGCATTAATCCCTAAAAGAATCATTGCGTGGAGCTTAGGATGATTAGCGGTGGCATCAAGCATTGTACGAATTTCCGCGGCGGTAAATGTTTTTTTCGATCTATTCCGAAGTGCTTGGCGTCGCGCCCGAGCGCTTGGAAGTCGAAAGCTGTCGCCATATTCAACTTGGCGGCCGAGAACACGGTTGCGATATCCCCAGGCGAAAATCGAACGCATACGGACGATTATATTTGTTGCCGTGGTGGCATTCCGGCCATCGAGCACCGTTGCGCGTAGGCGGGTGAAATCGCCCGGTTGGAGGCTTTCGACGGGACGTGCCCGTCCGAGAGATTCCAGGACACGTTTGCCGTCTCGCCGGTAATCGTCGAATTGCCGGTAGGATATTTCACCAAGATCGCATCGTGTTCTTTGTTCAA
The DNA here is from genome assembly GCA_016931655.1 of Phycisphaerae bacterium. Classification (GTDB taxonomy): domain Bacteria; phylum Planctomycetota; class Phycisphaerae; order SM23-33; family SM23-33; genus JAFGEJ01. The sequence continues at coordinate 1,750 of JAFGEJ010000174.1, forward strand.
CAAGGAATCGGTTCACGAGTTCATCAAGCGTTACATCATCACCGCCCGGTGGCGTAATTCCGGCGTAGAGAAAATCCCGTTGACGAACATACTCCGCCAGGGCGCTATCTGGATCAGCCCATACACCGAAGTAATAAACCTTGTAACGGATTTTCTTAGCCCATTGACCTGAAGCATGGGCGTAGAGAGGAAAATCGGGGTAGGGTTTTGAGGGCTTTAGGGTGGGGGGCTTTCGCTCGACTTTATGACTTGATTTTGTCGATATCCGTTTTCGTGATTTAATTTCGCACCCGTCCATGCTATCCTATCCTTTCGCATGCTTGGCATACAATTATTTTGATATCCGGTTCGAGGAACAGTCTACAATTGGCGTAGTAATGGGCGTAGTTCCATAATTATATAGAATATTGCCAAAACATAAAGCACTAAATTGCAAATAGTTGCCCCGGTAGCTCAGCAGGATAGAGCATCGGTTTCCTAAACCGAAGGTCAGAGGTTCGAGTCCTCTCCGGGGTATCGAACTGTTGGTAGAATGGGGAAATGCGGCGTATTTATCGTCGCGCGTCAACGACGCGCCGGATCGCACGGATGTGATCCGGGGTTGTGCCGCAACAGCCGCCCACGATCGTCGCGCCGGCGTCAAGAAGGGCATCGACGCTGGCGGCGAAATCTTCAGGGGTCTGGCGGAACACGGTCTTGCCGCCGATAAGCTGCGGCACGCCGGCGTTGGCGTGAATGAGAATCGGCCTGTCCGTGTGCTGACGAAATTCCGCCGCCACTTCGACCATCCCCTCGATGCCGTTGCCGCAGTTTGACCCCACAACGTCGGCGCCGGCTTCGATCAGGCCCGCAACTGCCTGGGCGGGCGAAACGCCCATCATCGTGCGATAGCCTTGTGCGCCCTTCTCGAACGTCATGGTCGCCAGCACGTCCACCGTCGCGTCGAGCGCCTTGGCGGACTTTATGGCGCAGGCGGCTTCTTCCAGGGCCATCATCGTCTCCACGCAGATGGCGCGCACGCCGGCGGAGAGAATCGCCTCGATCTGCTCGGAAAACACCGCCTGCATCTGTTCTTCGCTCATCAGGCCCAGCGGCTGAAGGAATTCGCCCGTCGGCCCGACGGACCCCGCGACGAGCGCCTTGCCAGCTGCTTCCAGCGACAGCGCCGCGGCGGCGCGGTTGAACTCCACCACCTTCTCGCCCAGATGCTTTTTATCGAGCTTTACACGCGAGCCGCCGAAGGTGTTGGTCAGGATCATTTCCGCGCCGGCCTGGACGTAGGCCGACGCGATGGCCCGCACGTCGGCTGGGTGCGAAACATTCCACTCCTCGGGGCAGTCGTCGCCCGACAGGCCCCGACTTTGGAGCATCGTTCCCCACGCGCCGTCGGACACGAGCAATTTTTTTTCCGCCAGTCGATCTAAAACAGTGCCCATGAGAAAACTCCTTCTCCCCGCGGAACGTATGCAGAAAACCGAGGCTGGTTGGCGTGATCGGATAATGAAGTGTACGCAAACGCCACGGGTGCGGAAACGTTTTTCTTTACATTTTTCGCACCAGGCCGATGACAACGCCCTGAACGTCCACGTTTTGTGTGTAGATCGGCTCGTAATCCGCGTTGGCCGGCTGGAGGCGGATTCGGCCCGGTTCGTGGTAGAGGCGCTTGAGCGTGGCCTCCCCGTCCGGCAGCAGCGCCACGACGATTTCCCCGTTGCGGGCGGTGTTTCGCCGCTGGCAGACGACGTAATCGCCGTCGCAGATGTGGTCGTCAATCATGCTCTCACCGCGGACTTCCAATACAAACGTGTTCCCGCCTTCGGCGAAGAGGGCCTGCAGGTCGAGCGTTTCGGTGTCCTGGACGGCTTCGATGGGACTGCCCGCGGCGATTCGCCCAATCAGCGGGATTTTCGAGCCGCTTTGCTCGTCGGGAAAGACGAACTTATCCGAGACACGCAAAGAGCGGGCGCTGTGCTTGGCGCCGCGCAGCAGAAGTCCTTTTTTTTCGAGGGCGCCGACGTGCTCGAACACGGTGACTTTGGTCAGGCCGAGATGGTCCCCAATCTCCTGCATGGTCGGGGAATAGCCGTTGGCTGTACGCGAGTCGCGAATGTACCGCAGAATGGCGAGTTGTCGGGGCGTTACCGTTTGCATGATCGTTCTCCTGTATCGTATTGGCCACATCGCATGTCGGCTCAGTCGTCACCGGCTGCAAGGCTTCGTTCGGGCGCTCCGCCCAATCCGCCGCTTCCGTCGTCGCCGGCTGCTCCAAAGCCTGCCGCGGTTCGTTTTGCGCCGTGAAGCGCTCCAGCGCCTCATCCGCCGCCCGGATCTGACCGGCCACCAGCGTCTCGTCGCTTGACTCGTTCCCATCTGTCCGGACGCGCCGCAGCACTTCCAGAATCGAACGCACCACGTTTTTCAGGTGCACCGGCGACGCCTTCGGCCGCCATGCGATTCCTTCCGGCCCGATGCTCACCAGCGGCGGTTCGAGGCCCAAATCCTTCGCCAACTTATCCAGGCCCTTCGCCTCGACGTCCGCGGGAATGGGCTTGCTCTCGCCCGGCCAGGTGCGACGGTAGTCGCCGCCCGGACCAAACTGGCACAACGGCGGGTTCTCGAATCGGTCGGTCATGGCCTCCATGCCTTTCTTCAGGTCGTCCATTCTATCTGCAGGCAAGCGGGCGTTTTTTCCGCAGCCGCACAGCCCAGAAACGCCACGCAACCGCGACGGCCTCGCCGCCAAGGGACGCCGGCAAAGCTTAAATACCGGCCTTTCTCACAACTTGCTCACAATAGGACGATCTGCTGATAAAACCTTTCCGATAACCCAGTTTCTTCCAGTTCGAATCGCATCCAAGCGTATTCGGATTTTGTTCGCATCACAATCTATCCTAACATCGTGCAAACGTCAAGGAATACATAAATGTTTTTTCAAAATTTTATTCGCCTTTTTTAACCCAAACAGAGTGAAAACAAAGCAACTTTCACAGCATCTCCATGAATTCTCCCGATATTCCCAGCTTTTGAAGATTTTCTACAAAATATAGTAGAATGAAGTTTTCAAGGCACTACCTGTTGAATCAGTATCGGCAAAATCGGCTTGGGGACTCTAATCGAAATCGAAAATTCCATTTTTCCTCATGTTTTGGTGTTATTTTCTCCTAACTGGCTTTATAAAAACCTCTTACGGAATTTTTCACAAGTTCTTTCTACATAAAACCATGCAGCCGAAAGCGGAGAAAAAATCAGAGAGACCGGAGGGTTGGCCTTTCAAGTCTCACCGGCTGGGTTCCGATGTTACTAGGCGGAGGCTGGGGACTGGATGTGATGTCGATGAAACAGACGGCGATACAGGAGCGACGCAGGCACAGACGGCACGCCTATTCAACGAACCTGCGATTTCGACGCGAGGACGGCAAGGCGCTACCGGCGCGCAGCGTGGATATTTCGTCGGGCGGGATGCTCCTGAACGTACTGGCACACCAGGATCTTTCTGTCGGGCAGACGATCACGCTCGACCTCGATGCGGACGACGTCCTCGACGTCCTGCCGGATGTGTATCTTCCGAGTAGTCATGTTCTTCAAGCCGCCATTGTTCGTATAGAACGTGGCCGGCTCTCCAGCAACGGTTACATGAGCATCGCCGTGGAATTTGCACACGAGCGCAATGCCCATGAGACCGCCTACTTCGACTGATCGGTAAACCGTTCGATTTTTTGATCTCCTCGCGGTGAATCGTTTCTCCACCACGGTTCTCATTTCGGAATCCGCCTGAGGCGTCATCCGCCTTTGGATACGTCTGAACCAGAGTAAAGGTTCTCTTTGATTGTAGGCGCCCTGGGGCGATGACGAGGGCCGACGCCGGCAACTACGGCGAACAGGCCCTGGCCCACGACGCGGCTGGGAACTTGACGTACGACGGCCTGTATGCCTATAAATACGATGCGTGGAATCGGCTGATGACCGTCACGCGGGCGTATCCCGATCCATCCGACACCACGCAGCATATAGAAGGCTCCGTCGTCGCCACAATGGAATACGACGGCCTGGGCCGGCGAATCGTCAAGGCTGTCGATAACTCCGGCGACTGGGACTGCACCTACAACTACTACTACAACGGCCAGCAAATGGTGGAAGTGCAAAACGGCTCCGGC
>JAFGEJ010000175.1 GCA_016931655.1 Phycisphaerae bacterium
AGAAAATCCGACACTGAGTTCCTGAGAAACAGAGAAGATTATTTTTGTTTTTTTCTCAGTTTCTCAGTAACTCTGTGTCGCGTTTTTGCATATCCCTGGCAAGTGACGATCATCGAGTTCCCGCCAGGAAAAAAGGTCGATCACCACTCGTCATTCCTTCACGTCGGGCCTGCCCTTGCTCGGCGTAAGTTGATACATTCTCCGCAATTCCGGTAGTGGTTGCAAGATGAATTTCGCGTGAATGCTGTTGTCTTTGCACATGCGACACAGCACGCCGACGACCTGGCTGTACGAAAGCCCCAGCCCCGGGACCATGCCCGTTTCGACGTTCGGGCGCGGGCGCGAGCCCAGGACGCGAATCAGGGGCCAGACCTTGAAGGGGATGCGGTATTTTTTGCTGATCTCCTCGCCGAGCAGTTTGCGATACACCACCACGTGGTCGCCGCGCAGCACGTCCTCCGCCAGGTCCGGGTCGGCCTGTTTGAGCTTTTCGATCTGTTCGGCCGGCAGGGCCTTCTTGCTGAAAATGGCGACCGTTTCGTTGGGATCGGTAAAGAAGATCGAGCGGGCCAGGGGCATGTTCTTTCCGAACAGCACGATTCGCGGCGTGGCGGTTCGCAGGGCGTACACGACGAAATCGCCCTGCGAGTCCACGACGTCCACCGTAAAGGCGGGGGCTTCTTCTTCAAAGGCGCCGCGGTCGACGGCGTGGCGCTGGATGCGGGAAAAATCGCCCCGCTGGATCAGGGCTTCATAGGCGGCGATGCGTACCAGCACGTTGCGGTCGTTCAGCAGGTCCCGCAGCGGCTGCATTGCCTCGTAGACGTCCGGGTGCAGTCCCAGTTCGGCGATGGCGCGGAGTTGGCGCGGATCGCCGGACTTTTCAGCGATTCGCGCGAGGATCGGACCGGCCAGTCCCCGGTCGCCCAGGCGCAGGCCGGTTCGCGCAGCGTATAACGTCACTTCGGGATTTTTCGAGGCGTACATCTTCTGCACCACGGGCAGGACGGCCCGGCCCATCGATTCCCAGACCATCGCCAGGGAATCATGATCGGCGTCGGGCGCTTCCATGGCCTCGGCGATTCGCGCGGCGTGGGCCTCGAAGACCCCCGGACCGCTGCGCAGCGGAAGGTGCATCAGCAGTTCCAGGAAATGAAGGTAATCCGCGCGGTATTCCTCGGGGATATGGATTTCGATGTAATAGCGGCTCTTGGCCTCGGCGACGGGATTCCGCCGCCGGCTGGGGAATCGTTCGTTGATGCGCTTCTGAAGCACGTTGCAGGTGAGATAGTCCGGTTCACGAAGTTGCAGACGCAGGGGCATGTCCTGGAGCACCCTGGCGCCGCCGAGAATGCGTCCCTGGCGCAGGCGAACGCGGTCGGAAGGCTTTTGGGGGTTCAGGAACGGGTTCACGAAGACGGAGCCCTCGGCTCGCCCGAGCGGCTTGAGATGGCGCCCCCGCATTCCGCCGGCGCCTTGCTCCCAGCGAAGGTCGATCGGAAGCAGCAGGCCGCCTTCCAGGCTGATTGTCTGCGTGCGCGGCGGGGCGCTCAGGAGCACGTCCACCTTCGTTCCCCTCGGCGCACCGGGCGGTATGACCGCCTCCACCTGAACAATGGCGGTGTCCCGATCCTCCAGAAATTCCGACACCGTCACGCCCTCGGTGTCCCGCGTTGCGGAGGAAATGTTGATCTGACTCTTGAGATATTTCGTCAGGTCAGCCATCAGCTCCGGGGGCACTTCCGAGGAGCCTTTCTCCCCCAGGCCCACCACCACGCCCCAGGCGCTGATCGGCGCGTCAGAGGAACTCACCAGCGTGCAAACCTCCGCCACCGTGTCCTGAACCGCCGAGGGAACGGCGATTTTCTCGTTCTCCCCGGACGGGCGCCGGAGGGAAATTTTCTTCCACTGGCTGGATGAGTTTGTACACCCAGCCGAGAACGCCCCCAACATCACCAATACGCCTACGGCAATCCATCTGCACCGTCTATTCATGCCAACACCTCTATTGTCTGGTTATCGGACCTTTGAGCGGTTGAGGATGAATCCGAAAACGATTCTTTTACCACCCCTAAGGGGTGAACTCCGGCACGGAGATTCCAGCGGGAAAAATATTCAATATTCAAATTTCAATAATCAAACAATATGCAAATATCCAATAAGGAAATTCTCGCGGATCCCTGGATTTTGAATATTGATTATTGAGTATTGGCTATTGTTTGAAACTTGATTATTGAATATTGAGTATTACAACTTTGTGTTCTGCGAGCCTCCCGAAGGGATATTCGATCTGTGGCGCATCCTGCTTTTACGGCCCGAAGTCCGGTTCGCCGTTGCGCGGCGGCGATGGTGGAGGCGTCGCGCGGGCCGGACGGCCTGGCCGGCCGGCGGCGGACGCGGGGATCGGGGGCACTTCGAGCTTGTCGCCCGGCTGGAGGGAATACGAATCCACACCCGCGTTGGCCCGGTCGATCAGGTAACTGTATTTCCCGTCGCCGTAGACTTTTTTGGCGATGCCCCAGTAGCCCATATCGCCGGCCTGGACGACGTAATACCGCCGGTTATTTTCCGTGAACGTTTCCCCGCGGCGAGGCAGCGTTCCCGTTGTCGTCGCGGTGGCGTCCCTGGCCGTCGCGCCGCCCGGGCGGGTTGCCGCGGTGGTCGTCGGCAGGGGGGGGATGAGAAGTTTCATCCCCGGCCGAAGGGCGCTGGGCTTGACCTTCGGATTGGCCCGTTGAATGTGTTCCCAGAGTTGGCCCTTTCCGTAGACTTTCTCGGCTACGCCCCATAAGCCCGCTTCGCCTTCGGCTACAACATACACCCGATTCCCGTCCGTTCCGGGAACAGCCCGGCCGGAGTCGTCAGGCTGAATTCCCGCCACCGTTTCCGTCGTTGTTTCGTCTTGGCGGGCCTCGGCGGGCAGGGGCGGAATTTTGAGCGTTTGGCCCTCGCGGAGGGCGTTGGTATCGGCGGTGGGGTTGGCTCGCTGGATAAGCGTCCAGTATTTTCCCTTGTCCGGGCCGTAGACGCGCTGTGCGATGATCCAGAATCCGTTGTCGCCTTTTTGGACCACGTAGGATCCGCCGGCGGGTCCCACTTCGGCGGTTTCCGTCGGACGCGGAATTGTACGGATCACCGGTTCCTCGGCGGGCTGCGGGTCGGGTTCCTCCCAGGCCGAGTCCGCGTCCTCGGAAAGCTGGAAGCTGTTCTGCTCCTGCTCATCGGAATCGATGCGAATTCTCACAACGCCGGCGTCGGTAGTCGAGGGCGTCTCGTCCGGTGCGACATCTTCGGCGTCCTCGGCGTCTTCATACAGTTGTAATCCCGCCGCGGGGGCGGTGGTGGGCGTTTCGGCGGGGGCCTCTGCCGCGGCGGCCGGCTGGGTGGCCGGCGGGGGCGGGGGCGCTTCCAGCGGCAGGGTGATTTCCTCCGGCCGGGTCACGTCCGACGGCGTGGGGGCTTCCGCTTCGCCGACGACCCGATTGGACCCGACGGCCTTCACGTCAATCGGCGGCGGTTCGGTTTTGTCCCCCTCGCCGCTGACGAGAAAGTACACCACGCCCGCGATCAAAACCACCAACCCCACCACGATGCCGATTTTATAGTCCGTGCTCATGTGTCCGTATTCTCCGCGACTCCCAAAAAGCGCACAGCCAAGCCGCCGGTACTGGAACACCGATTATCTGATTATTTTCCCTCACAAGCCAGCGATTTTTTTGCTTCGCGGAAAGGAAAACCGAAACGGCCCGTCGGCGTCTGCTTGACGCCGACCGCGCTACTCACGCATAATGCCCTCCGAAATATACCATGAGCACTCGTGTCATTACGGTTCGATCATCGCGGTCGGCAGCCGACCAGGCCGACGCCGCCCGCCAGGCCGCCCAGGCCGTCATGAAAGGGCAACTGGTGGGGTTCGCCACGGAAACGGTCTACGGTATCGCTGCCCTGGCGACCGACGCGGAGGCCATGCGCCGCCTGCGCAAAGTCAAAGGCCGGCCCGACGGCCCCTTCAGCCTGCACGTCGCCGACGCACAGGACGTAAAACGATACGTACAGAATATCCCGCCCCGCGCCCGCTGGCTGATGGAGAAGGCCTGGCCTGGCCCGATTACGCTGCTGCTGGAAACGGGCGGAAAACTCGCCGACGCCAAACTCCGCCGCGTCAAAGGCCTCTATAAACAAATGACCCACGACGACGTGCTGGGTATCCGCTGCCCCAACGAGCCGGTCGCCCGGATGATGCTCCGCGGCGTGGACGGGCCTGTCGTGGCTCCCAGCGCCAATCCCGCCGGGGCGCCCTCGCCCCGCAACGCCGACGACGTGCTCCACAGCCTTCAGGGACAGATCGACCTGCTGATCGACTCCGGGCCAAGCCGATTCGGCAAGGACAGCAGCATCGTCCGCATCGGCCGCGACGGCTGGGCGCTCGTTCGTAAGGGCGTCTACGACGAACGCATGCTCAGCCGATTTCTGCGAAAAAAAATCGGATTTATTTGCACCGGAAACACCTGCCGCTCCGCGATGGCCGCCGGTTTGGCGAAATTATTCCTGGCTGAACAACTCGGATGCGGCGTGGGTGATTTGCGGGCGGAAGGATTGGAAGTCATTTCGGCAGGGCTGTTTGCGGCAAATGGCCGCCCGGCTGCCCCAGAGGCCGTCCAGGCGGTTCGACGGCGCGGGGGGGATATTTCCCGGCACAAGAGCAGAAAACTCACCATCGACTTGATAAAATCCTGTGATTTGCTATTCTGCATGACGGCGTCGCATCGGGACGAAGCCAAACGCCTCGCCGGCGACGCCGACACGAAGATTTGCCTCCTGGATGAAGCGATGGATATTTCCGACCCCATCGGCGGCGGCATGGACGTATACGAGCAGACCGCCGAGGACCTCGACCGGGCCGTCCGGGAGCGAATCCGAGAGTATGTGCTGTAGCTGTAATGGATAGCGCCCAGCGCGCCGAGGCCAGGAAGGTACGGTAGGACTATGAAAATCTCGATCGCCGCGGACCACCGGGGGCACGCCGCCAAGGAAAGGATCAACATCCTTCTGGGCGAAATGGGGCATGAAGTGCTCGACATGGGCACGGACGGCACGAAAAGCTGTGACTACCCGGACACCGCCTACCCGGCTGCCAGGGCCGTCGCGGACGGCAAGGCCCAGCGGGGCATTCTCATCTGCGGCAGCGGGATCGGCATGAGCATCTGCGCGAACAAGGTTGCCGGCGTCCGGGCCGCCCTCTGCCACGACGAGCTGACGGCGGAACTTTCCCGCCGGCACAACAACGCCAACGTCCTGTGCCTGGCCAGTGACGTGCTGGGCGAGGAACTCATGCGCCGCATCATTTCCAACTGGCTGAAGACCGACTTCGAAGCCAACGGCCGACACGCCCGCCGCGTCGAAAAAATCACCTGGATCGAACAGGGCAAAGACCCCAACGACATGAAGGACGATTAATTTCCTTTGATTTCGTCAGTATTTTTCCCGTAAATTCAAACCAGGAAACATAACCGGGGAGGCCGTGGTGCGGCCTGAGAGTTCCGCCCCTGAAGCGGATGACCCGTTGAACCTGATCTGGATCATGCCAGCGTAGGGAGACGAGAATAAAACCTCGTATGCCTTGGCATGTGAGGTTTTTTCATTGCACGGAAAGGAGAATATGGCCATGGCATTGGATGAGATTGCTATTTCGCGGGCGATTATCGAATCGTACAGCCGGAAGCTCGTGAACGCACTGGACGTGGACGTGGCGATCGTCGGCGGCGGGCCTTCGGGCCTGGTGTGCGGATATTACCTGGCCAAGGCCGGCAAACGAGTGGTGCTCTTCGAGAGGAAACTCTCCATCGGCGGGGGGATGTGGGGCGGCGGGATCATGTTCAATGAGATCGTTGTGCAGGCCCAGGCCCGGAACATCCTGGACGAATTCGACATCCGCACGACGGAGTACGAAAAGGGCTACTACCTGGCCGATTCCGTGGAATCCGTCTCCACGATCTGCTCCAAGGCGGTCAAGGCCGGGCTGAAAATTTTCAATCTCCTGAGCGTCGAAGACGTGATGGTCCGCGATCAGACCGTCCGCGGGCTGGTGCTGAACTGGAGCGCGGTGGAGATTGCCGGCCTGCACGTGGATCCCATCACGATGCGGTCGAAATTCGTGGTCGACGCGACCGGACATCCCGCCGAGGTGGCGAAAATCATCGCGAAGAAGTCCGGGATTCAGCTGGCCACGAAATCCGGCGGGCTGATGGGCGAGCAGTCCATGTGGGCCGAGGTCGGCGAGGAAACGATCGTGGAGAATTCCCGGGAGGTTTGCCCCGGTTTCTACGTCTGCGGGATGTGCGCCAACGCCGTGTTCGGCGGGCCTCGCATGGGGCCGATCTTCGGCGGCATGTTGCTGTCCGGCGAAAAGGTCGCCAACGAATTGATCCGAAAATTATAAGTCCTGTAAAAGCGTCAATTTGTCACGCCCTTACAGGACTTGGGAAGTGTAAAGAAACGCCGCGTAATGTTTACATTCTCGCCGCGTCGAGGGAGCGGAGGAAATCCTCGTTGCTCTTGTGACGATCCAGGGCCTTTAAGAGGCTCGGCACTTCCTCGGTGACGTTCAGGCTCGCCAGCGTGCGCCGCAGGGCGTGGAGCTTGGGCAGCATCCACGGTTCCACGAGCAGCTCTTCCTTTCGCGTGCCGCTTTTGGGGATATCCAGCGCCGGCCAGGTGCGCCGCTCAGCGAGTTTGCGGTCGAGTTGAAGTTCCATGTTGCCCGTGCCCTTGAATTCCTCGAAGATCAGGTCGTCCATGCGGCTGCCGGTTTCGACCAGCGCCGTGGCGAGGATCGTCAGGCTGCCGCCCTGTTCGATCTTGCGGGCGGCGCCGAACATGCGTTTGGGCTTCTCCAGGGCGCGAATGTCCACGCCGCCGGTCATGGTTCGCCCGGAGCCTTCCACCGCGCGGTTGTACGCCCGCCCCAGGCGGGTCAGGCTGTCCAGCAGGATCACCACGTCCTGGTTGAACTCGGCCATTCGCTTGGCGCGTTCGAGCGTGAACTCGGTGATGCGGACGTGATTTTCCACGGGCATGTCGTTGTTGGAGGCGATGACCTCGGCCTTGAGGCACTTGCGCCGGAAGTCCGTCACTTCCTCCGGCCGCTCGTCGACCAGGAGGATCATCACGTAGCATTCGGGGTTGTTTTCGGCGATGGCGTTGGCGATCTGCTGGAGCAGGATCGTCTTGCCGGACCGCGGCGGGGCGACGATCAGGCCGCGCTGCCCCTTGCCGATCGGGCAGATCAGGTCCAGCACGCGCATTTCCATCGGCCCGCCGGGGGTCTCGAGCTTCAGGTGCGGATGCGGGTCCACGACGGTCTGCTCGTTGAAGGGGATGATGTTCTGATATTCTTCCGCGGGTCGGCCGTTGATCTGGGTCGGCTCTTCCAGCTTCGGGCCGCCTTTTTTCTTGTGCGGAGGCATGACCCGCCCCTCGATGAACAGCCCCGTCTTGAATCCGCGGAAGCGGATGAAATCCTTGCCCACGAAGGTGTCGCCCGGCATGGGACGGAAGTTGTTCTTGATCTGGCGGAGGAATCCGTATCCCTTGTCCGTGACTTCCAGCACGCCGGAACCCATCGTTTCTTCCGTGGAGGCTGGTTCGTTCATGTCCGTCTCGGAAATTCCCTTTTCATTTTCTTCGCGTGTACGCATCTGTACGTCTCCATAGTGCTCTGTCCATGCAAACCACAATTATCTGTGCATGTGGCGGCACAGATTTGCAATCTGTGTCAAAAACACAGGTTAAAAACCTGTGCCACCATGACTTTTTTATGTATTTCGCATGGACAGAGCAGTAAAACCTCCGCCGTCGTTCTTACACCGGTAGAGAAACGCTTCAGCGAGGGCAATGTCTGTTGCACAACGAGTCCCGATTACCGTACGTTTGCCGGGGCGACGCGCACCTGCGCGTCGATGCAACTCCGAATAAGCGTCAAAATCGCGTCTCGGCCATTTGGGCTGCGGGCCGACAACAACACGCGCCGCTCGATTCTCAAGCGATCCTTTGAGTAGTAGAGATTCGGAGTTTCCACCCACCCTCAGCACGTACCATTCTGACGGATGTATCGGCTGTTGTCCATACCTTTTCTGAAAAAATTTGTCCATTTTTTTTGCGCGGGGCGCTCCTTCTTTGTTACAGTGCCCTCATCTGTGCCTGGTAAGAGAAATTTCAATGACGACGGCGAACATCAAAGTGACGTTTGAACCGACGGGGCGAACGGTGTGGGTTCTGCCCGGCACGAGCGTATCGGAGGCGGCCGGCCGGGCGGGACTGAATCTCGATATGCCCTGCGGCGGGACCGGTGTGTGCGGCAAATGCCGCGTGCGCTTCATCACCGGCGCGCCGGAAAAAAGCGGCGCCGGGCGGAACGTGTTAAGCGAAGAGGAACTCGAAGCCGGCTGGCGTCTGGCGTGCCAGGCGGCGATCGAAACACCGGCCGTCGTCGCCATCCCCGAAACGTCGCTCTTCGCCGACCGTCTGCAAATCCTCACCGAAAGCGTGCGGATCGTGGAACTCTCCCGCGGCGAACCGCCGCACAGAAAACTTCCCCTTTCCCTCGTGGAGGGCGAGGCGAATTTCGCCGTCGCCTTCGACGTGGGCACGACGACGCTCGTCGGGGAGATGCTGGAATTGCCCGGCGGCGGGGAGCGGGCCATTGCCGCCGGTATCAATCCGCAGGTAAGTTTCGGCGACGACGTGGTCAGCCGCATCGGACGGGCCTGCACCTCGCCGGCGGCCGCGAAAGAACTGCAGGACGCCGTCGTCGGGGCGATCAACACGCTGATCGACGAACTGTGCGAATCCGCCGGCGCGGACCGACAAACGATTCGCGGAATTTCCTTCAGCGGAAACACAACGATGCAGCACCTGCTGCTGGGCCTTTCCGTCGAGACGCTCTCCCGGCTGCCTTTTGCGCCGGCGCGGACGGCGTCGCTGGAGGCGCCGGCGGAGAAGCTGGGCTTTGCCCTGGCGCCCGGCGGGCGAGCGTGGGTGATGCCCGTTATCGGCGGATTCGTCGGCGGGGACACGACGGCGGGGATTCTCTCGTCTCGCCTGGACGAACTGGAAGGCCCAGCCGTCATGATCGACATCGGCACGAACGGCGAGATCGTGCTGTCGGCCGGCGGCGAACTGTACGCCGCCTCCGCAGCCGCGGGTCCGGCCTTCGAAGGCGCACGGATCGCCTGCGGCATGCGCGCCGCAGCCGGCGCGATTGAAAAGGTCGTTTTCGACGGCGATCTGCAAACCAGCGTGATCGGCGGCGTTGAGCCGATCGGCCTGTGCGGCAGTGCGCTGGTGGACATCACCGCGGAATTGCTTCGCTGCGGCCTGCTGGAGTCCACAGGCCGACTGCACAGCCAGGCCTCCGCACCGGCTGGCGCGTGCGAAGCCCTTCGGCGGCGACTGCGAAATAACGAGGCGGGTGAGCCTGAATTTCTGCTCGCGGCTGGGACACAAGGCCGCCCTGACGTGGTCCTCACGCAACGCGACGTCCGCGAACTGCAACTGGCCGCCGGCGCGCTGCGGGCGGGCGTGAGCATCCTGCTCAAACAGGCCGGGGTACAGCCGGGCGATCTGAAGCAGGTACTCATCGCCGGTGGGTTCGGCAGCTTTATCCGCCGCTCCAACGCCCAGCGGATCGGGCTGATCCCCGCTGAACTATCTCATGAAAAGATTTCGTACGTGGGCAACGTGTCGCTGCACGGGGCCAAGTGGGTGCTGGTCTCCGCCGCCGCCCGCGAACGGGCCGAGCAAATCGCCCGCCGAACGAAACACGTCGACCTCTCCAGCGACGCGAATTTCCAGACGGCCTTCGCCGAGGCGATGATCTTCCCGGAACGCTGACTGCTGAAAGCTGACAGCTGATCGCTGAAAGCTTCTTATTCTCTTCCAATTTCCCCGAAGAGCGACAGGTCGCTCGCGGCGGTGATGCGGGCCTGGGCGTACGTGTCGATGAGCGAATCGGGGCCTTCCATGAGCACGATATGATCGCCGCGCGAGCGGCCCTGGAGTTGCACGAGACCGGTTTGGGGATCGGGAGACTCTTTCCGCCGGTCTTTTTTCTGTTCCCGGGCGCTCTTGCCGGTGATGAGCACTTCCAGCACCCGGCCGACGTACTGTTGATGATGCGCCCGCCCGGCGGTTTTTTGCGCCGCAAGCAGTTCCATGTTCCGGCGGCGTTTGAGAGCCTCGGGCACGTCGTCCTCAAACCGCTTCTCCGCCGGCGTGCCCGGGCGCGGCGAGTATTTGAAAATGAAGGCGTTTTTGTATCCGGCCTGGCCGATCAGGTCCACGCTGGCGGCGTGGTCGGCGTCAGTTTCGCCGGGAAAACCCGTGATGAAATCGCCCACCAGCGTTGCGTCGGGAACAATTTCTCGCGCCGAGGCCAGCAGGTCATCGTATTGCCCTCGGGTGTATCCGCGGTTCATGCGTTTCAGGACGGCGTCCGAGCCGCTCTGGGCCGGCGCGTGAATGTAGGGGCATACGTTGGGCAGGTCGCGCATCGCCTCCAGCAGGTCGCGCCCGAAGTCCACCGGGTGGGACGTGACGAACCGCAGCCGTCGCAGGCCGGGCAGGAGGCTCAGCCGGGCCAGTAGATCGGCGAACCGGGTGGTCTTTCCGCCGGTTTCGTGGCGATAGCGGTTGACGGTCTGCCCCAGCAGCGTGATTTCGCTTCGCCCGGCGTCGAGGAGTTTTTTCACTTCCCGTTCGATGTGTTCCGGCGGACGGCTGTGCTCCGGGCCTCGCACGAACGGCACGATGCAATACGTGCAGAATCGGTCGCAGCCTCGCATGACGCGAACGAAGGCCCCGGATCGGCTGGGCGTGCGGGCCGGGTCGCGCGACAGGTCCAGCGACTCCATCGCCTCGAGGTCGCGGGCGTCGGGAGGCGTTTTTCGATCGGGATCCAGCGCAACGGCGCGACGGCCGGTGCGGGCCTTTTCCAGCAGTGCGGGCAGTTCGTGGAGTTGCCCCGGCCCGCAGAGCAGATCGACGGCGGGGTATCGCCGGGCGAGGTCTTTGCCCTCCCGCTGGGCCATGCACCCCAGCACGCCCACCAGCAGCGGGCGGACGGCCTTGCGCTTCGCGTCCACGCCGAGGCGGGAGTAGACCTTGTCCTCGGCGTGCCGGCGGACGGAGCAGGTATTGTAGAGCACCGCATCGGCGCCACGCCGGTGCGATACGATTTCGTGCCCCGCCGCGGTTACCAGTCCGACGAGAAGCTCGCTGTCCAGCCGATTCATCTGACAGCCCAGGGTTTCAATGTAGATCTTCATTCGGAGAAAATGAAATTGAGACCTCTGTGAAAAAGATATTTTTACCACAGAGACACAGAGAGCACAGAGAAAACCATAAGAAATTGCGTCTTTCTCCCTATGGGATCTTTGATCTGTGACCTCTCTGTGAAATTTTCGGTTTGTGACTTTGTGATGGGTTTTCCAGAATTCACAATTTCAAAAGGAAAAACAACAACGCCGAGCGGCAAGCCGCTGCGAGTACCGGCTTGCCGCTCCGCGCTGTTGGAAAAAAATCCGATGAGTGGGAAACTCATTCCGTGGATAGGAACCCATTCCGCCAAACACGTATGTTATTTTCACGCGCGACGAAATTTCATTCCGACGTTGGTGCTTCGGGCGTTTCGGGCGCCGCGGCGGGTGCGGCCGCCGTCAGGAAGGATCCCGACGGGACGATCCAGAGTTCGACGCGCCGGTTGGCGGCGTTGCCTTTCTGGTTGGGTTTGTTCGGCTCGACTGGGTGATACTCGCCGAATCCCATCACGCAGATGCGCGTCGGGTCGAGTCCGGCGCCGGCCAGTTCCTTCTGAATTCCCACCGCGCGGTGAGCGGAGAGATACCAGTTGTTCGGATGCCGCCGGCGCGTTTCGGGCCGACTGATGCGCATGTCGTCGGTGTGGCCGGCCACGTACACCGCCAGGTCCTTTGCCTCGGGCGAATCGAGGATCGGAACGAGTTTGGCGATCATGGCGGTCGCCTCGGCGTTCGGGGCCGCCTCGCCGGGCGCGAACGTGAAATCGCTCTTGAACTTCACCATGCCGTTTTCCACGTCGTATTCGACGATGTTCGGATTGGCGGCGGCGAATTCCTGCAGGGCGGTATTGAGCTTGGCCGGCAGGCGGTGACGCGGCAGGTTCGCCAGTTTCCGATATTCGGCGCGAAGCTGTTCCAGCCCGTCGGTCAAGAGCCTGTTGGCGTCTTCCAGGCCGGCGACTTTCTTTTTCTGCTCCTCGAGGAGCACGTTCTGCCCGTCGAGTTCGGATTGCAGGCGATCCCGCTCCATCAGCAGCCTGTCGTTTTCGCCCTCGAGGGTTTCGCACCGTTCGGACAGCCTCGCGTTGGCGGCCTTGAGCTGTTGGACGTCGTCGCAGCCGGCGGACAGTATCGCCGCGGTCAGTACAACGGTCGGAAGGATGAATTTTCCAAGCCGGTTTCGCATCGACATGACTCTACTCCTGTTAATTTTGAGACAATTTTGGATGGTTATTTTCGAGACGGCAAATCATTGCATCGCCGGTTCAAAACCCATGCGTCATTGAAAAAACGGAACTTTTGAAAATACCCAGCCGCAAAAAACTCCACGGATTTCACGGATAAAAGATGGATTCCACGGATTTTTTATTCGTAAAATCCGTGAAATTCTTCTGAAATCAGTGTAATCCGTGGCTGATTTCACAATGTTGTCGTGCTCAGAATACATTCAGACTGTTCAAACATCACAAAGGTAGCAGCTTAGCGAATTTTCCCGCTTACCGCAAGGCGTCCTGGCGGGTCTGGAAGGCCTTTCCCAGCACCAGCCCGACCACGCCCGATACGAGCGTCACGACCACCATAATCACCAGGACGATCACGAGGTTGTTTTGCAGCGCAGCCAACAGGCCGGAGACCGTGTCGAACAAAGCCGAAATCGCCGCCGCACTGGCGATGAGGATCATCACGGCCGCCCCGACCAGAAGCCCGCCGAAGAATCCGCTGCTCGGATCGACGGCCTCGACGAACGTGGGCGGCTGCACCTGGGTCGGGGCGGCGGTGGAAATGGATTCCAGCCCCGTGCCCGTGCCGGAATCGCTCAGTCCGCTTCCGGTGGCGGTCCCGCCCAGCCCGCCGCTTAAGCCCGTGCCGATCGTGCTGCCGATATTTCCGATATTGCTCCCGATCGTGCTGCCTTCCATGTCGATGTGGTCCAGCACTTCCGCGCCGAGGCTGGTGTCGTCGCTTTCGCGCGTCAGGTCCAGCAGTCCCGATCCGCTGCCCA
Source organism: Phycisphaerae bacterium (assembly GCA_016931655.1). Lineage (GTDB taxonomy): Bacteria > Planctomycetota > Phycisphaerae > SM23-33 > SM23-33 > JAFGEJ01. The sequence goes on from JAFGEJ010000175.1 coordinate 13,318, forward strand.
CGCCGTCCAGGGCAATCTGGTCGTCCAGCGACGGGGCGATCTGCGTTTCAGCCATCGGGTCGGCTTCTTCGATCTCCAGGTCCTCGTCGTCGAAAATACTGATCCCCTCCGCGGTGATCACGGTGTCTTCCTTCTTCAGGGGGGCCGTCTTCCCCAGGTCCGTTCGCGTGCCCGATTCGTCCAGGCCGGGCCCGGAATCGTCCGCCAGTCCGATCGTCGAATCTTCCGTCAGCGACACCAGGTCGGCCGAGGAGGCACTGGGGTTCAGTTCCCCGGCCAGGGCTTCGACGTCGCCGGCCTTGTACACGTGCCGGGCGCCGTCCTGGTACATCTGGAGCTTGCGGCTGTTGACCAGTTCCATCAGCCCGTCCATGTCCACGCCCAGGGCCTGACAGGTCTCTTCTTCCGAGAGGTACATTTTTGCCATGACATCATCTCCTTGCCGCCGGCGGAATTCCCGGCGGCCCGCGGATTTCGCTATTTCGCCTCCAGCCGCCTGTGCTGCTCGACCAGCCGTTGAATCTCTCGCGGGGAGGGGGTTGTGTTGTAATCATCCAGCCGAACGTCGTACGCGTACGTTCGGGCCGCCATCAGGCGGAGTTTATCCTTTTTGGCCCTGGGGGTCACCTGATAGACGCTGATGGTTCTGTTCGTGTAATCGACCAGATACAGGCCGTAGGTTTCGCCCGAAATTCGCCCGGCCGTGACGAACAGCTCCCCCGGCTGGCCGGCGACGGGTCGGGGGTGCGTCTGCGCGCCGGCCTGCATCGCCAGCATCGCCGAGACGCCGACCGCCGCGGCGGTCAGAACCACCAGCAGTCCGCGACGGGGCCATCGGTTTGGGACGTGATTCTTCATTCTTCCGAAGGTTGCCGTTTTTGCAGTTCCGGTTCGTTTACTTGCACGTCGAAGGTGTATCGGCGAACGGCGGTAAGTTTCAGTTTCCGTTCTCGCGGAACGTATTGATACACGCAGATCGTTTCCCGGGCGGGGTCCACGAGGTACAGGCCGTACGCGTCCGGTCCAAGTGAAGCAGCCACCACCTGCACGTCGCCGGCCGGGGCGGCGGGTTGCCGCATAACAGGCTCAGCCTCGGCGGCCAGGCCCCACGCGCCCAGCAGACACACCGCCGCCGTCGCCAGCATCGCCACGATCGACGTGCGAATCCAATCCAGACGACGGTTTGTGCCATCCACCACGGCGTGCGTCTCCATATCTGTACGTTCAGCAGCGTGTTCGAGCAGGACGAAAGAGATTATATCTCCCCACGTTACGAAGATTCAAGGTTCTTTTCCATTCCACCGGATTGGAATGGTGAGCGACCGGATTTCTTAAAAATTCCGGCACAATGAAAAATCCAGAAAATCCGACACTGAGGGACTGAGAGACAGAGAAGATTTTTTTATTTGTTTAAATCTCAGTTTCTCAGTGCCTCTGTGTCGCGTTTTTTTTTGCACCCACAGGGTTCGGAGCGATCAGAAAGTTGCCGCCAGAAAGAAAAGTTTCTCATTTGGAATGGCCGTTGTTCCGGAGAGACGGAATGTGAAAAAAGCAGAACCCGCCGATGCGGGTACACCGACGGGTTGTCTCCTAAAAGTGCCCTTCGCCAAGGAATACAATCAGGAATGCTTACGCTTTCGGCTTACGATCAGACTCACCGCGCCGATTCCCAGACCGACGCCCAACAGGCCCATGGTGCTCAATTCGACCAGGAAACCTGCGCCGGCTTCGGTTTGTGCGACGGGGTGAGAAGTTTCGTTGTTTCCGTACACTTTCGCGGGGCTGGCGCTGATACCGGCGAAGACAATCCCGGCGCAAAGTGCAATGAAACAACACACCAAGACTATTCGTCTCATACTCCCTCTCCTTTACATCACGGCCCTACCGTTATAGAAACAGGCTCGAAACATAAGGGATTCGGCTCAGAATCCCTCACGTTTCAGTTCGATTATATTGAACGACCGGAAAAAATCAAGGAAATTCCCTACGGGAAAATGAGAAATTGTGGGGAATTCCGATTTCCCCGCCTGTTGTGACCAGCTTAAACCAGTTAACCAGTCAACTGAGGACGTCCAGAAATTCAGGCAACCAAAGCATGGATGGGATTCCCCGGAAATTTTGTTGTTTTTTTTCTTCGACCCTTAGCAGCCCGTTTAGAAAGTCTTTATTCGTGTCGCGGGCGTCTCGCCCGCGCGTATCGCGGCCATCTTGGCCGCGAAAACAAAGC
>JAFGEJ010000176.1 GCA_016931655.1 Phycisphaerae bacterium
ACAGAGTTCCTGAGAGACAGAGAAGATTTTTTGTTTATATAAAAATTTCTTCTCAGTTCCTCTGAATCTCTGTGTCGGATGTAAAAATATTTTTTGCATTAGAAGAAGATGAAGTGAAAAAGAGATTGGTAGGGTGCGTAATTCGTTACGCACCAAAATTGTTGAAAAATATATTCATTCATGCACCCACAAGCGAGCGGACTCGCTTGAAGGTGCCACTTAGAGGACAACAGACATGAAACGGCACATGGGTATCGTGATATTGGTGTTACTGACGCTGGCGACGCTGCTGGCGCTGACGGTCGCGTACGTGGTCGACCAGACGCGGGACATCGTGCTCATCACGACGTTCGGGAAGGTCACGAAGGTCGTGGACGGCCGGGCCGAAGGCGCAGCCGGGCTGCACTGGAAATGGCCTTACCCGATCCAGAGGGTCGTTCGGCTGGACTCGCGCGAGCACCCGCTGAGCACCTCGACGCGGCAGCTTCAGATCGGCCAGAAGATCAACATCACCGCGACGCTGTTTTGCCTGTGGCGCATTGAGGATCCCGAAAAGCTCTACCGGGCGATCAAGGACGCCCGCGACATCGACGCCCGCCTGCGCGGCCTGCTGGAAAGCGAAATGGCCAACGTCCTGGGCAACGTGGACATGGACCGCATGGTCAACACCGACCCGAAGAAAATGGACCTGCATCAGATCGACGCGGAAATTCTCCGTCGCGTCCGCGCGCGAAGTTTGATGGATTACGGTATCGGACTCAGCAGCGTCGGCGGGCTGAAACTGTTGGGCCTGCCGCAGGCGGTCAGCAAGGTCGTCATCGAGAACATGAACGCCGAACGCGAGGAAGAGATCACGAAATACCAGGCCGACGGCCAGGCCGCCGCCGACGCCATCAAGGGCCGGGCGACCGCGGCGAGGGATAAAATCCTCGCCTTCGCCAACCGCAAAGCCGGCGAAATCCGCGCCCAGGGCGAAGCGAAGGCCGCCGAGGCCTACCAGCAGTTCCGCGAAGACCCCGAATTCGCCATGTTCCTCCGCTCGCTGGAAACCCTCCGGGCGGGGCTGAAGCAGCGAACCGTCCTGATCCTCGACGCCGATATGATGCCCATCCTCCGATGGCTGTGGGAAAAACCCTCCATGGAGACGTTCAAAAAGAAGTAGTCCGTAAAGAGCCGGGCCTGTTAAGGCCCGGATTCCGCCCCAAAGGTTTTTGGTAGCCGGTAGCCGGTAGTTGGTAGTCGAAAAAGGCAAAAGGCAATAGAATTGCTGACCGCTGAAAGCTGAAAGCAAAAAAACATGACAGACGAGAAACGACATTCTCTTTGTTGCGGGCATGGGCACATGGAGCATCTGGAATCCCCGCCGGGCGCGGAGACGGACCCGGCGATGAAAAGCCTCGCCGGCGCCCTTCACGCGAGTTTTCGCGTGCTCTCGGCCCTCATGGTGCTGTTCGTGGTGCTGTTCCTCGCCACGGGCGTGGGCAGCATTTCGCCGCAGGAGCGCGGACTGGTGAAGGTCTTCGGGCGAATCACCCGCGTCGCGAAGGAAGGCTTCGTCTACAATTGGCCGTTTCCCATCGGCGAGATCGAAAAGGTCAGCATTCAGGAGCGGCAAATCCGCATTGAGGACTTCTGGCTGTCCGAGACGGCCAAGGACAAGTTCAAGGACCTCGCCAGTCGCAGCCGCACCAACACCGGCCTGAGGCCCGGCTGGGACGGATACCTCTTAACGGGCGACCGCAACCTTGTACACGTGAAGTTCCTCTGCCGCTACCAGGTGCAGGACCCCGCCGCCGTTCGAATGCGCGTGGTGGACCTGGAACCGGTATTGCGCGACGCCTTGTGCAGGGCGGCCGTACAGGCCGGCGCGGTGCGCACCGCCGACGCCATCCAGGTCGATCCCACGGGCTTCCTGCAGGACGTAAAGACCACCGCCCAGGCGGAACTGGACGCGCTGCTGGCCGTCCGGCCCGGCGATCCGCCGGCGGTTCGCGTCAATTCCGTGCTCTCCGAAGACAAAACCTGGCCCCTGGCGGCCTACACCGCCTACGAACAGGCTCAACAGGCCCGCACCGAGAGAACGACGAAGATCAATAAGGCCCTCGGAGAGGCTCGCGACCTGACGAAAGTGATCGTTGAAGAATATCTCGAACAACTTGTGGGTCAACCCTGGAATCGCAACTGGCGGAAAGAGGCGAATTCCGCCAGAACAGGCCGGCGGAACGGCAGGCCGTATAATCTCATCGGGCATCTGTCGTATCTTGAGGACGAATTACGGCAGGCGCAAAAGAGGCCGAGTAGTTCCGAGACCGTCCTGATGCTTCAGGAACAGATCGACGCGACGCGAAACGAGATCGAGAACATCCTCACCAGCGCCACCGCCCAGGGCGAGGTGCAGAACATCATTACCGACGCCTACGCGAAAAAAACCGCCGTCATTCAGCAGGCCCAGAAACAGGCCGACGCCTTCCGCCAGCGTTACGCACAGTACGTCAAGGCGCCGCAGATGTTCCTCGAAAATGAATGGGCCTTGGCGCTGGACGATATCTTCAACGCCCCGACCAACACGAAATACTACATCAACCCCGGCAAAAAAGGCGACGTGGTCTACATCAACCGCGATCCGACGGTGATGAAGGAAATCCGCGATTACCTGCGACAGAAGAAAAACGAAGAACAGAAAAAAAAATAAGCAATCAGCATTCAGCGATCAGCTTTCAGCAAGGCCGAATAGACTGCTGAACGCTGTGTGCTGAACGCTGACAGCTGAAAGCTATCTATCATGGTCGAAGCGAATCAAAACGTGGTCCGGACGGCGGGGTTGACGAAAATTTTTCGCGACTTCTGGCTGCGGGAGAAAGTCACCGCCGTGGCGGACCTGAGCCTCGAAATCCGCCCGCGGGAGGTGTTCGGCCTGCTCGGCCCCAACGGCTCGGGCAAAAGCACAACGCTCAAGATGATCCTGGGCCTGCTGTTTCCCACGCGGGGCGTGATTTCCGTGTTCGACAAGCCGCCCACGCACGTGCGGGCCAAGGCGCGCATCGGTTTCCTGCCGGAGGAGTCGAACCTGTATGCCTTTCTCGATGCGCGAGAAACGCTGGATTTTTACGGCCGGCTGTTTCACCTGCCGCGAAAAACCCGCCGGCATCGCATCGACATGCTGCTGGAGATGGTCGGCCTGGGCAGCGTCGCCTATCGGCGGGTGGGCGAATATTCCAAGGGCATGCAGCGGCGCATCGGCCTGGCCCAGGCGCTGATTAACGACCCCGATCTGCTGATCCTCGACGAGCCGACCAGCGGCCTGGATCCACTCGGCACGCGGCAGTTCAAGGATCTCATCCGCACGCTCGCGCAGCGCGGCAAGACCGTCATCCTCTCCAGCCACCTGCTGGCCGACGTGGAGGACGTCTGCGACCGCGTGTGCATCCTCTACGGCGGCAGACAGCGGGCCGAGGGCGACGTGAACGACCTGCTGGCCCGGGCGCACCAGACGCAGATCACCACCGATCAGCTTGACGAGGCGACGATCCAAGCCGTCCGAAATCTTCTCGCCCAGCACGGCAGGGAACTTCTCAACGTGCAGGCGCCGCGGGATCGGCTCGAATCGCTCTTCCTGCGGATCGTTGAGGAGGCCCAGCGGCAAAAGCTCGTCACCGGCGGAGCGGTGGCCACCGGCCGCGTGGCGGACTTCCTGACGGCGGGAAAGGGCGAAGGACACGAGGTGATCGAATCTCTGCTGGCCGGGCGCGAAGAACCCGCCCCCGAACCAGAATCCGCCGAGGCGCCCGCCGAATCCAAACCGAAAACCGACGAGCAGGTATTGACGCGGCTCGTCGTCGGCCCGGACGCCGAAGCGCCCACCCCCGAAACGCCCGCCGAGCCGCCCAAACCCGCCCAGGCCGACCACGGCGTGATCGATAACCTGCTGAGCAAAGACAACGACGAAGGAGGTCCGTCGGCATGATCGCGCCGGGGAACCTCCGGGCCGTCGCACGGCAGACGTTTTCCCAGTGCCTGCGGATGAAAATCGCCGCGGCCTTCATCGTGCTCCTGGGGGTGCTGCTGGCGGTCCTGCCATTCGGAATGAAGGGCGACGGCACGACGGCGGGGAACATTCGCACGTTCCTGTCGTACAGCGTCTCCGCCACCGGCGTGCTGCTGAGCCTCGTGACGGTGCTGGCCGCGGCCCGCGTGGTAACCTCCGACGTGGAGGAAAAGCAAATCTACCTGCTCGCGGTCAAACCGCTGGCGCGGTGGCAGTACATTGTCGGGCGATGGCTCGGCGTGCTGCTCCTGGACGCGATGCTGCTGGCGATCGCCGCCGGCGTGATCTACGCGGTGGCCTGGAACATGCGTCAGCGCCCCGCCGCGGACGCCACGGACCTTCGGGCGATCGAGACGGAAATTTTCGCCGCGCGGCGCGAGGTCAAGCCCCAGCCGCCCGATATCGACGGCGCCGTGGCGGCCCGCCTGGCGGTATTACGCGAAAACGGCCAACTGCAGACGACCATCGAAGAATACCAGTTGCAGGGGAATCTCACGCGCCAGGAGGCCGAGCAGCGCGTGCTGAGGGAAATTCAGAAAAATGAACTGGCAAAACGGGAAACCGCCGGTCCGGGGAAGAAAATCACGTGGACCTTCCAGGGCCTTCGCCTGGACGAAGCCGCCGCCGCCGCCCAGGGAACGGTCCAGGCCGAGGCAAAAGCGCAACGCATGTTCCGCATTTCCGCGCCGCGTGAATTCCTGGGTAAGCTGATGTACAGCCGGCCGGTCAACGTGAACGGCATCGGCGGGTGGGTGCAATTTGTCGGCGAGAAGGACTTCGACGTGCAATTCGCCGCCGAGGACATGCCCCGGGCGGAAATGCAGCGCCTCGCCAAGGGCGCAACCGCCGAGTTGCTGGCTGAGCCGACGTTTCAGTTCCGTTACAACGTCATTCCCGTGGACCGGCGGGACGTCACGACGCTGTACCGGCAGATCGAGTTTTATTCCCCCGCCGGCGTCCTGGAGGCGTATCTCCGCGGCGACAGCCCGGTCCGAACGGTGACCACCATTTCCGTTCCCGCCACCGGTTCGCTGCGGGACGGTGCGTTTCGCGTGGAGTACTACAATCCGCCGTATCAACCCGTCGCCGGGGCGGAACGAAAAGCCGAGCCGTCGCCGGCGGTGCGCATCGCCGCGAGGGACGTTTCGGTTCTGTATCGCGTGGCGGGGTTTGGCGTGAATTTCCTCCAGGCCATGCTGCTGATCTTCATCCAGTTGGCGTTCCTGGCGGCGTTGGCGGTGTTCCTGGCGAGTTTCCTGTCGTTTCCCGTCGCGACGATGGCGGTGCTCGTGCTGCTGGGCGCGGGCATGCTGCTGGGATGGCTGGCCGATTCCATCCAGTGGACCAGCGGAATCACGAACAGCCTCGGAACGTTCATGGTGTTCGTGACCCGTCTGCTCATGCCCAGCCTGGCCGAGACGTCCCCGTCGGACACGCTGGTGGACGGAATTTACATTTCCTGGCCCGTCGTGGGCCGAACGGCCGGCCTGGCGATGGGCGTGCGGGGCGTGCTGTACCTGGCGGCGGGATGCCTGATCTTCCACCGCAGGGAATTGGCCCGCGTGCAGGTGTAAACCATGTTATTTGCATGGCGGAGCACCTGCTCCACCATGTAAAGAGTAGATACGGTTTCCAATAGACGTGGCGGAGCGGGTGCTCCGCCACGCATAAGTTTGTAAAAAATGGGAAAATACGACCGGATCATTCAGTTGGCGTTGTTGTTGGTCGCAGCCGGGCTGCTGACGACGGCGGGGATTCTGCAGACGAACATCCAGAACCGGGCGGAAACGTCTGAAACGTCGCTTCAAAACACCGCCGTGCTGGAGGCGAATCCCGAAATCGCGCTGCTGACGACCGCGTTTGGCGGCCTGCGCGTCCTGGGGGCGAATTACCTGTGGATTCGATCCCAGGCCGAGCACAACGCCGGCCGACACTACGACGCCTACCAGCTGGCGGAACTGATCTGCGAACTCCAGCCGTATTTCCCCGGCGTCTGGTCGTTCCAGTCGTGGAACATGGCCTGGAACATTTCCGTCAAAATGCACACGCGCGAGCAGCGGTGGCACTGGATTTACAGCGGTGTGAAACTCCTGCGCGATCGCGGCATTCCGCTGAATCCCAAAAGTCTCGAATTGTACAAGGAACTGGCGTGGATTTTTTTCTCGAAGATCGGCGGGCAGGTGGACGACATGCACCTGTCCTACAAGCAGCGATGGGCGGGCATGATGCAACGGCTGCTCGGCGCGCCGCCGGTGGACCTGGAACTGAACCGCACGCTCGCCTCCGACACCGAGGTTGTCATCGAGACCTTTCGCCCCATCGCCGAAGCGCCGCTGGACAAGGACCCGCGCCTGCAGGGTTCCCAGCCGGGCCGGGAAGGCCCGGCAATGTATATCCAGAAAACGAAACAGGACGAACTGCTGGCCGATCCGAAAATTCGCGCCTACGCCGAAAAACTGGCGAAATTCAACGTTGCGGTGGATGAAACGCTCCTGGACGCCTACAACTACCTGAGCCTTGATTTCGCCGCACAGGCGGTTCGCGTTCTTCCGCCGAACATAATCCTTCAACGGCAGAAGGAACTGATTCAGGCCTCGACGAAACTGCCCGCGGAGAAAGTCGCCGCCGCGTTGGCCCGCCTGGGGCGCGAAGAAGAACTGCTTACACTCATCAACGCCGACGACGAGGATTCCAAATACGCCCGTGGGAAAATGCTCGCCTTCCTGCGGGCGCAGATTTTGTGGAACAACTACCGGCTGGACCCGGCCTACATGCTCGAACTCATGGAGAACTACCAGGCGCCCTTCGACTGGCGGCACGCCATGCCCCACGCCCTCTACTGGTCGTCGCTCGGCATGAAAGCGGCCCCGCCGGAGGACCCCTCGCAGATCCAATCGTTGAACAATCAGCGGAACATTCTCAACGCGCTGAAAAATCTTTCCTCCACCGGCCTGGTGAACCTGCAGTTTCGCCCGGAGCAGCCGGACTATCCGGACTTTTATGAGTCGGCCGACCTGCGGTACATCGAACCGACGCACAGGCAGCACGTGGAATTCATCGAACGGCTGGAGAAGCTCACCGGCGAGCCGTTCCGGGAAAGCTCCCTCGCTTCGGGACACAAAAATTACCTCATCGAGGCGATCAACCTCCTGGTAGCCGACGGCCGAATCGTCGGCCCGGACGGAAAGGCGATTCCGGGCACGGCGCAGTACTATTACAATTACCTGAAGGATGAAAGCGAAAAGGGATACGCCATGAAGGGCGGCAAGTGGGATCACGTCTCCGTGGAGGATTTCGTGATCCAGAACCTTCAGGACGAAAAGAGAAACCTGCGATCCGTCGTGGTGCAACAGTTGTTGCAATATTCGCTGAAGCGAGCGTTTTTGGCCCGCGGCCTGCGCGGCGACGAAACGCTCTATAAAAACCGCCTTGGATACGCCCGACGGATCGCGGAGAGTTACCAGGCCGAGGCCGTCGAGCGGCTGAAACTGCCGCCGTTCACGAAAATCGCCTCCCAACTGCTGACGTTTCTCCTGGAGCGTCCCCGGGCGCTGGGCGCGGATTTGTCCATTTCGCAGCGCAGTGACATCTACCTCTCGATGCGGGATCAGCCGGAGATTCTCGTTCGCGTGTACCATCGGCTGGAAGGCCTGTTCCAAATGTTCTGCCGCGCCGAAGGCCTGGACCCCAAGGTCGCCTTTCCGCCTCCGCCGGGGCTGAAGGCATTTCGCGAGGAACTCCGCACGAAATTTCAACGCCGGCCTGAAAACATGGAAAATCCAAGATAAGAGAACGCGAATTACGCGAATAAAGACGAATGACGCGAATATTTTTTATTATTATAGAAACCATTCGTGGAATTCGTCTTTATTCGTCTTATCCGTGTTCTCTTCATCGGGAGATGCAACGCTGAGCAGGAAGAGTCAATCCCCGATTCCCAATCCAATCCCCCAGTCCCGAATCCCCAGTCCCTAGTCCCCAATCTTACCGGTGTCCCGGCGCCGGTTCGATGGGTAGTTGGACGATGAAGGTGGTCCCGGAAGGCCGGGTGGTGAATTCGATGGTCCCGCCGTGCAGATCGACGAAGTGTTTCACGATCGCCAGACCCAGGCCCATGCCGCGCTTGCCGTATCCACTTTTGCCCGTGGAATGGCGTAATACGTCCGAACCGCTGTAGAACGGTTCGAAGATGTGAGGCCGATCCGTCTCGGGAATGCCCGGTCCCTGGTCAATGACCTCGATGGCGACGTGTCCGCCCAGTTGCCGCTGAACGGTAACCTTCACCACGCCGTTGTTGGGCGTGAACTTGATGGCGTTCATGGCGAGATTTTCCACCACGTCGCGCAGCTTGGAGGCGTCGGCCTGGATGATCGTTTCGCCCTCGCCGGGTTCGATCACGAGGCGCTGTTTGCGCCGTTCGATCCACGGCTGAAGGTCCAGGTACACCTTCTCCAGCAGGCGGGAAAGGTTCACCGGCTCGTAGCGAAGGCCTTCGACGAGCGTCTGATCGGGAATGAGTTTGAACATCGCCTGGATGATCTCGTCCAGCCGGCTGGCCTTGAAGCCCATGGTGTCGATGGCCTTGAGCAGGCGTTCGGGGTCCTGAACGGTCTTCATCAGGCTGGCCATGCCCACGATGTAGCTTACCGGGGTGCGCAGTTCATGGCCGGCGATGCGGATGAAATTTTCCTTGAGCTTGTTGGCTTCGATCAGCTCGGTGTGAGATCGCTGGAGTTTGCGGACCATGTTGTTGAAATCGCGCGCCAGGTCGTCGATTTCGTCGGTGCCCAGAACGCGCGTCCCGGCCCAGGAGGCGTCGGCGCGGTGTTTCAACTCGCCTTCCGCGACGTAACGGGCACTGGAGCTGATGTTCCGAATGCGGTTGATCACGCTGCGGTCCACCAGCAGCACGCCGCCGAAGAACAACGCCCCGATCAGCACCAACCCCACCAGCACAATCACCAGCGTCAATTCCGCCAGGCCCTTGCGGGCCTCGCTTAAGGGCATGTAGGCCAGCAGAATCCAGGGAGACACCTTGACGTTCAGAGATCCGATGCGCGGCGAAAACAGCAAAGGAGCATAGGCTTCAATATTTTCGTCCGTGATGCGCCACTGGCCTTCGGAACCGACGGCGGTAACTTCCCTAGCGTCGGGGTAGACGTCCTTCATGGGAATGGATTGGCGTTCCAGAATTTCCTTGCTGTAGAGGATGTGTCCGTCTTCGCCCAGCATGACCAGGTTCGCCCATCCCCCGCCGACGTTGCGCGTGGCGTTGGGCAGCCAGCGATTCAGGTCGAGGACGGCCTTGGCCATTCCGACAATTTCCTCTCCGTCCAGAATCGGGATGCAGATGTACACCGCCCAGATTTGCGCGCTGCGGTCATACGTCACGTAGGGGATGAAAATCTGCCCTTTTCCCTGATGGTACGCTTCCTGCCACCAGGTTTCGTCGGACTGGTCGAAATCGGTCGTTCGATTGGTCGCCGCGACCAGGCGGCCCTGGCGATCCGTCACGAGCAGTTCGGCCAGGCGGAGATTTTCCTGCTGGATCACGCGGAGAACGGCGGCGACGTCATTTTGAAGCGTCTCTCGCAGGACGCGATGTTCCGCCGGCAGGTCGGACCATTCGCGGTCGATGCGTTCGGTTTCCTTGTCCGACCGCGGCTTGACCTCCCGCAGATGGTTCACGACCTGCGGTTCCTGCAGGGCAATGCGGAGAAGTTCGGTATCCTTCTCCAGTTCCGTCTCCAGAACCCGCGCCTCGCTGGTCACCAGGGAAAGCATTCCCTGGCGAAACATTTTGCTGCGGAACTGGCGCTCCCCGACGACGATCACCAGCAGCGCCGTGAGCAGCGGCAATAGCGCCACGGCCACCAGCAGCAAAATCAGCTTGGTACGGATGCCGAATTTCATTCGCGTACTATGCTTTCAGAAACATCAGGCCCATTGAAGATGCCAAAAATAGTGACACCTCTTGCGCACAACAGGAGCGCAATACAAAACTTCGCCCCGTTGGAGCGTTTCAAAATCACGGCATTTCGACCGGCGGCGGAGGGATTGGTCCCGCCGCTGCGGCGGTACGTCTCTAGATATAAATTCGGTTATTGTAGTGAGTTGTCTGTGATAAAAGCGAAGCCTTTTTTCCGGGGAACCTCCGGTTTTTCCCCCATCCGTTTCCCGCGGGGAGCAGGGTGAGTGACCTTTTTTCCTGGCGGGAACTTTCTGATCGCTTTGAACCCTGTGGGCGCGTAAAAAACGCGACACAGAGAAACTGAGGAACTGAGAAGATTTTTTATTTTTCCCTCCTCTATATCTTCTCTGTTTCTCTGGAACTCAGTGTCGGATTTTCTGTTTTTTGTGTATACCAGAAAATCCGGTCGCTCACGGAGCAGGGAAATGAGGAAGGGAGAATTGCGATGCCCGCCGCCTTTTCGTATACTGCGGCCCCGCGTGACCTTACGCGACACAGGAGCGTACGGGAATGAACCGAAACGACATCAGCGCCTACTGGGACGCCAAGGCCGAGGCCCTGAAAACCGACCCGTCGGCTACCATGAAGGACGTGATCCTGCGGAGCCTGGAGATCGAAGCCATCGGCCGACGGCTGCGGACGGACGACGACCTGCTGGACGTCGGCGGCGGAAACGCCTTCGCGGGGATCCAGTGGGCCCAACACTGCCGCACCGTCCACGTGGTGGATTTCAGCGAGAAGATGGTCGCCTACGGCCGGGAGGCCGTCGCCGCCGCCGGCGCGGCGAACGTGCAGACCGAGCGGGGATCGGTTCTGGAGCTGGAGAACTTCGCCGGGCGGTTCTCGGCTGTCAGTTGCATCCGCGTGCTGATCAACCTGCCCGAGCGGGAAGAGCAGCTTCGCGGCTTGGATCAACTCGCCGCCTGCGTCGCGCCGGGCGGAAGGCTGTTCCTGATCGAAGGGCTGGAAGAACCCTTCGCCGCCATGAACGCGATGCGCAAGACGATGGACTTGCCGGCCATTCCGCTGGACTGGCACAACCGCCTGCTGCCGCGCCAGGCCCTGGAGCAACGGCTGGAGCGGGAACTGAAGATCGAGGAGCGCGTCGATTTCGGCGAGTATTATTTCCTCAGCCGGGTGCTGCACCCGCTGCTGGTCGCGCCGGAGGAGCCGACGTTCCAGGGCCGATGCAACCAGGAAGCCCGCCGCCTGTGGCAGGCCGGCGTAGCGCAAGGCCGCTTCGCCGATATCAGCACGCTGGTCCTGTACGTCTGCTCCCGCCCGAAATAAAGAAAACCGACCACAGAGACCTGCCTGCCGGCAGGCAGGCACAGAGAGCACAGAGATTTTGTTGTATTCAGGATTTGAAATTAATGTATTAACGACTTCACGTGGTATTGGATAAATGTTTTTTCCCGTTATGATTGGTAGGCTTTTCTTGGCCCCGGAGGGGCCTGAGGCGTCTAGCCGGGGGTGAGCGAAGCGAACCCCCGGAATGTGGTGTTTGGAATGTAGCCCCGACAGGGGCGATAGCGAATTGCAGGACAGGGGACCCTGGTGATGTCATACACGGACTTAAATTATCATATCGTCTATGCGACAAAGACAAGACGCCCTTTTCTCTCTGATGACATCTTGCCTCGGCTGATAAAATACACCGGTGGAATTCTCCGCGAACTCGGTGGGAGAATGATCGAGGCCGGCGGAGCGGAGGACCATTTGCACGTCATGACGATTTTACCACCGACCGTGGCGGTGGCGAATGTTATCCGGGACGTAAAATCCGGGACGTCCGGCTGGGTGCACCAGACGTTTCCACAACACCAGGACTTTCATTGGCAGGACGGATACGCTGCCTTTACCGTTTCGCATTCTGCTATTCCTAAAGTATTGAAATATATTCGCGGCCAGCAGGATCATCACAGGAAGATGACATTTGAGGAAGAACTTCGCGCTTTATTGAAACGGCATGGTATTGTATTTGATGAGCGTTTTATTAATGGGTAATTCGCTATCGCCCCGTTGGGGCTTGAAAAATGAGGCCCGGTTTCCGGGGGTTCGCT
>JAFGEJ010000177.1 GCA_016931655.1 Phycisphaerae bacterium
ATATTATCAGTGGCGTAACGAGGCCTCCTGTCGAAGCCACCGAAAACGTAGTCATAAATTGAAATTGAAGTAGCGCTGTCATATTAGTTTTGGGCCTCCTTGTCAATCGGCAACTCAAAAACTAGTATGGTGTCCCTAATGGCCATAAAAAGGCCGCCGCTTCGCTCTGGCCTTTCGGAACGCGTAAGGTCCAAGAACGATATGATGGATCTCGCTACTCCAAAGTACGATTGGCCTTGGTTTCGCAACCAAATGAGAGCGTGTTGTGACGCCTCGGAGCCCGTTTGTCAGCCCTTTCTCGACATGATACAGGAATGCGACCAAACGATTTCTGATGCAGGGCATTGATTCACAGCCCACAAGCAACCAGAATATATCGCATGGATTGGGATGGACGGGTTCGTCTCACGTGCAACGTTGTCACGGCCTTGTCCCTGTTTCACCAGTGTCATTGTGAAAGGGCAAAATACCATGCCAAACGCAAAACTGAAAGAATTCCACAATTATCTCGCGCGGGAAATCCGAGAAGACCTTTCAGGAATCGTCGAATTTGAACGTGCCGAAGGACTGACGCCATACTTTCGGCAATACTACAGCACCTGGCTGTCCGATGGACGACGACTTCAGCGGACCGTAAACGGATCGATCACCCGCCGTTATTCGATGCTGATGTTCCGCACACGTCTTTCTGCCGAGTCCGATCTTCCGCCTCTCGTTCTGGACGTTGGTTGTGGATTTGGTTCGGATAGCTTATTCCTCGCGTGGCTTGGCTGTCGGGTAATTGGGGTGGACCCGAGCGAATCCAAAATTGCCGTGTGCAAACATCGGGTCAAAACCTGGCGCGAGTTTCTTGGAAACGACACCCCGGAGCCGGAATTCCTGTGTGGTCGCCTGGAGGACATCGATTCATTAGCGCCCGGAACCTTTTCCGGCGTATTTACCTCTGAATGCCTTCATCATTGCGAACCCGTCGAGAACACCCTGCTCGCAATGCGCACCGTATTGTCCGACAAGGGGCTTGCGCTGATTTTTGAAGCCAACGGGAGGAATCCGGTCAATCTATTGAAGCTTGGAAGAAGAAAAAAACGAATTCTCACGCGGGACAATGGCCGCTATTCACTCTACGGCAACGAGAACATAAAAACACCGAGGAGATGGCGTACGCTGTTTCGCGAATGCGGCTTCAAATTAGAAAGCACTCACTACTCCCGGCATCTCGTCAATGAGATGATTGGTTCCCCCCTCATGGATCGGGCGCTGTGCGCGTTGCCGGGAAAAGGATTGGCGGCAATACATGTTTCTTTTCTATTGTCCGCCGGCGGAACCATTCGTGCCTCCGGGGCATCCGAATAAGCAGGGACAATCAACTATTGTCTCCGGCGTCGCGTCAAAGTACACTGCCCCCTGCACGTGGTGTTTCGAGGTAATGTTCCCACTGGGGAAGGCCTTTTTAACCGTACCGAAAAAATCCCTGTTTCCCGAAGAAATCAACAGGGAAACAAGCGGGTTGGTTGGTTCTTTTAAAAATTTTAAGAAAGAATCGTCATCATGATCCAGGACACGTATGGAAATCTCATCAGTTCGCTGGCGATGGTAAACGACAAGCGGATCGTGCTGCTGGTGATGGACGGGCTGGGCGACTGCGACAACGACGGCAAGGGAACCGCCCTTCAGCAGGCAAAGACGCCCAACATGGACGCGCTGGCTGGGAGAAGCGCCCTGGGCCTGCACGTGCCCGTCGCCAACGCCGTCACGCCCGGCAGCGGCCCGGGACACCTGGGACTGTTCGGATACGATCCGCTGGTCTACCAGGTCGGGCGCGGCGTTTTGAGCGCCCTGGGCGTGGAATTTCCGCTGACCCCGCGGGACGTGGCGGCGCGCCTGAACTTCTGCACGATCGACCAGGCCGGCAAGGTCACAGACCGCCGGGCCGGTCGCATCAGCGACGACGTGAACAAGGCCTGCCTCGATAAGGTCCGCGCGAAGCTCCAGCCTCCCGCGGGCGTGGAGGTGTTCTTCGAGACCGAATCCGAGCACCGGGCCGTCATGGTCCTGCGCGGGGATAACCTCGACGACGACATCGGCGACACCGACCCGCAGCACACCGGCGTCGAGCCGCTTCACGCCGCCCGCCCGCCGCACGGCGAATCCCGCACGGCGCTGATGGTGGCTGACATCTTCGACCAGGTTCGCGCGATTCTTTCCGACGAACCCAAGGCCAACATGGTCCTGGGACGGGGCTTCGCGAAGGTTCCCGACTGGCCGAAGTTCGCCGACCGCTGGAAACTCAAACCCGCCGCCGTCGCGGGATATCCGATGTACCGCGGCGTCGCCAGACTGGTGGGCATGGAGGTGGTCAGCCAGCCGACGACAGCCGACGACGTCTGCGCCGAGGCGGCCAAGGCAATGGCGGAGCACACGTTTATTTTCGCGCACTTCAAGTACACGGACAAAACGGGCGAAGACGGCGACCTGCCGGCCAAGATCGCCCGCATCGAGGAAATGGACGCCGCCCTGCCGACGCTGCTGACCGCCAGGCCCGACGTGCTGCTGATCACCGGCGATCACTCCACGCCGCCGAGCCTCAAGGCCCACAGCTGGCATGCCGTGCCGCTGCTGATGGCCGCCCCGCATCTGCGCGGCGGCGACGGGCCTGCTTTTGACGAGGTCGCCTGCCGGGCCGGGCAGATCGGGACCATCCCCGCCAGGGAAATCATTCCCCTGGCCTTGGCGCACGCGGAAAAACTCGAAAAATTCGGCGCGTAAGAATTCATGAACGAGACCTCTGAAAAACCATTCATTGACCACAGAGACACAGAGAACTCAGAGAAAATCATAAGTTCTCTGTGACCTCTGTGCCTCTGTGGTAGGTTTTTCAGATTCTCAAACGTTCTTCAGGTGCTCTGAATACGAAGCAAAATACCTTTTGTGTTCGGCCTTGGGATGACGATACATATTCTTGACCCCCATGAACGAAACGAGGAATACAACTCGCGACGGGGCGGTGGGCGGTATCGTCCGGGGCGAGCCGTTTGAGTCGGCTGGCGATCCGCTGGAAGTGGCCGTTGCACAGCGCCAGGAAGCGGAGACGCGCATTGTCGATCAGTTGCGCCTCTTTACCGCCCTGCTGGAGGCCATTCCCAACCCCGTGTTTTACACCGGCATCGACGGGCGCTACCTCGGCTGCAACCAGGCCTTCGCCCAGCTGGTGGGGCTCGACGCCGACGCCATCGCCGGCCGCCTGATTTCCGACGTCTGGCCCGGACGGGACACCGCCGGCTACGTCGAGAGAAACAAGGAACTGCTCCAGGACGGCGGCGTACAGCATTACGAGGACATCGTCGTGGACGCGGACGGCCGAGTTCACAGCGTGATTATCCAGAAGGCCGTCTATGAACACGCCGACGGCACGCTGGGGGGCATCGTCGGCGTGATGGTTGATATCACCGACCGCAAGAAGGCCGAGGAGGAGCGCCTGGCCCTGCAGCTCCAGATGCAGCAGACCCAGCGGCTGGAGAGTCTGGGCGTACTGGCCGGCGGCGTGGCCCACGACTTCAACAACCTCCTGATGGTCATCCTGGGCAACATCGACCTGGCGATGAAGGATATCCCCGAATCCTCGTCCGTGCGGGAGCTGATCGAGAACGTCAAGACCGCCTCGCTGCGGGCCTCGGAACTGACCAACCAGATGCTCGCCTACGCCGGCAAGGGCCGACGCAAGACCCAGGACGTGCACCTGAACGAGCTGATCCGGGAAATGACGCAGCTGCTTCAGGTGTCGATCTCGCGAAAGGCGGAGGTGCGGTACGAACTGGAAGATGACCTTCCGCTTGTCGAGGGCGACCCGGCCCAGTTGCGGCAGATCGTGATGAACCTCATCACCAACGCCTCGGAGGCCCTGGGCAGCGAACCGGGGTCCATTCGCGTGCGAACGGACGCGATCACCGTGGACGAAAAGACGCTCTCCCGAACGTACCTGAACGACAATCTCCCCGCCGGCCAATACATTCGATTCGAAGTCGTCGACAGCGGACACGGCATCGACGAGGAGCACCTCACAAAAATTTTCGAGCCGTTTTTCACGACGAAATTCACCGGACGGGGCCTGGGCCTGGCGGCTGTCCTGGGTATCACCCGCAGTCATCGAGGCGCCATCGACGTAGCCAGCGGCCCCGACGACGGCGCAACGTTTACCGTTTATCTGCCGGCCAAGACCCACAACGCCCCCGCGCTTGCACCGACGCCCGCCGCAGCCGGGGATGTTTCCTGGCGGGGACGGGGCACGGTGCTCCTGGTGGACGATGAGCCGGCTGTCTGCCAGGTCGGCGCCTCGATGCTCCGTCGGCTGGGCCTGGAGGCGATTACCGCACAGAACGGCCCGGAAGCCCTGGAGATCTTCCTGCAGCGCCGCGACGAAATCGACCTGATCCTGCTGGACGTTTCCATGCCCCTGATGGACGGCCGGGAAGCCTGCACGAAATTTCGCGCCCTGCGCCACGACGTTCGCATCCTGCTGTGCACCGGGCATACCGAAGTGAACACCGACATGATCCCCGGCGACGGACATCCCGTCGGCCTGCTCCAGAAACCCTTCGACCTGAACACCCTCGGGGAAAAACTCCGCGAAATGATGGCCTGATACCAGACACGTTTAGTTATTGCATACATGCGCGGCGGAGCACCTGCTCCGCCGCGTTACGTCAATTTATAACAGTGTATTAACATGGTGGAGCAGGGACTCCACCATGTCTTTCGTCGGAAAGGCGCCACGATGCGAACGGACACGATTCTGAGCAACGCCTCGGCCAACTTTGCCCGGGCAGCCGACATGCTGGCGGGGGAGTTCGACCGCGATCTGCTGGAAAAAATCGCCCAGCCGAAGGAACGGATCGAGATCACCATCGGCCCGCAGTTTGACGACGGGAAAATCCACACCCTCCGGGCGTTCGTCGTGCGTCACAGCGACGCGCTGGGCCCGGCCAAGGGCGGCATCCGCATGACGGGCGACGTGACGCTCGACGACGTGGCGGGCCTGGCGATGGAAATGACCTGGAAGTGCGCCCTGATCGGCCTGCCGTTCGGGGGCGGAAAAAGCGGCATCGTCGCCGATCCGCACGAGCTGGACGAGCACAACAAGGAGACGCTCATTCGCAGTTTCACGCGGGCGGCCATGCGGCACATCGGCCCGATGATTTACGTCCCCGCGCCGGACATGGGCACGAACGAGCGCGACATGGGCCACGTGAAGGACACCATCGCGTACTCGGCCGGGCAGGCCGGCACGCAGGGCTGCTACGTCACGGGCAAGCCGGTGATCCTGGGAGGCATTCCGGGCCGGCGGGAAGCGACGGGGCGCGGCGTGGTGGAATGCGTCGCCGAGGCCTGCAAGGCGGTGCATCTTTCCCTCACCGGCGCGTCGGCCGTCGTGCAGGGGTTCGGAAACGTCGGGGGCGTGGCGGCGGCCTGCCTCGCCGAGCGCGGCGCGAACGTGATCGCCGTTTCCGATCTTCACGGCGCCGTCCACAACGCCGACGGGCTGGATATCCGCGCCCTGCTGAAACAGTACGATCAAACCGGGCGGGTGGAAGGCTTCCCCGGCGGGGAGGGCGTGGACGGCAAGGACATGCTCGAACTTCCCTGCGACGTGCTGGTACTGGCGGCGGCGGCCAACCAGATCACCGATCAAAACGCCCCGCGCATTCAAACGAAAATCCTCGCCGAGGGCGCCAACAGCCCCACCACGCCCCGGGCGGACGATATCCTCGCCGACAAGGGCGTGTTCCTGATCCCGGATATTCTCTGCAACGCCGGGGGCGTGTTCGTTTCCTACCTGGAATATACGCAGGAGACGCAGCAGGAGCAGTGGACGGAAGACGAGGTCCGCGCCCGCCTGCACAAGCGAATGTGCGAGAAATTCGCCGAAGTCGCCGCCGTCGCCCAGGCCCGCAAGCTCCCCATGCGCCAGGCGGCGATGTACCAAGCCGTCCGAACCGTCGCCCAGGCCCTGATCGCACGCGGGAAACTGCCCTGAAAAAAGGTTTTTGTCCCGATACCGGGAATACGTTCTTTGAAAGTAGCCACGGGCGCAAGCCCGTGGTGCACCAGGTTTCGTAATCCACGAGCCCCTTAGCAGCCCGTTTAGAAAGTCTTTATTCGTGTCGCGGGCGTCTCGCCCGCGCGTGTCGCGGCCATCTTGGCCGCGAAAACA
>JAFGEJ010000178.1 GCA_016931655.1 Phycisphaerae bacterium
CAGTTTCACTTCGGCGCGCTGCGGAACAACAACACGCGCCGCTTCAACGAGCTCGGCCCGGACACGGGCTTCGATTCGATCCTCGACATCGAAGTCGCCAGGCCGCTCTCGAAACTGCTGGACCGGCTGGACAGCACGAACCAGCTTGCCAAGACGATCCTGTACAACCTCAACCCGCGCGACAACGAACTGCTCGCGACGATGCTGGGCAACTTCCAGGGGCCGGAGGCGCCGGGCAAAATCCAACTCGGCAGCGGTTGGTGGTTTCTGGACAACATCGGCGGCATGACGCGACAGATCGAGGCCCTGGGCAACACGTCCCTGTTGGGGCGGTTCGTGGGCATGCTCACCGACAGCCGATCGTTCCTGAGCTACACGCGGCATGAGTATTTCCGCCGCCTGCTGTGTGACATCCTCGGGCGGGACATGGCCGAGGGCCTGCTGCCCGACGACTTCGACCTGATCGGCGAAATGGTGAAGAACATCTCCTACCACAACGCAGCCGGCTACTTTGGATTTAAATTATAAAAGCATTCAGCTGTCAGCATTCAGCTGTCAGCATTCAGCTGTCAGCATTCAGCTGTCAGCTATCAGCTGTCAGCGGTCAGCAAGAGGAGTGAGGTTTGAGAAATTTTCGCAATCTCGACGTTTGGCAAAAGAGTCACGGGATTGCTTTGGCTGCATATAAAGTAACCGCAAATTTTCCGAAGGAAGAGCGATATGGTTTAATCAGTCAAATACGTCGTTGTGCCGCGTCGATACCCGCGAATATTGCCGAAGGTTGCGGAAGAGCCGGAGATGGAGAATTTGCCCGATTCCTGCAGATAGCGATGGGTTCGGCAAGCGAATTTGAATATCACATACTTTTGGCGCACGACCTTACATTTTTATCACCAGACACCTACAATCGGCTCCATGAAAATATCGTTGAGGTAAAGCGGATGCTGGCTTCACTGATTATGAAAGTGAACCATGATCGCAATTCTTGCTGACCGCTGAAAGCTGATAGCTGATAGCTGAAAGCTGACCGCTGAGAGCTGACCGCTGACTGCTGAGAGCTTATTTTGAAAGGACGCCAATGCAAATCGAAAAGTATTCCATGGGAATCGGAGATCGTTTTGCTCACCAGGGCAAGGCGCAGTTACAGGCGATGATCCAGGCCCAGGCCGCCGGTGCGACCGTCGCGCCCGTCTGGAACAAGTCGCACCGCGAGCACACGATTATTCACACCGCGCCGGCCAGCGTGCGCGCCGAAGCCGACGCCGCCGTCAAGGCCCTGGGCTGGAAGGAAGCGTATCACGTCGATGCCGATCACATCGGCCTGAAGAACGTGGATTTGTTCCTCGACGCGAGCGACTTCTTCACGCTGGACGTAGCCGACTTCACCGGCCAGGCCGCCGGCGAAGACGATATCCGCGCGTTCGTCGAGAAATACTCGAAATACGCCGGCGAACTGGCCGTCCCGGGCATCGACGAAACCTTCCACGTCACGAAAAACCGTATCGAGGACATCGCCGCGAAATACCTCCTTGCCGTCAGGGAAGCGGGCAAAATCTACCGCCACGTCGAAGGAAAAAAGGGCAAAGGCAACTTCATCACGGAAGTCTCAATGGACGAAACCGACAACCCGCAGACGCCCGAGGAAATGTTTTTCATTCTCGCCGCCGTCGCGGACGAAGGCATTCCCGCCCAGACCATCGCGCCGAAATTCACAGGCCGATTCAACAAGGGCGTGGATTACGTCGGCGACGTGGCGCAGTTCGCGAAGGAATTCCAGCAGGATATTGCCGTCATCGCCTTTGCGATCCGGGAGTTCGGCCTGCCGGCGAATCTGAAGCTCTCCGTGCACTCCGGCAGCGACAAATTCTCGATCTACGGGCCGATCCGCGAGGCGATCCGCAAGTTCGGCGCGGGCCTGCACCTCAAGACGGCCGGCACGACCTGGCTGGAGGAACTCATCGGCCTGGCCGAGGCGGGCGGGCAAGGCCTGGCCATCGCCAAGGACGTTTACGCGGCTGCCCTGGGACGCTTCGACGAGTTGTGCGGGCCGTACGCCACGGTCATCGATATCGACCGGAACAAACTGCCCTCCGCCGAAATCGTCGCCGGCTGGGGCGGCCAGGACTACGCCGCCGCCCTGCGCCACGACCAGGCCTGCGACGCCTACAACCCCAACTTCCGCCAACTGCTGCACGTGGGCTACAAGGTGGCAGCCGAGATGGGCGAACGCTATCTGGACGCCTTAAAGGAATTCGAGGAGGTCATCGCGAAAAACGTCACGGAAAACATCCTCGAGCGCCACCTGAAGCGGATTTTCCTGTAATACCAATTCAACAAAGTAAAGGCCGATATGGTTTATTGGCTTTTCTTTGAAAGTAGCCACGGGCGCAAGCCCGTGGGATAAAAGGCTCCTTCGCTAGCAAGAGCCCCGGAGGGGCGATTGAGTCATAGGGAACTACGTTTCAATCGCCCCTTGGGGGCTCGAAGAAAAAAACGATTTACCTCACGGGCTTGCGCCCGTGGCTACTACCAGAAGAAAGTATTGTTTTCATATAGCTTCTCAGAGCAGTCCCGTGCTGAAATACCGCTCGGCCCGGTCGGGCAGGACGGTGGCGATGATCCAGCCGGGATGCTTTCGGGCGATCTGCCTGGCGGCCCAGACGTTCGCACCGGAACTCGTGCCGCAAAGAAGGGAATTCCTGGCCGCCAGCTCGCGCGTCGTGGAAATCGCGTCGTCGTCCGTCACTTCAAGGATCTCGTCGATCAGGGAAACGTCCAGAATGTCGGGAACAAAACCGTCCCCGATGCCCTGAATCTGATGCAGGCCCGGCTCGTGGCCCAGCAGCGCCGAGACGTTCTTCGGCTCGACGGCGACGATGGTCGTATCCGGGTTGTTCTTCTTGAGATAGGAGCCGACGCCCTGAATCGTCCCGCCGGAACCGATGCCTGAAACGAAGGCGTCGATTTTATCCCCCGCCTGCCGCCAGAGCTCCGGGGCGGTGTACTCGTAGTGGGCCTGGGCGTTTACGGGGTTCTTGAACTGGTTCGGCATGAAGCCGTCAAGTTCCTTCACCAGTTCCTCGGCCTTGGCGACGGCCCCGGCGATGCCGTCGCCGTCCGGCGTCTGCACTAAGTGGCCGCCGAGAACCTTAATGATGTTCTTCCGCTCCTGGCTCATGCCCTCCGGCATGACAATATAAACTTCGTAGCCCTTCGCGACGCCGACCAGTGTAATCCCAATACCCGTATTACCCGACGTCGGCTCGATGATCTTCATGCCCGGCTGCAGGCTGCCGTTGCGCTCGGCGGCCTCGATCATCGCCAGGGCGATGCGGTCCTTGATGCTGCCGCCGGGGTTTAAGAACTCGGCCTTGGCGATAATGTTTTCCCCCCGCAGCCGCACCAGCGGGGTGTTGCCGATCAGGTCGATAACGTCGCACGTCTTCATGTTCGCTTCTCATACAGGAGGATCGTTACTGCAACGGAATTATCTATTATCGACGAACAGTGGAAAAGCCGCAAAGGGTTTCTTCCCCCCCCCCCGAAAGCAATCGTGAGCAGCCGGATTTTTAAATTCTGGCACGATGAAAAATCAGGAAAATCCGACACTGAGAGACTGAGAGACAGAGAAAATTTTATTTGTTTTCTTTCTCAGTTTCTCAGTGACTCTGTGTCGGATTTTTTTCGTCCACTGGGTTTGGGGAATCATTGAATTGCCGCCAGGAAAAAGTCGCTCACAACCATCCGGTGTGCGTTTCGTGGAAATACAAAAACGGAAAAAAACACAGCCGAGCAGCAAGCCGGTTGGAGTTGTCAGATTGCTGCTCGGTGTCGGCGGGGAGATTTACGTAATAATCTGGTCTGGTTTGCTCTGGGCGTCGCTTTCGTACGAGCCGATAATGGATAGAAGTAGTTCTTCCTGATCCTTTGCGGCGTAGACTTTCTGCACCGTTTCCAATAGTTCCGGACTGACGGAATCTTCCATGAAGGCCGCGAAATCCGGCTGTCCGTTTCGCACAACGCGATGAGGTTCCTTGTGCGGAGGCATGTTCTGACCTTCTCTTTCTCGTTCTCTCAAGCGTGCGGCCTGGCGGCGCCGCGGAACGTCCCAGAAGGGTTTTTCCGAAATTGGAAGGCTTTTACACGGCATGATTTCATATCGTCCATTGTTTCCCTGTTTCATTACCCATTTTTCACCTTACTCCTTTGGTGCGCAAGGTTTTTGCCGGCTTGGATTTCTTTCAGGTTTACTTTCCGCCTCACCGATGTAGTCTCGTAGCGGGGGCCGTACGACTGGGACGGGCCGAGGTGTATCCGTACGGGTACGGGATGCCGGTACAAATCGGCATAACTGGCTTTTTTTGAAATAAGTTAAATCCATATGTACAGGGGAGTGAAACGTCATGAAAAAAGTGATTGTCATTTTGATTCTGTTGGCGGTGGTGGCGGGGGGGGCGTGGTGGCTGCTGGAAATCACCGGGAAAGAACCAGCCGCTCCGTCGGATGCTTCCGACGGCGGCGGCGCTTCACAATCGCAAAGTCCCTCAGCCGTTAGGCGTCACGCCGCGGTCGGATGGTCAGAAGCCGACGACGCGCGGCAGGCCGTCCGCGAGGCGATGGAAAAGGCTCGAAATCAATTGGCCGACGAGAAGGTTGTTTTCGCCTACGTCGCGCCCACGGTGGGCTATGACATCGAAACGGTCATGAACGAGCTTGACAAGCTCCTCGATCCGGGGGCGAAGGTCTACGGCATCACCAGCGGCAAGGCGGTCATGACGCAGGAGGGATACCACGTCGGAAACGTCGGCGCCATTGCCGTTCTGCTGGTGGGCGAGGGGGCGGGCGTTCGTTTCGGCGTGGGCGGCGTGGATGGAATTGAACCGGCGGATTTACACGCCCAGGGCGCCGAAGCCGCCCGCCGGACACTCGCCGACGCCAAGGCCTCCCCCGATCAGAAGCCGGAGATGATCCTGTACTGCGGGAATTCCTATTACGGCGGTGAAATGAAAATTCTGGAAGGAATCGCCGAGGTCATCGGAAAAGACTCACCCGTGGTGGGCGGCAACGCCCGCGACAACGACCTGACGGGCAAATGGCATCAGTTCACCCGCAAGAAGATGTACAGCAAGGGGCTGGTCCTGGCCGCGATGTTCACGGACAAGAAGATCGGCTGGGCGTTTGAGTCGGGCTTTCGCCTGACGGAAACCGGGGGCGTGGTCACCAAGGCCAATCCCGAAGGCTCCCTGCTGTATGAAATTGACGGCCGGCCGGCGCTGGACGTGTACGACGAATGGCTGGGCGGAAAGCTGATCCCCGTTCTGAAGGGCAAAACGCGGGCGGAACTGGTGAAGTATACCGGCCTGAATCCGCTGTGTCGCATTCTGAAAGGCGAAGGCGGGCAGGTCGGATATCTGGTCGCTCACCCCATTCCCACGCAGGAAAATCTCAAGGACCGCGCCCTGCCGGTGTATTCGCAGATTCTGGAGGGGAGCGAGATTCGCCTCTTCGCGGGACAATGGCAGAATCTGCTCAATCGGGCGGATCAGACGACCGCCAAGGCCCTGCGGCGCGCGGAGCTTACGCCGAACGATACCGCGTTCGGGGTGATGTATTTCTGCTGGGGCGCGAGAAACACCATTCCGCTTTCGGAAGTTCCCACCATTCGCCTGCTGGTGAAAAATGAGATCCCCGGTGTGCCGTTTATCGGTGTATTCACCGGGGGGGAGCAGGGGCCCTTGCCGGGCATCGGAAACGTGAATTGCAACCTGGTGGTGTCCATGGTTCTGCTGGAGAAATAATCTGCATATTTATATTTCACCACAGAGACACAGAGAGCACAGAGATATTTACATTTCAAGAGGTTATGAATCAAAAAAACCGACATGTTGAAATATCGCTTTGTTTATTTCCAATTTCGTAAAAATCAAAAATGAATCTCTGAGAACTCTGTGCCTCTGTGGTAAAGAAGAATCCGGGTTAATTGTCGAGACCTGTTCATGACCAAGTGGATCGTCGTCATTCTTATCGTGTTGATGCTTGCCGCAGCCGCGGCGTGGTGGCTGCTTGCGGATCGGAACGGACGGGATTTCCCCGCGCCGTCGCCGACGACCGCTCCGTCGGTCGTTCCGATTACCCCGCGCACGCACGCCGCGACGGGATTTTCGACGGCGGACAACGCCGCCGAGGCGGTTCGGGAAGCCCTGGCCATGGCGCGGAAGGGATTGGGCGATAAGACGGAGGGATTTGCCTTCGTCGCCGCGACGGCGGGGTACGACCTGGAGACGGTTCGGGACGAACTGGACCGGCTGCTTCCGCCGGGCGCAAAAGTGCACGGCCTCCTGAGCGCCGCGGACGTAATGACCGAAAAGGGATATCACAAAGGCAACGTCGGCGCCCTGGCGATTCTTCTGGTCAGCAGCGATTCGGGCATTCGCTTCGGCGCCGGGGCCGTGGACGGGAGCGATTCGGCGGACCTGGAAACCCTCGGCGAGCGGGCCATGCGTCAAGCCGTCGCGGATGCCGGTGTGCCCGATTCTCGCCGGCCTGATTTCGTTTTATACGCCGGTGTGCAGAGCGGCGGCGGGGAGAGGAAAATTCTGGACGGCATTGCCAAGGTTGTCGGAAAGAACGTTCCGGTCCTGGGGGGCAACGTCGGCCTGGCCCCTTCGCAGCCGCCCAGCCCGTTCACGCGGGACGCCCTGCATCCCAACGGACTGGTTCTAACGGCCTTGTATACGGACCGAACCATCGGATGGGCTTTGGAATACGGGTTCCGTGCCACGGAGACCACGGGAAAAGTCACAAAGGCTTCCCCAGCCGGCGACGTGATATATGAAATCGACGACCGGGCGGCGCTGGATGTATACAATGAATGGCTGAACGGAAAACTTTTACCCATCGTGGAAAACGAGCCGCTCGAAACCGTGATTGGATATACCGCCTGCAATCCGGTCGGCTATGCACTGAAAGCCCCGCGGGGTGCGGAGGGAGAAATTATCGTCACGGTCATTCCCACGCGGAAAAATCTTCAGGATCGGGCCTTGCCGGTCTATGCCGAGGTGCCCGAAGGGACCACGATTCGTCTTTTGGCCGGCCGCTGGCAGACGCTTTTGAACCGCGCCGAGCAGGCCGTCGTGAAGGCTTTGCTGCGGGGAACAAACCGGGCCGGGAACATTGAATTCGGCCTGTTTAACTTCTGCTGGGCCGCCAGCCGGGCGATTCCGCCCTCGGAACTTCCCAAACTTCCCCTGCTGGTCCGCAACCAGATTCCCCACACGCCGTTTCTGGGCCTGTTTACAAAAGGCCAGCAGGGGCCGCTGCCCGGCGTCCGAAATATCCATTGCAACCTCGCCGCGGCCATGCTGCTGGTGGAGCAGGAAGACGAGGGCAAAACCAGGAAGGAGCCGAAATCCGTCCGATGATTCCGGGACTGAAAAAACTCGGCCTGTTCGGAAAAATTTTCGGCGTCGTGCTGACGCTGGTGCTTCTGGCCAATCTGACGCTGGTGTACATCGTCTCCCGCCAGGAGTCCCGCCGCGTCCGCGACACAATGGTGCGAAGGAATCAAACGCTGGCCGCCGTCGCCGCCAAGAACATCGCCACCGGATTCAGCACCCGCGAGATGCCCTACGAAATGCTCAAGTCCCTCGTGGATTCCGGCAGCGTGCAGCGGTGGTATTTCGTTCGCCCCAACGGGCGCATTCACGCCACGAGCGAACACGCCGACTGGGGGAAGAATATACAGGACGTGTATCCCGAATTGTCTCTTCCCGCGAAGATTTCCAGGCCCCTTTCGTTTACCCTGCCAAAGGAGTATCTCGAAATCCTCGCCGAACCCGTGGACGTCGGCGAGCCGGGACGAATGTACAGCTTCTGGATTTCCTTCCAGACCGAAGAGGCCGCCGCCGCCCAGAGAAGCATTTATCTGACAAACCTGGCCATCACGTCGGCACAGATCGTGGGACTGGGCATGCTGCTGTTCCTGTTCCTCTCACGGGTTCTTGTCAGGCCCATGCGAGAGATTATTCGGGGAACCCGGTCCGTCGCCGCGGGCGACCTGATGTCGACGGTGGACATCCGAAGCAGGGACGAACTGGGACAACTGGCCGATTCCTTCAACCAGATGCTCGAAGACCTTCGCAACACGACCGTCTCACGGGACTTTTTCGACAGCATCCTCGGGGCGATGCGGGACTGCCTCGTCGTGACCGATCCGGACGGAAAGATCGTGCAGGTGAACAAGGCCGCCTGCGATTTCCTGTGGACCACCGAAGCCAAGCTGATCGGACTGTCCATCGGATCGCTCTTTGCCAATAAAAAGGACTTCCAGAACGACATTTTCCCGACACTGCTCCAGACGGGCGTCGTTCAGACGCGGGAAACCGTCTGGCAGACCGCCAGCCGACGGGACGTGCCCGTTCTGGTCAGCGGCTGCCTGATGCGGGATTACACCGGCCAGCCCCGGTATTTCGTTTACACCGCCAAGGACGTCACGGAACTGGTCAGCGCCCGCCACGCCGCCCAGGAAGCCGCCCGCGCCAAGAGCGATTTCCTGGCCCGAATGAGTCACGAAATCCGCACGCCCATGAACGGCATCCTCGGGATGGCCGAGCTGGCGCTGGGCACGGATCTGAGCCCCGAACAGCGTGAATACGTGACCATGGCCAAGGACTCCGCCGAGGCGCTGCTGAACATCATCAACGATATCCTGGACTTCTCCAAAATCGAAGCCGGGAAAATGGACCTGGACTTCACGTCCTTCGACCTGCGCGACTGCCTGGGCGAAACACTCACGTCCCTGGGCATTCGAAGCGACGCGAAGGGACTCGAACTGCTCTACTACGTCCATCCGGACGTTCCCCAGCAGGTGCTGGGCGATCCGGGACGGATTCGCCAGGTCGTGGTCAACCTGGTCGGAAACGCCGTGAAGTTCACCGAGGAGGGGGAAATTTTCGTGCGGGTGGAAGCCGTCGCCCGGCGGGAACGCTCCGTGGAACTGCAGTTTTCGATCAAGGACACCGGTATCGGCATTCCGCCCGAGGCGAAAGAAAAGATTTTCCATCCCTTCGAGCAGGCCGACGGCTCCTCCACGCGCCGCATCGGAGGTACGGGACTCGGATTGGCGATCACCGTCCAATTGGTGCAATTGATGGGAGGGAAAATATGGCTGGAAAGCGAAGTGGGCGTCGGCAGCACGTTTTACTTCTCCCTGCCGTTTGAGATCGGCGAGCCGAAACCGTCCGAAATGCCTACCGCCGCCGTCGACGCGCTGCAGGGCCTGCGCGTCCTGGTCGTGGACGACAACGCGACGAACCGGAAAATCCTGGAAAAAGTGACCGAATCCTGGGGCATGAAACCCGCCCTGGCGCCCAATGGCCCCGAGGCGCTGGGGCTTATGAAACACGCCACGCGCCACGGAGAGCCTTTCCCCCTGGTTCTCCTGGACGTTCGCATGCCCGATATGGACGGATTCAGCGTGCTGGAGGGAATTCGGCGGGACCCGGAACTGAAGGGAGCGACGGTCATGATGCTGTCCTCCGCGGGGCGAAAAGAAGACGCCGTCCGCTGCCGCGACATGGGCGTTTCCGCCTATCTGACCAAGCCGATCCGACAATCGTCCCTGTTTAATTCCATTGTCGCCGTTCTGGGCGTTGCGCCCGTCGCGCCGGACGCGATCCCGTCTTCCGTCCTGGCGGCGCCCGATAGCCTCTCGCGGTCCTGGGACGTTCTGCTGGCCGAGGACAACCTGATCAATCGCGCCCTGGCCGAGACGATTCTGGGCAAACGCGGCTGTACGGTCACGTCGGTCGCCAACGGGCGGGACGCGGTGGAACTTGTCCGATCCCGCCGCTTTGACGTTGTACTGATGGATATTGAAATGCCCGAACTGAACGGCCTGGAAGCCACGCGCGTGATCCGAAAGTACGAGGAGGAAAACCACAAACCCCGCCAGCCCATCGTCGCCATGACCGCCCACGCCATGCGCGGCGACGACCAGAAATGCTTCGAAGCCGGCATGGACGGGTACATCACCAAGCCCATCAAGGCCGACGCCCTCTTCCAGGAACTCGACAGAATCCTGAAATCCCTCGCCGCCGAGCAAACGTCCCCGGAAAAGAAAAAGTAATCCGCTCCGAACGGATCCTGAGGATCCGGGGCGGGGAAATCGGGAATGAATCAGCCCGGCAGACGGTTGCAATGTCGGATCGGCCCGCTATAATGCTTCTTTGCCGTACAGCCTCGGCTGGACGGGGTGGGCCGTTCGCTCCGTTTTCGGGAGCGGCCCTGAGGGCAGGTCACGGGTTCCTGTCCGCTGGAATGTAATTGTAAAACTGTTCCGGGCCGTTAGCTCAGTTGGCTAGAGCGCCTGCTCGACACGCAGGAGGTCACTGGTTCAAGTCCAGTACGGCCCAGTGGGGGCGTTCCGTTTATATTTATCTCTGTGGGGTCTCTATTTACGTTATTTCAGAAACAAACGCCAAAAAATGAAAAACAGCCTTGACAAACGATTAATTATCGATAGACTATCATTAACTTATCGTTATTATAAAAGCGATGATTTCGAAGATGTATTGGAGCCTGTTTATAAATAAGGAGTTAGGAAAGGAAACGCCTTCGGCCGTTATGTAATTATCTCCATAGGCTTTTTCACTGCTGTCCCATCATAAATTGAATAGTTCCAGTTGGATACAATTTTGATGTATTTCGGTTTTGTCCTCGGCTTGCGAGAAG
>JAFGEJ010000179.1 GCA_016931655.1 Phycisphaerae bacterium
CTTGTGGCTCTTTCAACTCCAGGGCACCGTTGAGGCGCACGCCCCGCAGCGCCTTGAGCAGGGCCGAGAGGACGGCTGGGGAATCCCGCTGCGCCGTTTCCGGCGGGCGAAACGCCCGGATATCTTCAATGTGCCCCGCCGCGGTAATGCTGTTTTCCCCGACCACCAGCCGGGCGTGGTCCACGTTGATCCGGCAGGCGTCGTCGGCGCGCTGCGCCCCGCCTTGCCACTGGAGGCGAAGGGGCCGGTCGGCGGGTTTAAGGACTCGCCCTTTCGTGCGGATGCACGCGGCGCCGGCGTCCAGGGACAGATCGACGCCCAGCACGTCGCGTTGTTGTTGCGCGACGGCGGCGAACTGCACCGCCCCGCGAACGGACAGGTCGTCGAGCAGCGTTTCCCGGCCGGTCAGCAGGGCCAGCAGGCGTTCGGGATGAACCGTTCCGTGCAGGCGGAGGCTGTCCAGGGCCTCCCAGTCGCCGCGGAGAAGATCGGCGTAGAGCACGCCGGATCCGTCCAGTTGCAGGCCGGGCAGACGCAGGTGGAATCGGCGAACGTCGGCCCGTTCGCTCAGGGCGTCCAGTTCGGCGTCCAGTTGCAGGCCCGCCCGGTCGATCTTCGGCAGGGCCTCGACGCCGCGGGGTTTGACCACCAGGTTCTCAGCCAGCAGTTCCAGGCGGAGTTCCTCCACGCGCAGGTTTCGGCCTAGCTCGAAGACCAACTGTCCGCCGCAGCGCCCGCGAAGAGATTCGATCGGCAGATCGCCCCAGACGGACCGGCTGCGGGGCAGTTGCGCCAGGTCCAGGTTGGAGAAGCGGCAATCGACGAGGACGGCGTGTTCCTCCTGCCCGCCGACGGACATCCGCAGCGTGATCGGCGCCGGCGAGCCGGACTGCTGGAAGGAGCCGGTCATCGTGACGTGCCCCGGGCCGGACCGAAGACGATGTATCTGCAGGTCGCTGACGTTGGCCGTCAGCGGGCGGGGCTGATCGTGAAGGAATACCGAAAATTCCGACTGCCGCACGCGAAGTCGGTGCGTATCAACGTTGGTGGGGAGCCGGCTGAGACACTCCACGTTCAGCCGACCGGCGGGGTCGTCCTCGGCCCGGACCGTGAGCTTTTCCACGTCCATCCACGCGATCCGCTGACGAAGGAGAAGCTGCAGCGGCGAAAAGTCGCAGCGAATCCGCCCGATTTGCACCATAGGCCCGTCGGAAAAGCCCGGCGGGTTCTGGATCGCCAGCCCGTCGATCACCACGCCCTCGCCCCAGCCGATTCGCATCGCGCCAAGGGAAACGCTCGTGCCAAGCCGCTGGGCCAGCGAGGCTTCCACGTGACGGCGGATCGTCTCGGCCGGCAAAAGCCACGGCGAGGCGACGTACAACACGCCCAGCACCAGGGCCAGGCCAAGCCCCACGCGCAACGTCACCTGCCACCACCGCCGCCTCGGCCGACGCGGATTCGGGCCTCCCGCTCGATTTGACTTTTGGAAAATCAATGCAGACAGTAATCCGTGCGTGGCGGAGCACCCGCTCCGCCACGTATTTCAAAAAGTGCTTTTATTCCCTTAACGTGGCGGAGCGGGTGCTCCGCCACGCGGGATAATTCGTGTTCTCTTTGTCTCCCTTAGACGTTGAACCGGAAGTTGATGATATCGCCGTCCTGGACGACGTAGGTTTTTCCTTCCAGGCGTACGTGTCCGGCGGCCTTGGCGGCCTTCATGTCGCCGCCGGCGCGAAAATGCTCGTATGAAACGGTCTCGGCGCGAATGAATCCGCGGGCGATATCGCTGTGGATTTTCCCCGCCGCCGTTACGGCGTTCGTACCGGCGGGGATCGTCCAGGCGCGACACTCGTCTTCCCCGACCGTCAGAAAACTGATCAGGTTCATTCGCTGATAACAGGCGCGGATCAGGCGGTCGCCGGCCGGGACGCTCAGCCCCAGGTCCGCGAGGAATTCGCCTCGCTCTGAAAGGGGCAATTCGGCGATTTCCTCCTCGATCTTCGCCGAGAGTTGCAGCGTCGGTACATTCGCGATGGGTTCCGCGTCGGCGTCGGAGACGTCGTTTTCACCGCAGTTGACCACCGCCAACGTGGGCTTCTGCGTGAGGAATCCGAAGCTGCGAACGAGTTTGTCCTCCGCCTCGTTGGCGATCACGTCGGAAATGGGTTTCTCGTTTTCCAATGCCTCGAGCAGGCGCTTCATCAATTCCAGTTCGCGGAGTTGTTCGTCGCGTTTGGGTGTGGGTTTTTTGACCGACGCTTCCAGTTTCTCCACGCGGGCGGTGACCTGTTCCATATCCGCAAAGAGCAGCTCGGCCAGCAGTTCCTCCACGTCGGCCTTCGGGTCGATTCGCCCGCGATAGGCGGCTACGTCGTCGGCGGGGAACGCCCGGACGACCAGCGCCAGGGCGTCGGATTGGCGCATGGCCGGCCAATGGACTTTGGCGTGCGAACGGCCGGCCTCCTCGGACAGGTCGAAACCGGGCAGGTCCAGCAGTTCCAGTTCGGCCGGCGTGACTTTTTTGGGCTGATACAATTCACCCAGCCAGACCAGGCGTTCGTCGGGCACTTTCACCACCGCCAGGTGCGGCTGATCGGGGCGGGACAGGTCCACGCCGGACCCTCCGCCGGCTGCCACCGCGGCAAACAACGTGCTCTTGCCCGACTGCGCAGGACCCACAAAACCAACTCGCATACGTCACCTCGTTTGATTGGCTGACAAACCATTTTGTGTACCACGGACGGGCGAAAAATGCAAACGAGGAGAATTATCAAACGCAGCCGCAGTGCAGAAAGGCGTCGTCGCCGACGGAGATGCGTTGTCGTACGGAAAAGGCGCCGCCGGCTAATACGTCCTCGACGTTCAGCCGGGGCAGATCCGCCGGCCCGACGAGACGCGGCGAGACGTAGACCTGGAGTTCGTCGAACAAGCCGGCGGCCAGGAACGCCCGCAGCACCGTTTCGCCGCCTTCCACAAGCAGGTTGGTCCACTCTCGCCGCCCCAGTTCCTCCAGCAGCGCCGGCAGGGAGACGCGCCCGTCGTCGTCAGCCGGCAGAGGCAGCACCTCCGCGCCATGCCGTTGCAGTGCGAGCACGGCTTCGGGGCGTTCCTCGGCGGCTTGTTTTATTGTGGCGATCAGGAGCGGGGCGTCGTTGGCCGTCTGCACAAGCCGGCAGGCCGGCGGGGTTCGCAGGTGCGAATCGAGCACGACCCGCGTGGGAGTTCGGCCTTGCCCGCTGCGATTGGTCAGCAGGGGGTCGTCGGCCTGCACCGTCCCGACGCCCACGAGCACGCCGTCGCAGCGGCTTCGCAGTTCGTGCACGCGACGGCGCGACTCTTGGCTGGAAATCCATCGACCCTCTCCGTTTGGCAGGGCCAGAAAGCCGTCGGCGGTCTGTGCCCACTTGGCGATGCACCAGGGGAGATGTTGCGTTCGCAGCTTGATATACGGGCCGAGCAGTTCGCGGGCTTCGGACTCGCACAGGCCGAGCGATACGTCCACGCCCGCGTCGCGCAGGATCGCCAGTCCCCGGCCGGCTACGTTTTCGTCCGGGTCGCGCATGGCTGCCACCACCCGCCCCACGCGCGCCCGCAGGATCGCGTCGGTGCACGGCGGGGTCTTGCCGTGATGGCAGCACGGTTCGAGCGTGACGTACATCGTCGCACCGGTGGGGTCCGCGCCGGCCTGCCTGGCGGCGTCAAGGGCTTCGATTTCCGCGTGCGGGCCGCCGAACCGCTGGTGGAATCCCTCAGCCAGGATTTGCCCGCCGCGCACGAGCACCGCGCCGACCATCGGATTCGGCTCGACGGCTCCGCGTCCCCGCTCCGCCAGCGCCAGGGCGCGACGCATGAACATTTCCTCGTCGTTCGGCATGAAATGAAACCTCTGAAAAAAGGATATTTTTACCACAGAGGCACAGAGAACACAGAGAAAACCTTAAGAAATAATGTCTTTCTCCCTATGGGATATTCGATCTGCGGCCTTTGTGTCTCAGGATTTTGCATAACTCAAATGAAAAGAACATGGCGTTCTATCTTCATGATTGACAATGTCTTTGATAGTAGCCCCGGGCGCAAGCCCGGGGAAGTAAGACCGTTCTATATTTTCGAGTCCCGTTAGGGACGATTGATTTTTTAATAACGAT
The DNA here is from genome assembly GCA_016931655.1 of Phycisphaerae bacterium. Taxonomy (GTDB): domain Bacteria; phylum Planctomycetota; class Phycisphaerae; order SM23-33; family SM23-33; genus JAFGEJ01. The sequence continues at coordinate 4,146 of JAFGEJ010000179.1, forward strand.
TTCAATCGCCCCGACGGGGCTCAAATGAAAGATTGCGTTGTTGTCCCCGGGCTTGCGCCCGGGGCTACTTTCAATCGATGCAATAAACCATAACGATCTTTATAAACAGCAGGTTAGTAATTCACGAGAGTTATGCAAAATCCTGTGTCTCTGTGGTAGGTTTTTCAGAATTCTCAAATTATTATACTCCCCTAACCTTTCGGGCGGTACGGTGTCTACCTGGGCATACCCTTGGTTCGCCGTCCATGCCGCCCGGGCGTCGGGGTCACCAGCCCTTCGTGGAATAGGCCGATTACGGATGATGATTCATACGCATGGACGAGCAAATACCTTGACCCCGACGCCCGGGTGCGTATATTCTTATCCTGTCGGGGTTAGGCTATTCACGAAGACTCCACGGATTTCACAGATAAAAAACAGATTACACGGATTTTTTAAAAGTAAAATCTGTGAAATCCTTATGAAATCTGTGTAATCCGTGGATGATTTCGCAACGTTATTGTATTTGGGAGACGATTGTATTGTTCCAATGCAAGCATTGTGGAAAAAGGGTATACCCATGAAATACGCAAAGCCTATCGTAATCGTTGCGGCGATGTTGTCAGTCGGCCTGTGGTTTGACGGCGCAGCCGGGCAACCCGCCGGGGCAACGGATGATCCCGTTACCATCGCCCATGAAGCGACGGGGCTGACCTTTCAGGCGAACGTCGAAAAAATCCGCGGTGGGGAAATCAACTGGGCGCGCGGCACGGTCTGCGCCGTGGGCACGGGAAAGGCCCGCGAGGACCTCTCCGGGCGACGAGCCGAACTGATGGCCAAGCGCGGGGCCTACATTGTTGCCGCCCGCAACGCCGCGCTGGTGCTGGCGGGCGTGCGCGTCGGGCCCGGCGGGCGGTTCGAGAACGTCCGCAACGGCTGGATTCGCGCCGACGTGACACTGAAGGGATTCCGCGAACTCGACGCGACGTATGACCCCGCCACCCGCACGGCGACGGCCCGCATGGAAATTCCCATCTGCGGCGTTCGCGGGGCGGTGAGTGTGCTGGGGCTGGAAGGGCAAAAGGCAAGGCGGTTCTGGACCTGGCCGAAGCCGCCGACCGGCGCGGAGTACGACGTGATCGTGATCGACGCGCGGGGCCTGGCCTGTCGGCCCAGCGTTCTGACGCGAATTTCCACCGCCGACGGACAGTGTGTATTCGACACAGCCGAGGTTCTCGCCGGCGACCTGCCGCGGCGCTTATCCGCCCGCTACGTCACCCTGCCGCGCAACATGAAAATTCCTCCCCAATCGGACCATCGCCGACGGCGCTGCCTGGGTATCCGGGCGGTCCGCGTTGACGCCGACGGGGCCATTGTCCTGGACCAGGCCAATCTCAACGTGCTCAGCCAGGCGCCGGACGCCCAACAAACCCTCCGGCGGGGCAAACTTCTCATCGTCACCGACGGGTAAAAATGGAACCCGGCGAGACCCGTACTGCCGCGAAGGATCGTATTACGGATCAGTAGAGTTTTTCAAACGGCCACATGGCTGTCCCGCCGTCCATGACGCGAACGTCCCTGAACCCAGCCGTCTTGAGAATCAGCGCCGCTTCGTATCCGCGAAGGGACAGCTCGCCGAAAGTGACAATCGTCTCGTCGGCGGGCAGTTCGCCCATTCGGCCTCGCAGCGATCCCAGGGGAATGAGCTTCGCGCCGGGCAGGCGCAGTTGTTCATGCTCGCCGGGGGTGCGCACGTCGAGAAAGACGAACGGCTGAGACTCCCGCAACATGCGTTCCACCTCGACGGGGGAAACGCCGATCATCAGGCCGTCCAGCTTGTTCCGCGCGACGTTGGCGGCGGTGATGATGTTGTCCATCGCCGAGGAATACGACGGCGCGTAGCACAGATCGACGTTGGCCAGTTGATCCACGGTCATGCCGGCGGTGATCGCCATCGCGGCGATCTGGATTCGCTTGTCGCCCTCGCCGGGGCCGGTCGCCTGGGCGCCGAGCAGGCGGCGCGTTTTGCGATCCACCACGAGCTTCAGGAACAGCATTTTCGCTTCGGGCATGAAATGCTCGCGGTCGGGCGCGGGCGCCAGGACGCTTACCACGTCGTAGCCCAGCTGCCGCGCGTAGGACTCGCTCAGGCCGGTGCGCCCCACGCAGTAGTCGAACACCCGGCAGACGGTGCTGCCCAGCACGCCGGGGAATCGGTCGTCGCCGCCGCAGAGATTCACGGCCGCCACGCGCCCCTGCTTGTTGGCCGTCGAACCCAGAGGGATGTACGTCGCCTTGCCGGTGATCATATCCGTGGTTTCCACGCAGTCGCCCGCGGCGTAGACGTCCGGGTCGCTCGTGCACATCCGGTCGTCGACGCGGATCGCGCCGGTCTGCCCGAGTTCCAGCCCGGCCTGCTGGGCCAGCGCGACCTCCGGCTGGACGCCGACGGCGACGATGACCATCTCCGCCGGCAGCAGGGTGTGGGTCGTCTGGACGGCTGCGACTTTCCCGTTTCCGTTGGCCTGGAACGATTCGGCCTGGGTTTCCGTGAGCACCTTCACGCCGTGCGATTCGAGGTGCTGTTCGGCGAGCTTGGCGATTTCCCAGTCGAGCATGGGCAGGATTTGTGGGAGCTTTTCGACGATGGTCACGCGGCAGCCGCGATGCACGAGGGCCTCGGTGGCTTCCACGCCGATCAGTCCGCCGCCGACGATGACGACGTCGTGGCTGTGCGGTTCGGAGAGGACGGCCTTGATTCCCTCGGCGTCCCGCACGCCGTGCAGACGGAAAATGTTGCCCAGGTCGATGTTTGGGATGTTCGGCCAGATCGGCCGGGCGCCGGTGGCCAGCACGAGCTTGTCGTAGTCCAGCCAGGTTTCCTTTCCGTCGGACAGCGAACAGACGCGCAGGCGTTTTCGGGCGCGGTCGATTTCGACGGCTTCGGTCTGATTCAGGACGGAGACGTTTTTGACGCTCTGGAAGAACACCGGGTCGCGCACCGCGCCGACGGGGGTGGCCATCAGCTGGCGCTCCTCCTTCACCACCCCGGAGACGTAATACGGCAGTCCGCAGCCGGCGTAGGATAAAATGCGTCCGCGCTCCACGACGGTGACTTCGGCCCGCGGGCAGAGGCGAATGATTTTGGAGGCGACCTTTGGGCCGGCGGCGACTCCGCCGACGATCACGACGCGCATCGGCGGGGGTGCGTCGGGCGCTTCGGCGGGTTCGGGCATGGCGGCGCGGGGCAGCTCGATGAAAATTTCCGCCCCGCCGAGGCCGGACTGATCGGCCCAGGTCGTTCCGCCGGCCTTCTCGACGACGGCCCGCACGAACGCCAACCCGATGCCCGTGCCCGGGCGGGCGCTGCGCCGCTGGGTCGCAGTGCGGAAAAACGGCTCGAAAATTTTCTTCCGCTCCCCCGGTTCGATTCCCACGCCCGAATCGGCCACCGAGAGACGAATGGCCTGCGATTCCACCCTCGGCTGAACGGTCAGCAGAATCCGCCCATGTTCGGGAGTGTATTTCAGGGCGTTTTGCAGGACGGCGTTAAGGGCCTCGGCCAGGGCGGCGCTTCGCCCCCGCACCGGGGCCGGTTCGATCGCCAGGCGAAGCGAAAGCTCGATATTCCTGCGGAACGCCTCCTGGCGGTATCTCTCGACGGCTTTCCGCGCCAGTATCGCCAGGTCGACCGCTCCGACGTCGTCCTTTTCCTCGCGCGCGATTTCCAGCATCCGCTGAATCGCCTCGATGCTCTGGTCGCACCGCCGGATGGCCTTGTCGATCTGCTCCTTCTGGGTCGGGGTCAGCGGGCCGTTGTATCCGCCCTGGAGCATGTCGAGAATCTGGCGAACCGAACTGATCGGCGACTGAAGCTGGTGCGCCGTCAGCGAGGCGAATCGAAGATCGTCGGAACCGTTTCTCTGCTCGCTCATGCTTCATCCCGCCAGGCTGTGGGTTTTGTTAGAGCATCTTATAAAAAAACCGCGCCGCTGAGCTTTCGGGCAAACCCGCATTTCCCAAACGTTGGTCCGACGCTCATTATGCCAAAGCCCCGCGACGCCCGCAACGAGCAAGAGTCCTGGATTCCCAAACGAGGCCGACAAATTTCCGCGGAAAGTCATGCCGGCCTTTGCAAAACAGCCGGTTTGCAGTATTATTCCCATTGCCATGCGGTTTCATTCAGCGATTCACAAGGAACCTTATCGTGTACGATCCCGACCTGCATCTGTTCCTGGACGACAGTGAAATTTTAACCCGCATCCATCTTCCGCGCCTGACGCAAACTCTCCGCCGCGAGTCGCTCGAGCCGGTGTTGCGTCCCGACGGGGGGGACGAAGGTACGGGTATCGGCTACGCCTTCTGCCTGCGGGACGCCGAAACCGGCGAATATCGCCTGTGGTACACGTGCTACAGCGACGGGATGGTTCGCCTGGCCGTTTCGCGCGACGGCCGAGAATGGGCAAAACAAGGCTGTGCCCTGCCCGGTTCGGCGGGAATCCGCGTCGACAACCTGACCCTTGCCGGGAAGGCCGACACGGCGGATGACTGGTTCGCCGACGCCCAATACGTGGGGGTCTGCTTCTGCAAGTTCGAGAAGGACAATTCAAAGGGATTGTATCTCCTCCGCAGCAGGGACGGCCGGACCCTGGAACGTGAGACGTCCGGAATCCTGCCCGGCGTGGGGGACCGGTCCAGCCTGTTGTACGACGAGATCAACAGGGAATATCTGTTTTTCTCCCGGCCCGGTCTGTTCAAACTGCCCGGCGTGAAGGAGGGCGAACTCTTGCAGCCGCGCGTTGCACGATTGTGGAAGAGCACCGATCTGGTTCATTGGACGGATTACGGTGTGGTCTTGAAAGCCGACGACAATGACCCGCCCGACGTGGAGATATACGGATTTCAGCCGTTCCGCTGCGGGCGGGGATTCCTCGGCCTGCTGGAAACCTATCACAAGGAAATGGAGCGTCTGGACACGCAGTTGATTTCCAGCCCGGACGGCGTGCACTGGAACCGCCTCGGCGACCGAAGCCCCGTTTTGTCCCGGGGCGGCGAGGGCGCGTGGGATTCGCACTGGGTCGTTCCCACGTTCAATCCACCGATTCCCGAAGGCGACCGGCTGTGGGTGTTCTACTCCGGCGCGGGTACGAAACACGGTTCCAAAAAAAATCATCAGCGCGCCATCGGACTGGCGTCGATGCGCCGGGAGGGCTGGGTCAGCCTGGAGGCCAGCCGAACCGAAGGCGTGCTCGTGACCAATCCGCTGCCCCTGAAAAAACCCATGAAGCTGGAAGTCAACGTCAATTGCCGTACCGGATTTATCAAGGCCGAGGTGATCGAGGCGAAGGAAGGCTGCCCCAACGAACCCCTGCCGGGCTACGACGGCGACAGCAGCTATATCGAATTTGCCGACGCCGTTCGTATCCCGATCCGCTGGGGCGAGAAAACCGTCGTCGAACCCGTCGCGGCGGGCGCATGCTACCTGCGGTTCACGATGAAACAGGCGTCGTTCTTCTCCTATCGATGGTCCGAGGCGTAAAAAAGGAAGTAAGGTTCTTACTCAAACTGACCGATTTATTGACCGGTTAACTGGTTGATTGGTTAACTTGTTAACTGGTAAAAAATTACAAAAGCATCCTCCATGACGGCTATATAAAATGTTGACAAAAATTCCAACAATATGGCGGCGTCCCAAAACTTGTGTAATCCTTTTCCAGTTAACAAGTTAACAAGTTAACAAGTTAACCAGATAACCAATTAACCAAATAGCCAGTTAACCAACCTGCCGGACGGCAGAGAGGCAGGTCGGTCAGCTTATGTCTGTAACCTGCCGGCAGGCGGGCAGGTTGCAATAACCCCTACTTCAATGCGTTAATCGGATCGGACATGAATACCGAGCAGCTTCGTGAAACGATCGCGCAGGCTGGAGCCGGTGATGCGCGAGCCTACCAGAGGCTGCTGGCGGGGTTCGGCCCACGCCTGTACGGATATTTCTACCGCGCGACCGGGCGTCATCACGACGCCGAGGATCTGCTCGGGGAGTTGACGCTTCGGCTGGTCCGAACCCTTCCAATGTATCGAGACCAGGGTCGATTCGAGCCGTGGCTGTTCCGTATCGCGGCGAACATGGTGCGCGACCGCATCCGGCGGAAAAAGACCCGCCCGCAGCCGGCGAGCCTGTCCGTCGAGGACGAGCAGGGGCACTCGCCGTCCGAGGGCATACCGGCCCGGATGCGGGACGTTGACGCGGGTGTATTGGCCCAGGAGGCCTCCGCCCGGCTCGAGGACGCTCTGCAATCGCTGGACGAGACCACCAGACAGATGATTCTGATGCGACACTTTGGTGAGATGAGCTTTAAGGACATCGCCGATATGTTTCAATGCCCCCTGGGAACGGCGCTGGCGAAAGTGCACCGGGGCATGCAGCGGCTTCGGGAAGAACTGGAAGATCGGGAAGGCACATCCCCATGAACGTGAACGAACAACAATACGAGCGTATCGCGCGATACCTCGACGGCGAGGACGTTTCGTTAAACACGGACGAACGCGCCGTTGTGGAGGACATTCGCCGGTCCGAGGCGATGTTGCGCGATCGGCTGGACGTGACGCCGCCGGACCACGTCCTTCAGCGCGCCTTGCGGCGACGGCAGACGAAAATCCTGCTCCGTTCCCGCTGGAAGCTTCGCTTCACACTGGCCGGCGCAACGGTGGCCGCCGCGGCGGCTGTCGTGCTGCTGGCGGTGAGTCTGCTGCTGCGCCCCACGGCGCCGCAGTTGCCTGACAATCTGGCCGAGCCAATCGCGGCGCCCCGCCCCGGTGTCGACGTGCCCTTCTCGGACGTGATGGCCTCCATGGAAGCCGACGGCGATTTCGACCAGGATATCGATCAACTCATGGAGGAATTCGAGCGGGACGCCTTCGGAATCGCCGTGACGCCCGAAATGTTCGGAAATGACGATCCCGACCATCGGCCGGGCGTTCGGGAAAACCGTATACAACCCGTTCCGAAGGAGGACGTGCGAAACGTTCCTCACGAGAGCGAATCCGTTGATCCTATCGAGGCCTATTGATGAAACGTGGATACTGGCTGCCTGTGGTGTGGGTGATGTTGGGGTTTTGCGTTACCGTCGCGCCGGCCGACGACGCGCCAACGGCGCCGCCCGCCGATCCGATTCTCAAGTCCGACGACGACGCTTCACCGATGGATGTAGGCGCCGAACGATGGCCCGGCCTGATGGAACCGCCGCCGCCGCCCGCCGTCTCCCCCGACGACGAAACGAAGGTGCTGGAGTTCCTTCAGAAGCACCTGCCGTATTATCACGGCCGGCTGGTGCAGCTGAAGCAACGGGATGAAAAGGCGTATGGCCGGGCGCTGGAGTATTTCCAGGAAAAGGTGCGACAGCTTCGCGCCATGCCGGCCGACGCACGCGACGCCCACGTCCGAAACGCCAACCTCCAGGTGGAAATCCTGTGCGTCGCCAGGGAATATCACGAGGCGAAAACCGATCCCGAACGGGACGCTCTGAAAGACAAGCTCCGAAAACTCCTGTCCGAAAAGTTCGACGTGGAGCAGCGAGTAAGTGAATATCGCCTGAAGCAACTGGATGAGAAGCTCAACCGGCGCAAAAAAATGCTCCGCCGGCGGGCGGAGGATCGGGAAAAGATCATCAACGAGCAACTTCGCCGCCGGCTGGAACCTCCCGCCGCGCAACCCGCCTCACCGACGACGGCGCCGGCGTCTGAGCCTTCGTAGTCTCAGAAGGGGGGGGGCAGAATTTCCGTTGTTTTGTTGAAAAGATTTTTTTGCCACAAAGGGCACAAAGGTCTCAAAGGAAAAAACAACAGATTTGTTGTGATTTTCTTCTTCCTTTGTGACCTCTGTGGCTGATTTTCTTTGTTTTGTTTTCCATGATTTCAACAGAGCAAATTTTCGTCAAAACTCCCTGCTGTCGTACGCCCAGTTGAGAAGCGCCTGTCTTTGCCTCGGCCGGCAGGAAAGATCGCCCGGCTTGCAATGATTTTTGATCTGGGCGATGTGCCTTCGCATCGCCCGGAAGCGCTTGATCTGGCGCTCGTCGTCTTCGCAACGCCGGCCCATGTAATAACGACAATACCACTGGAACCATCCTCGCGGGTCTTCGTGATAGATCCATCCCTTTTCCCGCCAGACCGCCAGCGGCTGGGAGGCGTTGACGCCGAAAAAGTTCATGGCTGGGTCGTGGCGTTCGGCGCAGAGCTTCGCGCGGGTGAACCAGTCTTCGGGAAATTCGCCCGTGCAGTCGGTCATGTACTTCCCGCCGAACACGCCCATTTGCAGCATCTGTTTCGGCGTGAGTTTCGGAAAAAATCCCGGATCAAAATTTTTCCCCACGCCTTCCGTGCGGTAATAGACATATCCCTTTTGCATCCGGTCGTTCACGATGATTTTTTGCTTTTTCGTCCCCATACCACATTCTATTCACGTCTTTGCAGGAAGAGAAAGCAAGAATTGTTTTTGGTCCGCCGATGTGAGCGACCGGATTCCCCGGCATAAAGAAAAAACAGAAAATCCGACACAGAGTTCCTGAGAGACAGAGAAGATTATAGATGATGGAAAAAATAAAAAATCTTCTCAGTTCCTCAGTCTCTCTGTGTCGCGTTTTTTAC
>JAFGEJ010000021.1 GCA_016931655.1 Phycisphaerae bacterium
CCCATGCCGGTGGCCGTAAAGCGTTAAACGCATTTAAGTTATGTTTTATTATGGACGCCAAATCGACACCATGATTGGATGAGAACCGAATTTCTAAAAGAAAACCTTTTCGTGTAATTTGCGGACGTATTCCAAACGGATTCCCGTGCGCAAAAAAAAGGCGGGCCTATCGATGGGGGGGACGACAGGCCTCGCCAAATCGGCCGGACCGATTGGGGGAGAATCGATCCGGCTCCTACGTAGAGGATTCTCTATATGTTATCAGCGCGGTTTTTCTGCGCGTTTGGACTTTCGGACGGCCCCGCATGAGTGTGAAAACAGAGAACAGACTACTTCCAGATGTATCCCGCAATTGTTTCGGGGGGCCACACATTCCACCAAGCACAAGGAGAAAACATCATTCTACTGTTGAATTATTCGGCATGGGCGAGTTTGGAATTCAATAAAATCTCCCTTTTTTCAGGTGTTCTCCCTACATTTTCTGTAAATGCTTTATTTACAACAAATAACGCGATTAAAACTTTAATTTCTGGAAAAAATTCCTGTAAATTTCGTGGTTTTTCCCTGTTGGTTTCCCCCGATTACTGGATGTAAATCAGCCCGGCGGTGGTTCGAGCAACGGCGTAACGGGCTGGGCCGACCGCCACGAGAAGATTCGAGTCCCGCCGATGATTCCGAAGCACCTCCACGTGCGCACCGAGAAACAGGCCCATTTCCATCGACTTCAGGTCACCGTTGGAAACAATCACGCCGCCGACGCCTTCAGGACACTCGCTTAACGGGCGCATAGCGCCCTCCCGTGACGAAACCTCGCCATCTTCTCCCTGCCGTCCTCCTCGATGTCGTCGTCTCATGCCTGTTTCGCCTTCAATGCGTCGATGGTGTCTTCGGATTCAGAAAAGCATTTCTCTCGTCGTAAAATTATCCACGGATTACACGGATAAAGAAAAGATTTCACGGATTATTTTATGCATTATTTGAAAAGAATTCTTCGTGTAATCCTTTTTCAATCCGTGAAATCCGTGGAGTCTTCGTCCGGAAAGTCATTATACCTCATAATGGACTCTCGGTTTTTTGATACCGCATCCAGAGGCGTAAAACCGCGTAGGGTACAAGCAACATTGCAGTGGCTAGGCTTATCCACAACGCCGAGGACGCGGGATGCCGGGCAAACGTGCAGACCTGATAGAACAGCGTCGCAACAACCCACGCCAGGCCCGTCGTGTACAAAACGCTGAAGAGCATCCATCGGAAGTTGGTCTCCCGATAGATGGCCGCGACGGCCGCAATGCACGGGGCGTAGATCAGAACGAACAGCAGATACGCCGCCGCCTCGGCCCGTCCGCCGAAATGATCGCGCAATTGCCCCGCCAGTTCCCGATTATCCTGTTTTTCTCCTGCCCCCGGCGCAAAACCCTCCGGGATCGACCGAACCGCTCCAACAATACCGCCCCAGAAATCGAACGGTTCCTCTTTGGGTTCAGCCGTTTCATGTGAAACCTTCGTCGGCTGGGTTGGGGAGTACGTCCTCGCGGCGTCTTGCCCGGTGAGATGCGGCGTGGAATACAGTGCGTCAAGCGTGCTGATAACGGTCTCCTTCGCCAGCAGACCCGTAAACAGCCCAACGGTCGCGGGCCAATTCTCGTGCGTGATGCCCATGGGGTGAAACACCGGTGTGACGCTTCGTCCCAGCCCGCTGAGCAGGGAGCGGTCGGATCGGCCCGTGATGACGGCGGCTCGGCCCTCCTGGAATCCGACGTTGTTCAGCACGCTCAACACCACGACCGCCAGCAGGATGACCTTGCCCGCCCGCAGAATGAACCCCATCAGCCGTCGCCACGTGTGAAACAGCACGCCGGAGAGTGTCGGAAAATGGTAGGGGGGCAGCTCCATCACGAACGTGCCCGGCTCGCCCTGAAAGATGGTTTTCTTGAGCAGCAGGCCGGTGCAAATCGCCAGCAGGATTCCTATCATGTACAGGCCGAATACGATCACGCCGCCCCGGCCGGGGAAAAACGCCACCGCAAAGAGTGTGTAGACCGGCAGGCGCGCCCCGCAGGACATGAACGGGTTCATCACGACGGTCATGATCCGGTCGCGCGGATTCTCCAGCGTGCGCGTCGCCAGAATCGCCGGTACATTGCAGCCGAAGCCCACGAGCATCGGCAAGAACGCCTTGCCCGGCAGGCCGATCTTTCGCAGCAGGCGATCCATGATAAACGCCCCGCGGGCCATGTATCCGCTGTCTTCGAGAATCGAGAGGCACAGGAAAATAAAGAAAATCGGTGGAATGAACGTCGCGATTGTCTGGATGCCTCCGCCCAGGCCGTCGGCGAGAATCGCCGTCAGAAACGCTCCCGCGCCCCACGACTGCAGCAGCTCCCCGAAGCCGTCGACAAAAATCGTCCCGCACAATTGGTCGAAAAAGTCGATGAACGGCGCGCCAACGTTGATCGTTAGCAGGAACACGCCCAGCATGACCGCCAGGAAGATCGGAATGCCCACGACGCGGTTGAGAATGACCTTATCGACGGCGTCGGAGAGGGTTTTGCGGATTTCCCTGTCGCGGTGGAGCACGTCGCGCGTCAGGCCGTGGATGAACCCGTACCGCCCGTCGGCCATCACCAGGCCGATGGCCTGGCCGACGTGTTTTTCGATGGCCCGGGCGCGGTCGGTTACCGCCGCGTCGCACTGTCCGCCGACGAATTGAAGGGCCAACTCGTCGTTCTCCAGCAGTTTGACCGCCAGCCAGCGCGGATGCACGCGATGGTCCGCCGCCGCGGACTCACATCCCTTCATCAAGGCGCGGAGGGCTTCCTCCACAACCATGTCGTAGGCCACGCGCGTTCCGGGAACGGTTCGTTCGCGGGCGACTTCATGAATGGCCCGGCGTAATTCCTCAATGCCCTTCTTTCGGGACGCCACAATCGGAATCACGGGGCAGTCCAGGTGCTTCGCCAGGTGTTCCACCTCGATCCGAAGCTTCCGCTGGCGGACGACGTCCATCATGTTCAGCGCCACGACCATGGGAACTTTCATTTCCAGCAACTGGGCGGTTAAATACAGGCCCCGTTCCAGGTTTGTCGCGTCGATGATGTTGACCACGACGGCGGGCTTCTCCATGAGGATGTACTTGCGGGAGATGGATTCATCCGCGGAGTGCGCGGAGAAGGAATAAATGCCCGGCAAGTCCACGACCTGAACGTCGGTCTGCTCGTATTCGTAGCGCCCTTCGATGCGTTCGACCGTCACGCCGGGCCAGTTGCCCACGCGCTGGGACGCGCCGGTTAAGGCGTTAAACAGCGTGGTCTTGCCGCAGTTGGGGTTCCCCGCCAGGGCAATGGTAATACGATCCATGAAACGAAACCTCTCCGGCGTCCGCTCGCCGGCGACGCAGCCGATACCATACACCCGAATCCGGGCGAATCAAGGCGCAATTGGGCAAAATCTCAAACGGAGCCTTTTTTGGAATGGTCCGAATGGTCTGAACGGCCCGCCGGATTCGGGGAACCCGCCGCCGCTTCGTAGCATGTCTCGCAGAGGCGTGAACCGTCCGGCAGGTAGTATATTCGATCTGAATATCGGCCACACGTCCGGCAGATTCCCTGACTTGCCGGCGGGCGGGATCGTTCTTCCTCGGTATACAAATCCTTCACCTGCATTTTTTCGAGGGCCAGGTAATTCCGTCGCACATACAGGTGAATTCCCATCCACGCCATCGCCAGAACAACCCAGAATATCAGAATCGGCCAAAACGGGGTATCGCGAAGCGCGTGGCTGTAAAACGCCGAAACGCCGCAAAGCAGAAACCACGCCCCCAACCGCCGCCGCTTCCACCAATAGCAGTAGAGAAGATACACGTACAGCACCCCCACGGGAACGCACCGTACGTCCAGCCACATGAGAACAGGGAAAAACGCGATCATCCACGCCGCGGCGGCAATGAGTTTCATGACTCCATACACGCCGGAAACAATCAGCCCGTACATAACCCCCAGAACCATCGCGAGCACGGGGGAAAACACAGCCGCAAAAATCGACCCCATGCCGCCCATAATGGCGCCGGCATAATCTCGATCGAAACTACCCATGAACGGAAATCTCCACGTCCTTCAACCTTTGATCTCATGTTCTGGAAATTCGCTTCGCTCCCCCCCGGCTAGATGCGATTCCCGAAGGGACAAATCCGTCCCGCCAAGTTTTTTCTGATTCCCGGCGCGATTATATTTTTCCGTCTTTTGTTCTCCCGGCCCCGAAGGGGCCGCAAGCGTCTAGCCGGGGGTGAGCGCAGCGAGCCCCCGGAACGCCGCCCACACTCCCATAGCCCCAACGGGGCGACAGCGGATTACCCGGTGAGAAATCGCTCATCAAATGCAATACCGTGCCGCCGGCTTCCAGAAGTTGGCCGCCAAGTTCGCGGAGAATTCCACCGGTATATTTTACCAGTCGAGGCAAAATGTCATCGGAGAGAATAGGCCGTCTGTCTTTTGTGGCATAGACGATATGATAATTTAAGTCCGTGTATGACATCGCTATAATCCCCTGTCCTAAATTCGCTATCACCCCTTTCGGGGCTACATTCCAAACACCGCATTCCGGGGGCTCGCTTCGCTCACCCCCGGCTAGACGCTTCAGGCCCCTCCGGGGCCGGGAAAAGTCAACCAATCGTAACTGGAAAAATCGTTTGTTAAATATCGCGCGAAGTCGCTACCGTTTTTTCAAAACCATTCGTGAAATTCGTCTTCATCCATCTTGTTCGTGTTCTCTTGTTACCGTCCGGCAGCTTAAATGGGATCAGGCCTTGTTATACGACGGGCAGAGCTTTTTAGAACCATCGAGGGGGCATTGCTCACATTTGGGTTTTCGAGCGACGCAGTACGCCCTGCCGTGGAACATCATCAGGTGCGAAAACAGGCCCCACTGGTTTTGCGGTACGAGCTTCATCAAATCCTGCTCGATCTTGACCGGGTTGGTGTGTTTTGTAAGGCCCAGCCGGGCGCCCAGGCGGATGACGTGCGTATCGACCACAACGCCCTCGTTTCGGCCATATGCGTTGCTCAGGACGCAGTTGGCGGTTTTGCGCGCCACGCCGGGCAGGGACAGCAGTTCCTCCATCGTGTCGGGAACCTTGCCGCCGAAATTTTTTAGAATCATCGCCGCGGCCGCCCGGATATTTTTGGCCTTGTTGCGATAAAATCCGCACGTGCGTACGTCGGCTTCCAGTTCTTCCTGTGAGACTTCGGCGAAATCCTTGACCGTCCGGTATTTCTTGAACAGCTCGACCGTGACGATATTCACGCGGTCGTCTGTGCACTGGGCCGAGAGGATCGTCGCCACAAGTGATTGCAGCGCATTGGAGCGGTCATATTTCAGCCGGGTATCGGCGTCGGGAAATTCCTTCTTCAGGACCGCGATGATCTTCGCGGTGCGCTTCACACGGGCTTGTTGCGATTCGGTCGGCATAGCCGCTGTGCTCTCTATAAAAGTATGAAATCATCCACGGATTACACGGATTCAAAACCGATTCCACGGATGCGGATATTGTATTCTATATTTTTAAAAAAATCCGTGAAATCCATCTTTCATCCGTGGAATCCGTGGAGAATTTGTTTTGTCTTTCCGCGTGGAATCACAACTCGTCCTTGAGTTTTCGGAGCAGTTCGAGGGCCTGGATGGGCGTGAGGTTATCCAGGTCGGTGTGTCTGATTTCCGCCGCGACGCGGTCGGCCGGGCCGGCGAAGAGATTCATTTGGGCGGCTGCCTGCTGGGCGCGGGCGGCGAGTTCCGGCATGTCCAGGCCGCGGGCGAGGTGGGCCTGGAGCTGCGGCAGCAGTTGGCGGGCGCGGGCGATCACGTCCTTCGGCACGCCGGCCAGCCGCGCCACGTGCACGCCGTAGCTCTGGTCCGTGCCGCCCTTGGCGATCTTGTGCAGGAAGATCACCTCGTCGTTCCATTCGCGCACAGCCACGTTCAGGTTCGTCGTGCCGTCCAGCAGTGATTCCAGCTCCGTCAGTTCGTGGTAGTGCGTCGCGAAGAGCGTGCGACACTTCACCACCAGCGCGATGTGTTCGCAGATCGCCCACGCCAGCGCCAAGCCGTCGCACGTGCTCGTGCCGCGCCCGACCTCGTCGAGGATCACGAGGCTCCTCGGCGTGGCGTTGTTGAGGATGTTGGCCGTCTCGACCATTTCGAGCATGAAGGTGGACAGGCCCCGCGTCAGTTCGTCGGCCGCCCCGACGCGCGTGAAGATGCGGTCCGCCAGGCCGATCGTCGCGCGCCGGGCGGGGATGAAGCTGCCCGTCTGCGCCAGCAGCGTCAGCAGCGCCGCCTGGCGGATGTACGTGCTTTTGCCTGCCATGTTCGGGCCGGTGATGATCAACAGGCGGTCGTCCTTCGCACCCATTACCACGTCGTTGGGCACGAATTGCTCCCGCAACTGCTCCGCCAGCACGGGATGTTCCCCGCCGATGATCTCCAGCGTGTTTTCCTGCGTGATCGTCGGGCGGATGTAGCCGCGCTCAGCCGCCAGTTGCGCCAGGCCGGCCAATACGTCCAGCGTCGCAATCGCCCGCCCGGCTGCCTGCATCGCTTCGATGTGCTCCGTCAATTGGCCACACACCTGCTGATACAGCAGATTTTCCCGCTCCTTCGCGCGCTGGTCGGCCGTCAACACCTCGGCTTCGTACTTTTTCAGCTCGTCGGTGATGTATCGCTCGGCGTTCTTGAGCGTCTGCTTGCGGTGATACTCCGGCGGGGTTTTCTCGCGGTGGACGTGCGTGATTTCGATATAGTACCCGAAGACCTTGTTGTACCCGACCTTCAGCGGTATGCCCGTGCGTTTGATTTCGCTCTGCTGATATTCGCTCAGCCAGCTCTGCCCCTTCGCGCCGACGGTGCGGAGCCGGTCGATTTCCTCGTCGAAGCCCTTGGCGATCACATTCCCGTCGCGCAGCGTGTTGGGGCAGTCCGGGTCGATCGCGCGGGCGATGAGTTTTGCCGGTTCCTCCAGGCCCAGCAGGCCGGGCCGATGCTCCGCGATCAGCGGCGCCGCGGCTGCGTCGTCGAGCAACTCGGCGATTCGCGGCAGGATCTTCAGCGTCGCGCCCAGGGCGACCAATTCACGAGGCCGAGCACGCCCCAGGGCAATGTTCGTGGAAATGCGGTCGATCTGCGAACATTCGCCCAGCAGATCGCGCAAGTGCGCCAGCATGTCCCGCCGATCCAGAAAATACGCCACCGCCTCCTGGCGGGCGAGGATCGCGGAATAGCTCACCAGCGGAAACGTCAGCCAGCGCTCCAGCAGGCGAGCGCCCATGCCGGTGCGGGTTTGATCGACGCAGGCCAGCAGGCTGCCCGCACGCTGACCCGAACGCAGCGTGCGGTGGACCTCCAGGCAGCGCAGCGTATTGCCGTCGATGGCCATGTAGTCGGTGCGTTCGATTTTGCGAAGCTGGCGGATGTGCGCCAGGGCGGCCTTCTGCGTCTCGCGGAGATATTCGATAACCGCACCGGCAGCCGACAGCGATTCGTCCCAGCCGTCAAAGCCGAATCCCTCCAGCGTGGTCGTCTGGAAATGGCTGTTGAGAGTCTCCTGCGCCGCCCGCGCGTCGAACGCCCAACTCGGCCTGCCGGTCGAGGCGGCTGACAGCGTCGCCCGCAGGTTCTCGCGCCAGCGGGGCGTGTCGAATTCGCCGCCCTCCGCCAGCAGCACCTCCGCCGGTGCGATGCGGACAAGCTCGTCCATCGCGTGGTCCAGCGGCGCCTGCATCGTCTGAAACGAGCCGCTGGAAAGTTCCACCCACGCAATCCCGACGTGGGAATTCCTGGTGGCACGGGCGTCCCGCCCGTGATTCATATTTGCATCAGGCACAGACGAATTTCCCGCACCACCAAACACTGCCGCCAGGTAATTCCCCTCGCGTTGTTCGAGCAGCGTTTCGTCAGTCAGCGTGCCGGGCGTGATGAGTCGCGTCACGTCTCGCTTCACGACGCCTTTGGCAAGTTTTGGGTCTTCCACCTGCTCGCAGATGGCCACGCGCTGGCCCGCCCGAACGAGTCGCGCGAGGTAATTGTCCAGCGCGTGGACGGGCAGGCCGGCCAGCGGGATCGCCGAAGCGCCTTTGCTGCGGCTGGTCAGCGCCAGGCCCAGAACGCGCGAACAGGTCTTGGCGTCCTCGTAAAACGTCTCGAAAAAATCGCCCATCTGGAACAGCAGCAGGTAATCCGGGTACTGCTCCTTGAAGGCGGCGTACTGGCGCATCGCCGGCGTGTCGAGTTGGGGTTTTCCGTCCGTCATCTCCGACGGAAATCATAGGACAACCCGTCAAACTCCACAAGCGCCGGTTATAGAAAGGTGTTTGAAAGAAAATTGACCTGGAAGCAGCTTGTTGCTCGGCGCTGTTCAAGCGCTGTTTACGCGTCCATCGCCTGCATTTTTCGCAGTTCAAGCTGTGCGTAACGCCGACGGACCGTGAAGAATAATGGTATGAAAATAATTATCGACAAACCGCCCAACAGGAACAACGGATACCATACACCGTATGTCTGCTCTGTGACCAGCGCGATAACACCCGCTGCCAAAGATACACCGCCTATCAAAAAAATCACGGGAAAGACGCCCATTGCAAATTTCCATCCTTTTCCCCTCGCGGCGAGAATACCCACGGCTCCCCCGAGAAAAGCATATAAAAATCCGATGCCTCCGCCGATCCATCCGCCCATCGTGTCGCTCCACCACGCCCCCGGAGGCGTGAGGGGGTTTTCATTCCCGGTGTATTCCCACAGGCTCATTGGGCCAAGTTCCACCTTCCCCGTGTTGGGCAAATGGAGATGGACCGTGAGTTTTACCGGTAAGGGGGCGCTTTTATCGCTGTAGAACGGAAGCGAGATTACACGCCAGCCGGTCGAACCCGACACCCAACGCATCGGGCCTGTTACGGAATTTGTGCGCGTGTAGCACTTGGCCCCATTGGGGAAATGACTCCACATCTCCAGATATCCATTCCCCAGCACGTCCTGACAGCGAATCTTCCCGTGCAGCGCCCAGCGGACGTCGCCGATGCCGGGATTTTCAATCGTCAGAAGCGGAATGTTTGCAATTTCGTTCCGCGGGTTCTCTACCACCAGCCGCGCCGGTTCGCCGTCCTTCGCGGGGATCACCCTGCCGTACTCGCCCCAGGGGGCGTCCTGCACGGCGTCCCATTGAATCTCGCGGAGCTGTTTCTCCGCCGATACCAGTGAAGAAAACAGAACCAGAACCGCCAAAGTGATTGCCGTGTGTTTCATTGCTTTTTCTCCTCTGAAGTCTCATGGGCAACCAGGAGTTGCCGAAGCGTCGTTTCGTCGATCTTTCCGTCAATAAACAGCCCGCGGCAGAGACGCTCGAACGGGCTGACTTTTTCCTGGCTGTCCAGCAGGCGGATTTTCTGGATCAGCCGGTCCAGCCGCAGGCGAACGGTCGGATAGGAGATGTCGTATTCCCCAGCCACCTGCTTGAGCGATCCGCTGGCCAGTACAAACCGCTTGATGAAAGCGATATCTTCCCGTTCCAATTCACCAAGCCACTGTATTTCCCGTTCGTTATTCATTTCCGTCGTTCCATTTTGCAATTTTTCAACTTCTGTATGAATTATAGTATTTATTTTATTGAAGTCAATATAAATAATGTTTATTTTTGGTTTTTTTCTTATTTTTCAGTCCGAAATTCTTATTGTGTTTCAAAGCGATACCGATATACTAATATACAATGTATTTTTATGTATCAAAAGCATAACGAGTGACAATAAGATTTTTGGGAAGGAGCAAAATCATGGCGGGTACAAGAAAAACATCGTCAAAAAAACGAAACGCTTCCAACCTCAAGCCACCTCAAAAACACGACACAGGCCGAAGCGCCGACCAAGCCAACGGCTCGGCTCTGTTGTCGATGGACGAAGCCATCGCCATGCTCAAGACCAC
>JAFGEJ010000180.1 GCA_016931655.1 Phycisphaerae bacterium
AAGATGATTCCGAGGGCAAGATGCCCTCGGAACGCGCGGACAAGATGTCCGCGACACGAAATGTGACTTTCTAAACGGGCTGTTAGGCCCTTGGTACTCTGTGCAACACAACGCAAAATACAGGAAGCAGGACATGGTGGCACAGGTTTTTAACCTGTGTTCTTGACGAGTTTCACCAGCGGCGTCCGGAACGGCATGACGTCCTGAAGCAGGTGGCGGCGATAAAAGTCATACAACTCGCTCCAGGTCATTTGCATTCGTTGTCCCCATTCGTTTTCACGGAAGGGGATTTTATCAGAACCCCCAGCCGGTTTCATCCAAAAGTCGCGGCGAACTGAAGTTTGTGTTTTGTTTGGTCCGACAAAAGAAAAAATGCTTAAGTTTTATTTTTTCACTTGCCGATTCCCTATTTATGGCTAGAATTCCCTATTGATCCCTGGGATTGGTGATACGGACTTACAAGTGCCTTTTTATACCGGTGAACACGAGCAGACGATCGGCGCGAAGCGCAGGCTGGCGATCAATTCTGCGCTGCGGGAAGAGCAGCGTTCGGACGACGGGGAGCAGTATTACCTGATCCTCGGCCCGGACAAGCGCCTGTGGCTGTACCCGGACGAGTATTACCGCCGGCTGGCTTCGTCGATGAAGCGGTCGCTGCTGCCCAGCCGGCAGGTGGCGAAGATGAGCATGTTCTTCGCGATGGCCCGCCTGCTGAAGCCCGACGCCCAGGGGCGCGTCGTGCTGCCGGAAAAATCGCTCCAGCGGGCGAATCTGGACGCCGTCCAGAACGTCACGCTGGTGGGCAAGGGCGATCATATTGAAATCTGGCCCACGAGTCAGTGGGAAGCATACGTCGGCGACGCGTTGGGGTCCTACGAAGACATGCTGTACGAGGCGGCGGATCGCCTGGACGCCGAGGGTCGCCCGCACGACGAGAACTAACACGGATTGCACAATGTCCTGCTGAAATCGTGGAAAAACAAAATAAAGAAAATCAGCCACAAAGAGCACAAAGGTCACAAAGAAGAAAAAACAAAACTTTTCTGTCGTTATTACTTTGAGACCTTTGTGTCCTTTGTGGCAAAAAATCTTTTCAACAAAATTACATCACAACCAAATATGGATTGGGCTTTGGCGGCAATGCCCCCGACGGGCCAGGGACGGCCCGGAATGACATGGATGGTCACGTGACGACGAAGACGGATCTTCAAACCCGGAGAAAGGATTCGAGGATGCTCATCTCCCGGAACCCAGGCGAGACGACGGACGAACAGGGAGGTTCGGCGGTGGACTTCGCGCATCTGCGGCGCCGGTTGAGCGATCCCGCGTTGATAAGCCGGCGGGATCGGCAGCGCCTGATGGAACTTGCACAACGCGTCGCGCGGGTGCGGGCGATGGGAGATGAGTATCTCCGGGTGAATGTTTCGGACTACGTCTTCGGCGCGCTGCCGGACGCGGTGGGGGCCTGATCGGAGCCGAGAAGGATTTCGTCATGCCCCACGGCGATCAGGACGAAGGCCGGGACGCTGGGCGGCACGTTTCGGTGCTGCCGAAGGAAGTCCCGGCGCTTCTGGTCCCGCCCGGCAGGACGCCGAGGCGGATTCTGGACTGCACCCTGGGCGCGGGCGGACACGCCAAAGCCTTACTGGAACTCGCGGGCACGGACGCCCGGCTGGTCGGCATGGACGCCGATGAGAGCAACGTAATTCTTGCTCGGCGGACCCTGGCCTCGCACAGAGGCCGGGTCCGTCTGTTCCACGCGAACTTCGCCGACGCACGCGAAGTGCTCCGCGAAGCCGGCTGGGACCATTGCGACGCGCTGCTGGCCGATCTGGGCTTCGCGTCGAACCAGGTGGACGACCCGCGACGAGGCCTGAGCTTTCAGCAGTCCGGGCCGCTGGACATGCGGCTGGATCGACATTCGCCACGGACGGCGGCTGATATCGTGAATCAGGTCGGCGAGAAGGACCTTGCCGACCTGATTTATACCTTCGGCGAAGAGCGATACAGCCGGCGCATTGCGCGGGCGATCGTCTCGGCCCGCCGGGCCGGCCGCATCGAACGAACGACGGACCTGGCGGAAATCGTCGGCAGGGCCTTGCCCGCGCCGGTGCGACGAACGCGACGCGGCATCCACCCAGCCGCTCGAACGTTCCAGGCGCTGCGGATCGCCGTCAATAACGAACTTGAAAACCTGGACGCGCTGCTGGAGCTGCTGCCCGACGCGCTTTGCCCGGGCGGACGGGCGGCGATCATCAGCTTTCATTCGCTGGAAGACCGCCGCGTCAAGCGGTGCTTCGCGGCGCTGGAAAAGATCGAGAAGGCAACGGTACTGACGAAAAAGCCGATCACGCCGTCGCGGGCGGAGCTCGCTTCCAACCCGCGCAGCCGGTCGGCCAAACTTCGCGGAATCGAGATACGCTGAGCGTGGCTTGGACATTCCCTATGGGATCTTCGACTTGTCCAAGCGTCCCACGGGCATCTTGCCCGTGGAGAAGGTCTTAAAAGAACTTGGCCCAGAGGGCCAAGCCACGCTTGGGCAGGATGCCCAAGCTACGACCACGGATGGAGACAAGGCCATGACGAAGGAAACACGCGTCGGACTTCTGGTGGGGCTGGTGATCGTGATTGTCTTCGGAATGATCCTCACGGAATTCAAGGGCGCCGGCGCGCCGCTGGATCCGATCGCCGTTCAGCCGGTGATCGAAACCGATTACTACCAGGCAGCCGAACCCTCGCAGCCTGCTATGGCCTTTGGTCTCTCGCCGGACCAGGCCGGCCAGGCGATTCACCTGGCCTCGGCGGACGAACCCGCACCGACGCCCGCCAACGAACCGGTGCGCATCCGCGTGCTGCCGCGAGCGCCCGTCGAGACCCACCAGCCCGTCGCGGCGGTCCTTCGCCGGAATCCCGACGAGGAATCCGTCGAACCGTCGCCCTCGCCGGACGCGCCTCAGCCGGTGCGCCTGGAGCAGCCCGTCGAATTGGCACAGCGGGAAACGCCGGCCTTGCCGGTTGCCCGCACCTATCGCGTTGAGCCGGGCGACACGCTGACGCGAATCGCCGCAAAACTCTATGGCCCGGACAAGGCCCACCTCTACAAGGATATTTATCAAGCCAATCGGGACCGGCTCTCCGACGCGTCGAGTGTATACGTTGGGCAGGAGTTGGTCATTCCCGGAATTTCCGCCGTTGGAAGCGCCGGCGTGGCGACGGCCTTTCGCACGCGGGAGGTGGACGCCGAGGGTCTGCGACGGTTCGTGCAGCAGCCGCGAACGCCCGCCGCCCGCCGCGTCTACGTTGTCCAGAGCGGCGACAATCTCACGCGCATCGCCCGGAAGGTGTACAACGACGCCGGCCGGGACGCCGTGGACCGCCTCTACGAAGCCAACCGGGACAAACTCCCCGACCGCGACAGCATCCGCGAAGGCATGACACTCCGGATTCCCAGTTAACTGAGGCCGTCCAGAAATTACCGTGTTGTTTTTTTTCTTTTCTTCGACCCGAAGGG
>JAFGEJ010000181.1 GCA_016931655.1 Phycisphaerae bacterium
AAAGGCAAGGCCGAGATGATCCCAACCGATCCTTGCCGACGAAGAATGTATGCAAACATAAAATCACGGCAGTGCCATTCGGGACAGGAGGAGCTTCATCACCATCGCCACCACGTACGCTTCTTTTTTTCCTCCTTTGGGGCGGCGGCATCGGGGTGAACGGACTCGCTTTCCTTCGTGAGCTTCATCCAGTCCCACCAGGGGCGTTTTTTATAGCGAACAACCTGTTCGGGGAGAGTTTCCTTTCCAACCTGGTCGGGGCCTGAAGCCCAGTTTTCCGGGTTGTCGCCGTGATCCTGGCCGGTCATGTAGACGAGGGATTTGTGGGCCGCGTCGCGCAAGGAGTAGTCGTCGTCGTCCAGGACGCGGAGGAGGGTTTTATAGACCTCGTCGGTGCGGTAGTGTCGCAGGGCGCGGGCGGCGGCGGCCCGGACGTCGACGGTCTCGTCCTTGTCGATGGCCAGTGACCGCAGACGGGAGATAACGTCCTGGCTGGGCATTTCATCAAGGACCGTTGCGGCGTCGAAACGGACCACCGGGGAGGGATCGTCCAGCGCGCGGTTGACCTCTTCCTGGTATTTCGTGGCGTGCGCCCGGCCGAGCGTGCGGACGGAGACCGCCCGAACGGTCACGTCCGGTTCCAGCCGGGGATCGGTCAGGCGGGAAAAATATTTCAGATACGGTTCGCGCAGGGCCCAGGGCTTCATCGAAAGCCCCTCGATGCCCGAGCGCCGGATATCGGGGTCTTTTTCGTTGAACGCGTCGGCGGCCAATTGCTTGGGGCTTTTCTTCGGGTCGCCGCCGAAGAGCCTTTTTAACTGATAGTCCGCGGTGTAGACTTCGCGGTCCTTATCCTTGCAGCCGGCACAGAGCAGTATCGCCGTCGCCAGCAATGCGCAGAACACGCGAATTGTCGAACTAGCGGGGATTTTCATGGTTTCGATCCGACGAGGAAGACAACGTTTCCAGTTCATCGGTTCCGACGTAGTGTACCACATCGGCGGCCCGGCCGCCAAACCGTTCCGTCAGTTCCGCAAAGCGTTCGGGATTGTCGGTGGTGTAGCATTCCAGGCGTCCGCCGGCCGAGCGGGGGTTTCGCAGACCGGACTCTTCCAAGTGTCGGCGGACTTCCTCCGCCGCCGCTTCGGCGCTGCTGATCAATACCGTCTGCGGGCCCATGAGCTTCCCGATGGCCCGGGCCAGCAGCGGATAGTGCGTGCATCCGAGAATCAAAGCCCCGGGGCGCATCCGCTGGAGGTCGTGGAGATAATCGCACAGCACGTGGTTGACGATGGGGTCGTCCTCATCTCGGCCTTCCTCGACGATCGGCACGAGCAGCGGACAGGCGACGGCCCGGACCTCTCGCGTCGGATCGACGGCGAGGATGGCGCGCTGATACGCCCCGCTGCGCACGGTGGCCTGCGTCGCGGCGACGCCGATTCCGCCGGCGGTGCTCGCCAGGGCCGCGGCGACCCCCGGGGCGATTACGTCCACCACCGGCGCGGGCGAAACCGACCGGATTGCCTCGCCGGCGGCCGCGGCGGCGGTGTTGCACGCCACCACCAGCAGCTTCGGAGCGAACCGGCCCAGAAAAGCGGCGTCCTCCATCGCAAAACGACGCACGGTCTGAAGGGATTTGATCCCGTACGGCACGCGGGCGCTGTCGCCCAGGTAGACGATGTCCTCCCCGGGCATGGTCCGCAACAGACTCCGCACGACGGTCAGTCCGCCCACGCCCGAATCGAACACCGCCACGGCACGATGGTTTCCTTCGGCGGTCATGGCGGGGAACATGATACCAAAACTTCCCGACGAAATATCGAAAGAATCCCATTTGCACGCGGCGGGGAAAAACGGCACAATGGCGTTTATGCGACGGACACTTACACTCGGCGTATTGGCGCTTGGTCTGGCGGTTGTGGTGCTGGCGGAATCCGACGACGACGGCGGTTCGATCCGGGGACTGGTCGACGGCGTGTTGAAGGAGTTCAACAAGGCCTGTTCCGACGCCGACAGGCAATACAACAAGGCCATCTCCCCCGTCATCCGCCAACACAATCTCAAGCGTGTTTCGCGGATCCACTCAGCCGGCAAGGTCGCCCTGCAGAAACTTCGCAATATCGCCGCCGACGCCCGAAAAAATGAGTCCCCCGTCGGCGAGGCGCTGGCCAAAGACGGCATGACCTACGTGGACAAGATCATGGAAGAATCCGAGACGCCCCTGTCCGCGGGGGAAGTCTGGCGGGCGAAATTCCAGGGGCATCGTTACCTGGCCGTCCTGGCGCCCGTCAGCTGGGACCAGGCTGCCGGGCTATGCAAAAAAATGGGCGGCAGTCTCGTCTGCCTCGAAACCAACGAAGAAATGCAGTTCGTCCAGAAACTCACGGGCGGCGTGGCGGTATACGTCGGCGCCACCGACAAGCAGAAGGAAGGCGACTGGCGATGGCTGAACCGACGCAGGGTCAGCCGCTCTCTCTGGGCGCCCCATCGGCCCCTCCACCACAAATCCCTCAATGAAGCGTTTCTCTCTCGTGAGGGGTTGCTGGACACCACAGCCGCGAATCCCGGCGTTCGCGGCTTCGTCTGCGAGTGGAGCAAATAACCCTCGGAAACGTCCAACCCCACACGGAATCAGAATTATGGCGGTGGAGTATCGAATCATCAGTATCGGGACGCTGGCCAATCATTTGCTGTGGCGGGAGTCGGCGCCCGTTCGCACACAGCACGCCACGACCACGCTCGTCGAAGACGGACGGCGGCGCATCCTCGTGGATCCCTCCCTGCCGCCCTCGGCCCTGGAGGCGCGATTCTTCGAGCGCACGGGGCAGAAACTCGACAGCGTCACGGACGTGTTCTGCACCACGCTGCGCCCGGACGCCCGACGGGCCTTGCCGGCGCTGCAGCACGCCCGCTGGTGGTGCAGCCGGGAGGAACTGGAATGGTACTCCGGGGAACTGCTGGCGATGCGTGAGACGGCGGAACGACTCAACAGCGCCGATGCCGCCGGCGTGGAAGAGGACCTTGCCCTCACGAAACGCTTCCACCCCGCGCCGGAAAAGTTCACCGAACAGATCGGCTTGTATCCCCTGTTCGGCGCGACGGTCGGCAGCGCGGGACTGCTTCTGACGCCGGCTACCACCACGATTGTGATCGCCGGACCGGCCGCCCCCACACGCGAACACCTCGAACGGGGCATGGTCTGGGAACACTGCGCGGAAAAGGACCAGGCGATGGAATCCATGAGGGATCTGCTGGAATTGGCCGACGTGATCGTGCCCGGCTTCGACGACCTGGTCCTCCTGCACACCGTCTTTCCCGTCACGTCCTGACAAACTCCCCGTCCCATCACGCTCCCGCAAAACAGGATTCGCGCCGCGTTCCCTTCTCCTTCCCGCCATTTTCCGGTATCCTGATAGCCGATGACCGCGGACCCGGAACAACTCTCGGAGGGACTGGAATTCGAGGAGACGCCCATCGAGGCCGAGGAGGACGGCCTGCGCCACGTGCGGCTGGACATCCGCCGCGCCCTGCCCGACCGACGCCTGGATAAATATCTCGCCGGACGCCTGGGCAAGGACGTATCGCGCAACGTCCTGCAACGCTACATCCGGGAAGGCAACGTTACGGTCAACGGCCGAGCGGTCAAGCCCAGCTACATCATCCGCACGGGCGACAGCATCGACATGATGCTGCCGGAGGTCAAACCCCACGAAATCCCCCCCGAACCGATCCCGCTGGACGTGATTTATGAAGACAACGACGTGATGGCCGTCAACAAACAGACCGGCCTGATTATCCACCCGGCCCGCGGGAACTGGAGCGGCACGCTGGTCAACGCCCTGGCGTATTACTTCCGGGAAAACTGGCGTCAGCCGGGCGACGTGAGCATCGGCGATCTGCCCGTGCGGGACGAGGAATTTCGGCCCGGCATTGTCCACCGGCTCGACCGCGACACGACGGGCGTGATCCTGATCGCCAAGACCGAACTGGCGCTGTATCGCCTCGGCTGGCAGTTTGAACACCGCAAAATCCAGAAGACCTACACCGCCATCGTGCACGGCCAACTGCCGCTGGAGGAGGACGTGATCGACGCGCCGATCGGAAAGCACCCCCGGCTGAAGGAACTGTACTCCGTCAGCCGCAAGACCGGGCGCGAATTCCCGATGATGGCCAAGCAGGCCGTCACGCGATACAAGGTCGTCCAGCGTCTCTTTCCGCCGCACATCGAAAAGGGGTTCACGTTCGTCGAGCTGTCCCCCAAAACCGGCCGAACGCACCAGCTTCGCGTGCACATGAGCTTCCTGGGACATCCGATTGTCGGCGACCGTCTCTACGGCGGCGGACCGCTGTACCTCAGCCAGCTGGACGGCCAATCCGATCGCGCCGAAGGGGCGCTCATCACCCGCCAGGCGCTGCACGCCCACACTATCGAATTCAAGCACCCCCGCAGCGGCGCAATGACGACGCTGACGGCCCCCTGGCCCGAGGACTTCACCCAAACCCTCGCGGAACTCCAGCGGCGATGCGATATTGCCCCCTGACGCCCCCGAAAACCACGACGCTCGTTCCCTCTTGGCAAAATAAAAAAATCCAAATGTTTTTTTGCTTTTTCCGCTTCGGCGGCGAATAATTCACTGGGTATTTAGAGCATTCTTATGATGTGTTGCTACCTGCCGATGTCTGTTTTGCCCTGAAGACAGAGGCAAAACGTAATGAAGAAATGGCGCATCTCAACATTGAAATGCTCTAGTCGGGATCGGAACGTCATGAAAGGGAATGACAATGGACAATGAACAATTGGTCAAGCGGGTTCGGGCGGCGGTACGGGCGGCCTGGTACACAGTGATTATCGCGGCGATCTGGATGACGGTGGCGTGGTTGTTTGCCCTTTGGTTGCTTTCCTCTCAGCCAGACTGGTTGATTACGTTGTGGGGGGGAATGGTCACGTGGAAAGAAATCCATACCACAATGATCTGGTTCTTCGGCGCATTCAAGCTCATCCTGTTTGTGATAGTTATGACGACGATCTGGCTGACCTTCTGGTCGCGACAACTCCGAAAGGTGTAACGAAGTCCCGCGGAAACAACAACGCCGAGCGATAAGCCGTCGTCAAACGAGGCTTGTCGTTCGGCGGTGTTGCTGTTTCCCCGCCGGCGGCTGCGGCGGGTTCGCATCCCTTCCAATACAATCGCTTGGCGCATAAAAAACCCGTCCCAAAGGGACGGGTAAACGAGGCCGACGGGATTCGAACCCGCAACCACCGGATCGACAGTCCGGTACTCTAACCAATTGAGCTACGGCCCCAGCACCGAAAATCCGCACTCCCCACCCAACTATATCAACGGGTGGAGAATAGTGAAGTATAATGAAAATCGGAGACTTGTCAATCCAAGTTTGCCGCTTTTCGGGGAAAAAGACAACGTCAGAATAGCCAGGAATCGTCGTCCTGCCGGCGGGAGGCCGAGGCGCCGATCTTCTGTAGCGCCTCGTCGTTGAGTTCGGGAAGCGGCTCGTCGAATTCGTCGTCCGCCAGAAACGACGGGGCGTGATGATATACGATCGGTTCGTCGCCGTCGTCGTCGCAGGTCTCGTCCGATTCATCCGCGCCGAACGACTCGACGGCGGCGTGGGCGGTGTGCATCCGGTGAAGGAGCTGTTCGGCGAAGCGGTCAACCCGCTGGCGCAGTTCTTCGTCGTCGGATTCAAACGGTTGATCGAGGTGCCAGAACGAATCGTCCACCGAATCTTCCTCCTCCGGCAGACAGGGGGCGGCGGTCACGTCGGCCCGCAACGGAATCGGTTTGGCGGGGACGTTGAACGCGAAGTACTTCTCGTATCGGCTCGCGTCGCCGCTCAGGCGGGGCGTTCGCAGGCGGCGTAGATTCGCCAGATACGCGTCCAGGTCCGAATCCTCGAACCGCGCGAGAAACTCCGGGTCGGCGGTGGCGTTTCTCTCCAGAATTTCGTCGATCAACTGTCGTTTGGTCATGGGGCTTCCTTACCTCCGGACCTGGTTCTCCGATTCCAGACGTTCCGTGTCTGTATTTTTTTATCGGCCTTTGCTCCGAGGAAACTTTAACTCCTCCGCTCTTCGTCGAAAGGCAAAACAGCGGCTGATTTTTTACCCGTTTCCCTGTGCCGCCGGCGACGGGATTTTGCCGATATCCATCCCGGAGAACCGCGAATGAAATTACGCACGCGCCTCATTCTGTCGTATCTGATCGTGGTGGTCGTCCTGGCCGGCGGATTGCTTACGCTGATGGACATCGTCGGAAAGCGGGCCACCCAGCACGACCTGGCCGCCGCCGACCGCAGCGTGGACGAGGTCGCCCAGGCCAATCTGCGCCTCAGCGAACAGGTCCTCACCGCCTACGGCGAAAAATTCGTGGAATTGCAGGGGCGCCTGGTCGCCTGGCGGCTCTCAGCGATGCTGCGGAACCGAAACTACGCCGACTACCCCGCCCTGCGGAACGACGCCGCCCTTCGCGCCGCGGCCACCCCGGACATGCTCACTCCCGACGGTGTCAAGGCGGGATATTGTGACATGCTCGATCATACGGGCCTGTCCATCCTGCACCCCAATCCCGACGTGGAGGGGAAAAATTTCCGCGAATGGAAGGACGAGTACCCGAAAATGTGGGACCTGGTCGAGAAGGCCGTCACCGCCAGCGAAAAACATACCGTTATGGGATACTACGAGTTCCTGGACTGTGAAAACTGCAAGCAGCGGAAATTCATGGCCGTCATTCCCGTGGCGAAAACCAATATGTTCGTCTGCGCGGTGGTGAACATCGGCGAATACTTCCTTCCGGTGCACGGGAAAATCCGGGCCGCCTCCCAGGCCGCCAGCCGACGCGGCCAGGCGGAAATCCTGGCGATTACCGAGGAATCCACGCGGTACATGCGCGACATCATCCTGGCCGGCACAGCCGTTCTGGTGCTGCTGACGGCGGCGTTCGGATGGCGGCTGTCCCACACAATTTCCGCGCCGATTCTTGAATTGCGCGACGGCGTGCAGCGCATCGGCGAGGGCGATTTCAGCTTTACGGTGTCTCAGGGCGGTATTCCGGAAATCGGCGAGCTGAAGCGGAGCGTCAACCGTCTCGGCGGGCAACTGACGGAGTATATGACGAACCTCACGCGCGAGGTGCAGGCCCGCCAGGCCGTCGAGAGCGAACTGAACGTCGCCAGCCAGATCCAGCAGTCGCTCCTGCCGCACACGTTCCCGCCGTTCCCGGAACACAAGGAATTCTCCCTGCACGCGATCACGCGCGCCGCCAGGCAGGTCGGCGGCGACTTCTACGACTTTTTCTTCATCCATCCGAATCAACTGGCGATTCTCATTGGCGACGTGTCGGGCAAGGGCGTGCCGGCCTCGCTGTTCATGGCCGTCACGCGAACCGTCATGCGCATCACCTGCGCCCACAAGGATACCCCCGCGGAATCCCTTGCCAGCGCCAATCGAATCCTCTGCCGCGACAAGGACATCGACATGTTCGTGACGCTGTTCCTGGCCTACTACGACCTGTCGACGGGCACGCTGGAATATTCCAGCGCCGGCCATAACCCGCCCTTCCTGCTGAATCCGGACGGATCGTCGCGCATGCTGACCGAAGCCGCCGGACTGATCCTTGCGATCGATCCCACGGAGGAGTACGTAAACGATTCCGTCGTAATCGAACCCGGCCAGACGCTTGTGCTGTACACCGACGGCGTGACCGAGGCGATGAGCCCCGCCCACGAACCCTACGGCGAGGATCGCTTCGAGGAACTGCTGCACCGCCAGGCGCAAATGCGCGTTATGGATCTTTGCGAACACGTAGCCGAGGAAGTAATGAAGTATCAGCAGGGCAACCAGTTCGACGACCTGACCGTGCTGGCGTGGCGACGGGAAAAATAATCGATGTCTTTTCTTCGCCTGGTAGAGCACCTGCTCCACCAGGCCTTTATATCCATTGACAAAAAAAAGAACTTGGCGGAGCAGGTGCTCCGCCAAGCAATTATGTGAAGCCGTCCAGGAATTCAGACAACAAAAGTCTGAATGAAGTTTCCCCGATATTTTGTTGTTTTTATCCTCGTCCCGAAGGGAC
>JAFGEJ010000182.1 GCA_016931655.1 Phycisphaerae bacterium
CAAGGGCGGCGCGGACCTCCGAAGCGTGCAGGAAATGCTCGGCCACGCCGATATCGCCACCACGCAAATCTACACCCACGTGGACGCCGAACGTCTCAAGGCCGTCCACAAACGCTTCCACCCGAGAGGGTAGACCTCAAAAATTTCAAATCTCAAATTTCATGGATGACATTTTTTTCTGGCGGCGACTCCGTAATCGTTCCAAACCCGATGGCCGAAAAAAATCCTACACAGAGAGACAGAGGAACTGAGAAGATTTTTTATTTTTTCCCTCCTCTATATCTTCTCTGTCTCTCAGGAACGGAGCCTGCCCCCAAGGGGTGTCGGTTTTTTTTGTTTCCATCGTGCCAGAAAATTTTGTCGCACACCAAATTTCAAAAAATTCAAAAAAACCTTGTTTTTCGTGTGAAAGCACGTATAGTGTCTCTCAGCGCGGGCGAAGATCGAACTCTTGTTTATATTCTCTTCAAGGGTTTTTCGCCGGTGCAAAGCACTTAACCGTTGGCCGAAGGGTTGGTTGTGTTTTCCAGTCGGCCGGCATCTGCACGACAATTTGGACCCTTTGTTTGGGAGGAAACGCAATGGACATTCATCCACGTGAGTCTTCGCGCGCCGAAGCGGAAAGCACCCCTCGCTGGCGACAGCGTATGGAGCAAATCGATTCCCAGGTGGACGTCATCCGTCTGCCCGACGTCGACGGCGACGCGCCGGATCAGGATCGTGAATTCTGCGAACTGATTACCCTCGACGGGGAAAAGAAAACGGTTCGTTTTCACGACTACGACGAGGTGTACAAGGTTCCCGGATTCTACGAAGGCCTGTTCTACGAATTGCTGCAATGCAGCTCGCCCAGCCGCGTCGCGGCGCTGCTGGACGACGTGCTGGAGGACTTTGAAGACAGTTCCGAGGAACTCCGCGTCCTGGACGTCGGAGCGGGCAACGGAATCGTGGGCGACGAATTCCTGGCCCGCGGCGTCGAGAGAATCGTCGGCGTGGATATCATCCCCGAAGCCCGCCAGGCCGCCGATCGGGACCGCCCCGACGTGTACGACGACTACGTCGTGACGGACCTGACAAATCTGCCCGAACGGCATGAGGAATCGCTCCGCAAGCAGAACTTCAACTGCCTCGCAACGGTCGCGGCGCTGGGGTTCGGCGATATCCCGCCCAAGGCCTTCCTCAAGGCGCTGGATCTGCTCGTTACACCAAGCTGGCTGGCGTTTAACATCAAGGAAACCTTCCTGGAGACGGGGAGCGACGGCACGGGATTTTCGGATCTGGTGAAGCATCTTAACCGCGACGGCGTGATTCAGATCCAGGCCTATCGCCGCTACTGCCACCGCGTTAACGTCGCCGGGGAACCGCTGCACTACGTCGCCGTCGTCGCGCGAAAGCTGCGGGATATTCCGGACGAATTGATGGAATTCTGGTCGCAGCGAGGCGAGGAATAACCCTAATCCGGATATTTCACCACAGAGACAAAGAGATCACAGAGGTATTTATTTATCAAATAGTTATAGAACAATTATGGATTTATTGGAAGAACACTGTGTTTATTCCTATTTTTATCAGAATAAACAGATCATTCGTAACTTATTGATAATAAAAAAATTATCTCTGTGCACTCTGTGTCGGAGTTTACCCCTCAGGGGTGGTCAATGAAAATTTCGGGCCAAACCAATGATCGAACTGAAAAACCTCACCAAAAGCTTCGATCAGGGGCAAACCCGCGCGGTGGACGGGTTGAACCTCAGAATTCGCACCGGTGAGATCACGGTTCTGCTCGGCTCGAGCGGCTGCGGCAAAACGACCACGCTGAAGATGATCAACCGTCTCATCGAGCCGACCGGCGGGGAAATTACGCTGGAGGGAGAAAATATTCTGCGACAATCCCCCGTCGCCCTTCGTCGAAAGATCGGATACGTCTTTCAGGGCATCGGGTTGTTTCCCCACATGACCGTATCGCGGAACGTCGAGGTGGTTCCCCGCCTGCTCGGCTGGCGCCGCGCGAAACGCCGCGCCCGGGCCAGGGAACTGCTGGACATGGTCGGCCTGGCCCCGAACGACTACGCCCAGCGTCACCCGCGGGAACTGTCCGGCGGGCAACAGCAGCGGGTCGGCGTCGCGCGGGCGCTGGCAGCCGACCCGGCCTATCTGCTGATGGACGAACCCTTCGGCGCCCTCGACGCCGTGACGCGCGACAGCTTGCAGAAGGAACTGCTCCAGCTCCAGCGACGGCTGAGCAAGACCATCGTCTTCGTGACGCACGATATTTTCGAAGCCGTCACGCTGGCGGATCGCATCGCCGTGCTGCACGACGGCCGGCTCGAACAGGTCGGCGCACCAAAAGAAATCCTCACCGCACCGGAAAGTGATTTCGTCCGCGAACTGGTGGAAAAGCCCACACGGCAACTCCAGACCTTCCAGGAGGCCCGGACATGACCCTCCCAGCCGACTTGCCGGTTCGCGTGTATCAGCACCTGGTCCTGACGGGGTCAGCCGTCCTGGGCGGCGTGCTGCTGGGCCTGCCGCTGGGAATCCTCTCGCACCGCGTTGCGTCTCTGCGCGGGCCGGTGCTCTGGTCAGCGGGGATTCTCCAGACCATCCCCAGCCTGGCCTTACTGGCGTTGCTGCTGATCGCGACGAATTCGATGGGCTTCCTTCCCGCCTGGATCGCGCTGACGCTTTACGCCCTGCTGCCGATTGTTCGCAACACCGTCACGGGGCTGGACGGCGTGCCGGCTGGGACCGTCGAGGCGGCCCGGGGCGTGGGCATGACCAACGCGCAGCGCCTGGTTCGCGTCGAGTTGCCCCTGGCCCTGCCGGTGATCGTGGCGGGTATTCGCACGGCTGCGATTATCTCCGTGGGCATCGCGACGCTGGCGGCCTATATCGCCGCCGGCGGACTGGGCGTGTTCATTTTCCGCGGCATTTCGCTGCGAAATTACGGGCTGATCTTCGCCGGGGCGATCCCGGCGGCCGCTTTGGCGCTCGTGGTGGACGGCGCGATCTGGTCCGGCGAATGGGCGTCGCGCCCCGTTCGCACGCTCCAACCCGCCTGGGACCGAATCCTCAGGCCGCTGGCGCTGATTCCCATGATCCTGCTTCTCGCGCCGCTGGCCATCGAAGGGGGAATGCGGCTTTCCCGCAGCCGGCCTGACGTGGTTATCGGATCAAAGGAATTTTCCGAACAACTGCTGCTGGGCGAAATCCTCGCCCAGACCATCGAGGAAAACACCGATCTTCGCGTCAGACGCGAGTTCGGCCTGGGCGGAACCATGATCTGCCACGCCGCCCTGGTCAATGGCGAGATCGACATCTACCCCGAATACACCGGAACGGGCTATCTCAACGTGTTGCAAATTCAGTCCAAAGGACCGTTGGAAACGGAAAAGGTTTACAAGACGGTCAAAGAGCAATACCAGAAGAAATTCGACGTGGACTGGCTGGGGCCGTTCGGCTTCGCCAATACGTACGCCCTGGCCGTGCGGCAAAAGGACGCCCAGAAATACCACTGGACGTGTGTGTCCGACCTGAAAGGCCGGGCCGGGAAAATGACGGCTGGCTTTCCGGGCGAGTTCATGGAACGCGCCGACGGGTATCCGGGCCTGAGCAGAACGTACGGTTTTTCGTTCGGAAAGGCGGAGGACATCAGTCCCGACCTGATGTACGAGGTGCTCCAACGGGGAGACGTGGACGTGATCGCCGCGTTCAGCACGGACGGCCGGCTGGAGGCGTATCACCTGCGCGTGCTGAAGGACGATCGGAACTATTGGCCGCCCTACGACGCCGCGCCGCTGGTCCGCCGGGACACCCTCCAAAAATATCCGCAACTCGAAACGGCGCTGGGGAAACTCGCCGGCAAGATCGACGCGGCGACCATGCAGCGGCTGAACTACCAGGTCGCCGGCGAACAACGGCCTATCCAGGACGTCGCCCGTGAGTTTTTGCGGGCGGAAGGAATCATCCCCGCCGAAGACTGACACTCATGATCTTGTGCTACGCCAAGCAAGGTTTATTCTCAAATAATTCTCAAAAAGAATTCGTGTAATTCGTTCTGATTCGCGCAATTCGCGTTCTCTTACGCTCGCAGAAGCCCCGCGCCGGCTACGGGCGTGCAGACAAACGCCCCGAAGGGCAACTCCCGCGGCTGGTAGAAGTCCCGCCGGAGCGTTTCCATCAGACCGTCGAGTTTGCCCGCGCGGGCGAGGATCATAATACAGCCGCCCAGTCCCGCGCCGGCCAATTGCGCGCCGATCACGCCGGGCGTGCGATTGGCCAAGTCCACCAGGGCGTCGACGTTGGCAGTGCTGCACGCGTATCGGCCCGGCTGATTGGCCAGACTGACGCGCTTCTTCGCCAGCCGTTCGAGTTCCTTATCCTCGGTGGAAATCGTGAACTCCGTTTGTGTACCATCCTGGGCCGTCGTGAAACATCGGTCGCCGTCGTGGCTGAGGCGGAAAAATTCGCCGATGCGCGGGATATTCCGCTTCTTCAGCAGGTTTGCAAAGCCCCGGCTGCGAAGGATTTCTCCCAGGCCATACAGCGTCACGCCGCGCAGGTCGTACGGGCCGATGTCCGCGTGGGAGGAGAAAATCTGCTCCAGCCGGGCCTGATCGTCCTGAGGAAAAAGTTTCCGCAGTTGCGCCCGCGTGGGATTTTCCGGCAGGCGTTTGATCGCGCGGTAAACCTCCGCCGTCGACGCCTTCAGTTTGTCAGGCACAAGGTCTCGCAGGTGTTCCGCGCCGGCGGCGAGCGGCCAGTGTTTTGTGAAATACCACTGGGCCAGGTTGTATGACGCGACGCGCTGGTTGTACGTGTCCTTCGCACCGGCGCTTTTGACGGCCATCGAACCGCTGTAGGCAATGACCACGCGCAGGCTTGCCGGCAGCTTCACTTCGCCTTCCATGCGGAAGGGGTAAAATCCGATCCGCGAAACGCTGCCGATTTTGCCCGTGCGGATGGCGGCATGGTCGGCGCTTCCGCCGCGCGACCCGACGAACCATTCGCCCTCGCCGCAGAGGTCCACGAAGTCGCGCATGGCGACGTTCAGGCCGTTCAGCGCCACCGCCGCCTCGGCAAAGGCCACCACCAGCGCCGAGCTGCTCGAGAGTCCCGCGCCCATGGGGATATTGCCCGTGACCATGCAGTCCATGCCGTGCATGCGCACGTCGCGGCATTCGTGTTGCAGGCGCAGCAGCGGCGCGCGGGCGTAGTGGCTCCAGTCGCCGCGCGACGTGCTCTGAACCAGCCGGACGGTCTGCGAATCCACGAAGTCGATCCAGTCCGACCAGCTCGCCTCGCGCAGCAGGTTGGCAATGCGGAATTCCCGCGTGGCGAAGCGGTCCGAATCGACGTGTTCCAGGTGCACCAGGTCGTCGCCGCGCGGGGCCGCCGCCAGCAGCACCTCCTTGCTGATGGCCATCACGTTGACGTATCCGCCGCGATGGTCCACGTGCCGGCCCATCAGGTTCACGCGCCCCGGGGCGCGGCAGAGAATGATTTCGCGGTCTTTGCCGAATCGCTGAATGAAGGCCTTGACGAGCTGCCGGAGTTCTTTTTTTCGCTCAGCCAGCAGGGTTTCGTCCCGGCCATAGGTCCGGCGAAGCTCGGCGAGAAATTTCGCGTCGTTTCCGGAGAGAATCCTCCGCCACTGCCCCGCGGTTTTGAGCACGTGCGGCGTGAGGGTTTTGCGTCCCGCCGCCTTGACGCGCGGCGGGGCCTCGCGCTGACGGATTACTTCCTCGATGGCCACGAGTTCGTCCGGCGTGTTGTAGGCCATCAGGTCAGACGGGTCGTCCACGAGCATCGTTTCGACGCGTCCGTCGCCGGCCAGCAGACCGATCGTGTCGGTGAGGTACAGTTCGCCCTGGGCGTTATTGGAGTGGATCCGCCCCAGGGCCTCGCGGAGTCGGTCGAACCGGAAGAGGTACAGCGAGGCGTTTACGGAGTTGCTGTTTTTTTCCACGCCGGCGGCGGAAAAATCCTGTCCGGCGAGGTGGATTTTTTCCTTTCGCTTCCGTAGCCGGTCGATGTCGGCCTTTTCCACGACGCCCAGTACCTGCCCGTCGGAATCCCGCACGACCCGTCCAGCCGTGGAGGTCGGCGTCTTGGGCAGCGTGCTCATGACCACGTCCGCAAGGCTGCGGCGGTAGCGTTCGATCAGGGTGCGGACAATTTCCGGGCGGGTGATCTTGTCGCCCATGGTAATCAGCGCCGCCCGCACGTCGGCCTGGCTGGCCAGGGCGTCGGCGGCGATGGTCGCGGCGTGTCCGGTTCCCAGCGGCTCGGCCTGGAAGACGAACGTCACCTCCGGGTGGGCGGCGGAAATCGTGGCGATCACCTGCTCGGCCATCTGCCCGACGACCACGAGAAACCGCCGCAAGCCGGCGGCTTTGTACGTCTCGATCGACCGGACAATCGCGGGTCGGCCCACGATGGGAAAACAGACCTTGTGCAGGTCGCTCGAGGCCATTCGTTTTCCCCGCCCGCCGGCCAATATCACGCATGCTATGTCATGAATCGCTTCCATATCCTCTTTATTTCCTTTCCGATAAGAGAACGCGAATGACGCAAATAAAGACGAATGTCGCGAATGTTTTTTATTTTTCTTCAATAACACCTAATTCGTCTTATTCGTTCTTATTCGCGTCATTCGCGTTCTCTTGGTTCTCACGGTGAATGTTATTGACACACAGGCCGTGATTTCTACAATCATAAGCGATTCAAGGTGTTCTGAACACTGGTTTTTACGCCTACCGCGGTTGCCCGGCGGCCCGGTACGCCCAGCGGGAGAGAGTATGTTGTCAAAGAGAACTCCGAAGACGTGGCGGTGGGGCCTGGTGTGGGGATTGGCGCTGATGTGTTTCGCCGGTACGACGGCCTTGCCGGCAAGGGCTTTCGGCGACGACAACGGCGATGCGGAGGCAACCCTCGATCAGCAATGGCTTGACCTGCTGCATTATATCAATATCGCCCGCCCGAATATGGCGGCCTCGTTCGGCAAGACGATTCTCGAAACCGCCGACGATAAGGACGTCTACCTGCTGTCGGTCAACCATTCGGATTCGCTCCCCACACTTCGCAAGGGCGCGAATCTCGAGGGAATGAAGGATATCGTCGAGGGCCTGCAGAAGAAAATCGAAGCCGGCTACGAAAGCTGGCGGCAGGATCCCAAGCAGATCGGGGAATCCATCGCCATGCTGGGCGGCGGATTGCGGGCCTACGAACTGGGCCGTCAGCGTATCCAGCGAAGCGGCGAATACGCCATTCCACTGCTCATCCAGGCGTTGATGGACCCCAAGACCCCCGAACTGCTCCAGGAGCGCATCGTGACCATGCTGGAAGACCTGGGCCGTTCGGCGGTTCGGGCGTATTCCGTCGCCCTGCAGGCCGGGGACCTGAAGCTCGTGGGCTTTCTCGCCAACGCCCTGGGTCGCATCGAATATCCCGCGGCCCTGCCGCGCCTCCGAGAGGCGCTGCTGCGCCCGGAATTGCAGAATCCCGAAAACACCACGCGAAAACTCATCGTCGCGGCGATGATCTCCTGCGCCGCCGGGGACGCTTCGGTAGTGAAAAAATCGCCGGCGGAGCTGTTCTACCAGTTGGCGGAGCAGTATTACCGCAAGGCCGACTCCCTGCTGCCGGAGGCCGACGAGGGCGGAAAGGCGTTCGTGTGGTTCTGGAAGGAAGGCACGGGACTCGTGCCCAGACCCGTGCCCAAGAGCATTCTCTGCGACGTGTACGCCATGCGGATGGCCCGGCTGGCGCTGAAATACGATCCGACGTTCGCCCCAGCCGTTCCGTTGTGGCTTTCGGCGTGCCTGCGAAGGGAGATCGACCTGCCGGCTGGGCAAACCGATCCGCTGTGGGGCAAGGATCAGCCCAAGGCCGAGTTTTACGCCCTGGCCTCCAGCCCGCGATACCTCCAGTCGGTCCTGGCGCGGGCCCTGGCGGACGGAAACACCGCCATCGCCACGCGCGTCATCGCCACGATGGGCAAAAACACCGGCGCAGCCAGTCTCGTCGCGCCGCTGGCGGACGGGGCCATGCCGCTGGTCTCCGCCCTGGGATACCCGGACAAAAACGTGCGGTTCCTGGCCGCCGAAACGCTCATGCTGGCGATGCCCACCGAGGAATTCCACGGCTATGAAGTCGTCACCAGTCTGATGAGCGACGCCCTGCGCGAAGAAGGGAAGAAATACGCCCTCGTGGTCGTTCAGGACGCCGCCGTGCGAAATGATATCGTCGACGCCGTTCGCGGCGCGGGGTTCGAGGTGATCGAAGAATCGAACCTGGGACAATTGCTGGCCGCGGCGCAGAAGGAAGTCGGCCTGGACGCCGTGGTGGTAGGCCCCAAAACCCCAGCCGATACCGTCGTGGCCACCTTCCGCAAACAGGCCATGTACAACTACCTGCCCATCGTGATCCACCAGACCGGCCCCACGCTGCGGGAACTGGCCGGGCGGGATGGTAAAATCGTCCTGGTCGACTCTGCCGAGATCGACGCCGTGAAGATTACCGACGCCCTCAAACAGGCCGTCGCACTGGCGGCGGGGAAACCCCTGACGAAGGACCAGGCGATGGACTGGGCGATTCGCGCCGCCAAGGCCGTCCAGGCCGTCGGACAGCGGGACAACGTGATCTACGATATCCGTCGCGCGACGGCGTCGCTGGCCGAAGCGCTGAAGCGGGACAACGCAACGCTGCAAATCGCCGCCACCAACGCCCTGGCGGTCGTGGACGCCTCCGACGCACAGCAGGCGATTGTCGCCCTGGCCCTGAGCGACGCCGATGAAAAGGTGCGCATCGTCGCCTTCCAGGCCGCCAGCCGATCCGTCCGGCGATTCGGAAACCGCTGTGACGACGCCCAGGCCAGGACGCTGGTCGATCTGGTGACAGCCGGCGAGGGATCCCAGCCGCTGCTGGAGGCAGCCGCCCAACTCCTCGGCACGATGAACCTGCCCAGCGAAAAGACCCCCGCACTCATCGAAAGCACCGACAAAATCGATTAAACGGTCCACTGCTTTGATACGAGAAGCGAGAGCGAACTTTTTAATATTCAATATTCAATAGTTCAATATTCAAACAATATTCAATAGAAGATAATCAATAAAACACATCGCTTTGGTTCTTGTTTGTCTTATTGGATATTACGTATTGTTTGATTATTGAATATTGATTATTGAATATTTTTTTATGAAAGGTCATTCCATGCCCATCGAAACGTCAAATTTCGGAACCTCGCCCGTACTATTCACCGTCACCAACGCCCGGGGCCTGCGGGCGAAAATCACCAACTACGGCGCGACACTGGTGAGCCTGGAGGCGCCCGATAAAAACGGGAAGCTCACCGATATCGTGCTGGGGTACGATTCGCTGGAAGGCTACATCAACGATACGTGCTACCTCGGCTGTACGGTCGGGCGGTTCGCCAATCGCATCCGCCGGGCAAAATGCACGCTCGACGGCATGGAATATCTGTTGACGGCCAACGATAAAGGCCATCATCTCCACGGCGGCGGGGTGGGCTTCAACAAGCGCCTCTGGGCCGGGAGGGCCGTCGAACCCAGCGCCGTGGAATTCACGTATACCAGCCCGGCCGGCGAGGAAAACTATCCCGGCGAATTGAAGGTGAAAGTCGTCTACACGCTGACGGACGCGAACGAGCTGAAAATCGACTACACCGCCGTAACCGACGCACCGACGATTATA
Organism: Phycisphaerae bacterium; assembly: GCA_016931655.1. Classification (GTDB taxonomy): domain Bacteria; phylum Planctomycetota; class Phycisphaerae; order SM23-33; family SM23-33; genus JAFGEJ01. Next base: position 9,715 of record JAFGEJ010000182.1, read on the forward strand.
AACCTCACGAATCACGCGTACTGGAATCTGCGAGGCCCCGCCGCCGGCGACATCCTCGGCCATGAGGTGACAATCGAGTCGGACGAGTACACCGCCGTCAGCCCGGAACTCGTACCCAGCGGCGAGATCGCCCCCCTGGCCGGCACACCGCTGGATTTCACCACGCCGCACGCCGTCGGCGAACGCATCGCGCAGATCGAGGGCGGATACGATCATAACTTCGTCGTCCGGGGCAAACCCGGCGAGCTTCGGCCGATGGCGAAAGTCGTTGAGAAAACCACCGGCCGGGTGATGGACATTTCCGCGACGAATCCCGCCATTCAGTTTTACACGGGCAATTTCCTCGATGGAACCGTGACGGGCAAAGGTAGCGTGGTCTATCAGAAGCATTTCGGCCTGTGCCTTGAAACGCAGCATTACCCCGACTCGCCGAACCACGACAATTTCCCCTCCGTCGTTCTTCGGCCGGGCGAGACGTATCGCCAGACAACGGTGCACAAGTTCTCGACGTTGTAAGAAAGAGTTTTGACCACAGAGACACAGAGGGCACAGAGAGAAAGAAATAATATTCAATATTCAAATTTCAATATTCAAACAATACGCAATATCCAATAAGACAAAAAGTCCCGTCGCATTTTGATCTTTTGAATATTTATTATTGAGTATTGGTTATTGTTTGAAATTTGATTATTGAATATTGAGTATTAAACCTCTGTGCCCTCTGTGTCTCTGTGGTCAAAAATAATTATTATGGCAAGCCTCAGGATCGTCATAGCGCCGGACTCGTTCAAAGGCTCGCTTTCGGCGACGGCCGTCGCCCAGGCCGTCGCGCGGGGCGTGCTGGCGGCCTGTCCCGACGCGCAGATCGACCTGTGCCCGATGGCCGACGGCGGCGAGGGCACGGTCGAGGCGATGGTGGCTGCCACCGGCGGACGCTTTATGTTCGCCGACGTGTTCGATCCGCTCGGTTCGCCGATTCGCGCCCGATTCGGGCTGCTGGGGTCCGCCGACGCGGGCGGCCTGCTGCCCGGCGAGGTGGGTCTGACGGCGGCGGGCGCCGCGGCCGGCGGCGAGGGGACGGGCGAGCTGACCCACACCGCCGTGATCGAAATGGCCGCAGCGTCCGGCCTGGGGCTCGTGCCGCTCGAACGGCGCGACCCGCTGCGAACCACCACCTACGGCACGGGACAGTTGATCCTCGCCGCCCTCAACGCGGGGGCAAAAAAGATCATTCTCGGCGTGGGCGGATCGGCCACCAACGACGGCGGCGCCGGCTGCGCCCAGGCCCTGGGCGTGGATTTCCTCGACGCGGCCGGGGAAGAATGCGTGTGCGGCCTGGCCGGCGGCGGCTTGAAAGACATCGCCACAATCGACATGTCCAGCCGCGACAAGCGCCTGGACACAACGGAAATCCTCGTCGCCTGCGACGTGACGAACCCTTTAACCGGCCCGAAGGGCGCCGCGACCGTCTACGCCCCGCAAAAGGGCGCGACCGAGGAGGCCGTCAAACAGCTCGACGCCGCCCTGGGACATCTCGCCGCCCTGATCCGCGAGCAACTCGGTATGGACGTGGAAACCCTTCCCGGCGCGGGCGCCGCCGGTGGACTGGCAGCCGGCCTGGCGGCGTTTGCGGGGGCAAAACTCACCAACGGCGGAAAACTGATTTCCGAGGCGATAGGCTTGCCCGCACGGCTGCGCGGGGCCGACCTGTGCATCACCGGCGAGGGAAAAATCGACGGGCAAAGTCAGTTCGGCAAGGTTCCCGTCCGCGTGGCCAACCTGGCCGGCCAGGCGGGGATATCGACCGCCTGCATTGCCGGCTTGATCGGGCAGGGTGCTCCACGCGAACTGTTTTGCGATCTCCGCGCCCTGGTGGAAGGCGACGTAACGCCCGAATACGCCATGACCCACCCGGAAGAACTCCTCCAGGCCCGCGCCCGCGACGTTATGCGGGAATTTTTGACGAAATAACCTGATATTAGGGGCTTGATGCTCCCGGCAATCCTAGAATTATCCACGGATTACACGAAAAAAGACCGATTACACGGATTATCTCAAAAAAAATCCGTGTAATCTTCTTCCATCCGTGAAATCCGTGGATGATTTCTCTGCCGCCGATTGTGTTGGCCTCTTGTAAAAACGACCCCAAGCGACTACACTGCTAAGATAAACCATGAAACGGATCCTGACCGCGGAACAAATCGAAAGGGCGCTGGAGAAGCTCTACAAGTCCATCACAGCCGACATGCCCCGCAAAGATCGCGTGGCTGTGATCGGTATTCGTACGCGCGGCGAGACAATCGCCCGGCGGATCGTGGAGCGTCTTGAAAAGGAACACCCTCACCTGAGCGTCGATTTCGGCATTCTGGACATCACGTTTTACCGCGACGACTTGTCGCGGCGGCGCGGCGTGCCGCTCGTGCGGGCGACGGAAATTGATTTCGACCTCGACGACACATGGGCCCTTCTCGTGGACGACGTGCTCCAGACCGGCCGAAGCATTCGGGCCGCCCTCGACGCCCTGCACGACTTCGGCCGACCCCATTGCGTTCGCCTGGCTGTCCTGATCGACCGCGGCGGACGCGATTTGCCCATCTGCGCCGATTACGTCGGGAAAAAACTCTCCGCCCCGGAAGGGCAGCGGATTCAGGTCAAACTCCGGGAAAACGATGGCCAGGAAGGCGCCTATATCTTCAAAAAAGCGTAAATCCGCCAGCCGAAAAAAGCCTCCCGACGCGGAGGTAACGGCCAAGGAGGATTTTGTTTGGACGCGGAAGGATCTGCTGGGCCTGGATGAACTCTCCCCCCACGAAATCCTCCACATTCTCGACACGGCTGAGAGCTTCCGGGAAGTCTCCACCCGCTCGATCAAGAAAGTTCCCGCCCTGCGGGGCAAGGTGGTGGGGCTGCTGTTCTTCGAGGATTCCACCCGCACGCGAATGAGCTTCGAACTGGCCGCCAGCCGACTGAGCGCCGATACCATCCTTTTTTCCGCCAAGGGCTCGAGCGTCTCAAAAGGCGAAACCACGCTGGACACCGTGCGGAACATCGAAGCGATGGGCGTGGACGTGTTCGTGGTCCGCCACAGCGAAAGCGGCGCGCCGCACCTGCTGGCGAGGCAGGTGCAGGCGTCCATCGTCAACGCCGGCGACGGTGCGCACGAGCACCCCACCCAGGCGCTGCTGGACATCTTCACGATCCGGCAGAAGCTGGGGCGACTGGCGGGCGTGAAGGTCGCCATCGTCGGTGACATCGCCCATTCCCGCGTCGCGCGAAGTAATATCCTGGGGCTGCGGAAGCTCGGGGCCGAGGTCACCGTCGTCGGCCCGCCGACGCTCGTGCCCAACGCGATCACCTCGATGGGCTGCCGCGTATCGCACAGCCTCGACGACGTGCTGGGCGAAGTGGACGTGATCAATATGCTGCGGATCCAGTTCGAACGCTTCGGCGGGGGATTGTTCCCCAGCCTGCGGGAGTATTCCAGGCTCTACGGCCTGGGCGGGCAGCGCCTGGCGAAATGCAAAAACAACGTGCTCATCATGCACCCCGGACCGATCAATCGCGGCGTGGAACTGACCAGCGAAGTCGCCGACGGCCCGAATTCCTGTATCCTCCGGCAGGTCGCCAACGGCCTGGCGATCCGCATGGCGGTGCTGTTCCTGGTCTCTCAGCGTTAACCCGGATATTTCACCACAGAGACACAGAGATCACAGAGATATTTATTTATCAAATAGTTAAGAACCCATAACAAAAAGAGTTTTTTTGCCACAAAGAGCACAAAGGACTCAAAGTAAAACACAGCCAAACCGGTCTGAATTTCTTCTTCCTTTGTGACCTTTGTGCACTTTGTGGCTTATTTTGTTATGAGTTCTAAAGAATAATTATGGATTTGTTGGAATAATACTTTGTTTATTTCTTTTTTCATCAGAATAAACAAATCATTCGTAACCACAATCATCCCATAATGGATTGAATTTTGATGAATGGGGGCGTTTGGCGCAATAGACAAGCGGGTCGGCATGGCTGGCGGGGCA
>JAFGEJ010000183.1 GCA_016931655.1 Phycisphaerae bacterium
AGAAAGCGTTTGGCCGGGGGTGAGCGAAGCGAACCCCCGGAAGAAGGTTTATTTTTTTAGAGCCCCAACGGGGCGACAGCGACTGTGTTTTTTCCTTGCACTTGCTGTCGTCCCGTTGGGACTCGAATCAAAGAGATCGTTTCCGGGGGCCTGCCAGCAGGCAGGTTCGTGTTCTCTTATCTTCGCATGGAGAGAGTGAGCTATGGACGAGATCTTACTGGACGTGGAAGAGAAGATGGAATCGGCGGTGGAGTATCTCCGCAGGGAGTTTCGGGGCCTGCGGACGGGTCGGGCCTCCGGCGGGCTGGTGGAGCACATCAAGGTGGAGTATTACGGCTCGCCGACCGATCTGCGGCAGCTGGCGACGATCTCCGCCCCGGAGGCGAACCTGATCGTCATCAAACCGTTTGATCCGTCGGGGCTGAAGGACATCGAGCGGGCCATCCAGGCCAGCAGCCTGGGCATCACGCCCAGCAGCGACGGCAAGGTGATCCGCCTGGTCGTGCCGCCGCTGTCCATCGAGCGGCGCAACCAACTGGCCGGGCAGGTCAAAAAGATGGCCGAGGCCGCCCGCGTGACCATTCGCAACGCCCGCCGCGACGGAAACAAGGACGTGGAGAAAAAACAGAAAGCCTCCGAGCTGACCGAGGACGAGGCCAAGAAGGGCAAGGACGACGTTCAGAAACTGACCGACCAGTACGAGAAAAAAGTTACCGAACTCGTCGAAGCCAAAACGCGGGAAATCCAGGAAGGCTGATGAATGTGGCTTGTCCCTCAGGGACAAGTCTCGCGGGGGCGTCCCGCCCCCGCTTTCACGGGAAAGTCGAAATTTGACCGCGGGCGAGACGCCCGCGAGACGCTTGGGCAAGATGCCCAAGCCACGACGAAATTCGAATGACGAATCAATGATGAATAACAAAATGACGAACCATTCCCCCCAACCATTCGTTATTCGATAATTCGGTATTCATTCGTCATTCGAATTTCGTCATTCGTTATTTGCATTCCAGGGGTTTTCAACCGAACGCCGAGATGCTATAATCCCCCTTCCTCGCAAAGAGCGGAAACGCCCTTTCCCGGAGGAGTAGCTCAATAGGTAGAGCAACGCCCTTTTAAGGCGTAGGTTCTGGGTTCGAGTCCCAGCTCCTTCATTTCGTCGGGGACGGGGGCTTTTATTGAATTCACCGGGGGAATACGAAGAGTCATTGTCGCCGCTTTCTTCCGCCGGACAGCGCAATCCGCCGGGCAAACGTGAGATTCCGGGCCGGCTTCCCCTCGCCATTGGGCTATAACGTTTCGCCGTTGAGCAGGGAATCGATGTGAACGGGTTTGTCTTCATCGATGCTGTGATAGGCCGCCACGCCGACGAGAATGGAATACGCGCCGTCCCGCGTGCCGGCTTTGCGTTTCAGCGGATCCTTGGGGGCGTTGGGGTCGAACACGTCCGCCAGCAGGATCGGGTCGCCGCCGCCGTGCCCGCCGGAACCGGTGCGCACCTCAATGGCTTCCGGGGAAGAAAATTCGCGGATCAGCGTGATGGACGTGTCGCCCTTGTTCAACTCACCGGGGATTTTCCCGTCGCCGCTGATATAGGTGTTTTCACAGGCGTGATGTTCCAGCCGGCCTTTCGTGCCGTTAAAGGCGATGCGGTAGCCTTCGTAAGGCGAGTAGGCATGCAGCAGGTAGTTCAGCACCGCGCCGCGACGGTATTTCACCGAGACGGACATGTTGTCGTAGATGTCGATCTCTTCGCCGAAAACACAGCGGTCGCGGAAGTATCCGTCTTCCTTTTCGCAATCGTAATATAAGTCTTTGAAGTCATCCTTGGTGATGTCGAGGTAAAACCTGCATTTGTCCTTGACGCCGCAGGTCAGGCAGCGTTCGCCGTGCCCCTCCAGCCCCCGCTGTTTTGCGGTTTCGGGCGTGTAAAACAGGCGCGTTCCGTGGCAGAACACCTCTTCGGGTGCGTCGTCGATCCACCAGTTCACCAGGTCGAAATGATGGGTGGCCTTGTGCACCAGAAGCGAACCGGAATTTTTGCGCCACCGGTGCCAGCGGCGGAAGTAATCCGCCCCGTGACGGGTGTCGAGCATCCAGGCGAAGTCGACGCTCAGCACGTCGCCGATCTCGCCGGCCTGGATGATTTCCTTCACCTGGCTGCGCGGCGGAGAATAGCGGTAGTTGAAGGTCACCTGGACGTTGCGCCCGGTCTTTTTCTGCGTTTCCAGAATGCGCCGGCAGCGCACCTCGTCGGTGGTCATCGGTTTTTCCGTCACGACATCGCAGCCGAGTTCCATTGCCCGGCAGATGTAGTCGCTGTGCGTTGCGTCCGGGCCGGTGGTCACGATCACGACGTCGGGCTTTTTCTCCGCGACCATCTTCTCGAACTGGTCGGCCTTGTAGGTCGCAACGGCGGAATGCCCGTCTCCGGTGATTTCGCGGTTGAAAAGATCCATTCGGCCCTGATTGGTGTCGCAGATGGCGGTCAGTTCCGCCAGCGGCGCAAAATCCCCCAGGATGGCTTTGGTGAACATTCGGCTTCGGCCGCCCAGTCCTACCTGGACGTAACGTTTTTTGGACATCGAAATTCCTCTTTGTAAATCAGTTCCGCTGTAACCATTGCACTTACAACATGTAACGTGCTATTGGCGGCAAAGAAGATCATTTTCCCTCTCCGGCGGGGAAAGTCAATCGAAAAAATCGCAACACCAAGAGGAGGGCAGGTGAGCGACCAGACTTTTGAAAAAATTCTGATACGACGAAAAATCAAGAATTCTGAAAAACCTACCACAGAGGCACAGAGGTCACAGAGAACAACGTAATTTCTTATGATTTTCTCTGAGTTCTCTGTGTCTC
>JAFGEJ010000184.1 GCA_016931655.1 Phycisphaerae bacterium
ATAGCTTGACGGGTCGTCGGAGACGATCATGCCGTCGGCCAGGTGCTCGCCGTAGCGCCGCAGGACGTCCTGGATTCCCCGCCCGAACAGGTCGCGCCCGATTTTGCCCATCAACGCGACCGGAAACCCCAGGCGGTGCAGCGCCAGGCCCGTGTTCGAGACCGCCCCGCCGGTGGAGATCGCCGCCGGATCGGCTACCAGCAGATTGCCGGGCCGAAGCAGCTCGCCGAAGGATTTACTCTGCCCGTCCAGGTTCGGGATGATGTCCAGACAGATATGCCCGGCTACGATCGTTTGTACTTTGCCGTCCGCCATGATCGCCTTTCTTTCTCGCCCGGTTTTGAATTATCCACGGATTACACGGATGAAAAGAAAGATTACACGGATTTCTTTTAATGGACTTACCAATTATTTTGGATGAGAACGTAAAAAATATCCGAGAAATCCGTCTTTAATCCGTGTAATCCGTGGATAATGGATCGAATTGTAAAAGGAACTTCATTGTGCGACAAGGGGGCAAGGGATCGCAAACACTTCGCTTTTCGCAGCCGGGGTTCTCTGGTATCATATCTTCGTCATGAACACCGTCGCCCCAAGCCCAGCCGGCAGCGAACTCTCCGACAACGACCTGTTCCGGCGTTTCCTGAACGGCGAGCAGGAGGCCTTCGCCTCGCTCGTGCGGCGATACCGGGGGGAGTTGTACGGCTTTCTCGCGCGGTTCCTCGGCGACGGCGCCCGGGCCGACGACGTGTTCCAGGATACGTTTCTCCAGGTGTACCAGTCGGCGGGGCTGTTTGATCCGACCCGGCCGTTTCGTCCCTGGCTGTATGCGGTGGCGGTCAACAAGGCCCGCGACGCCCTGCGAAAAGAAAGCCGGCACCCCACCGTTCCGCTGGACGCCGTCGTGCCCGGCGCGAACGGACGCGAGGAAAGCTACGCCGGCCTCATGCCCGCCAATATCCCCTCGCCGGAAGAACTTTCCATGAACCTGGAGACCCGCCAGGCCGTACAATCGATGGTGAGTACGCTACCCGACCCACTGCGTGAAGTGCTGGTCCTGAGCTACTTTCAGGCCCTGCCGCACAAGGAGATTTCCGAGGCGCTGAACATACCGGTCGGCACGGTCAAAAGCCGTCTGCACAGCGCGGTGAGATTGTTCGCCGAGACGTGGAAAACCTACGCCGCCCGGCAATTGCGCCAGGCACAAGCTCGCCCGCCGGAGGATTTCTCGGAAGGGAACACATAACATGCTTTCCTTAAGTATATTACGGAAGATCGAGCGATGAATGAAGACGCACGACAAGACGAAATTCTGCTGATTGAATTTCTGACCGGTCGGCTGGAGGACGCCCAGGCCGGGCATATCCGCGCGCGTCTGGAGCAGGACGAAACCCTTCGCCGTCGGCGGGACGACCTGGCCGCGGCCCTGGGGGCGCTGGACGTATTCCCTCGGCCCGAGGCGCCCGACGACCTGGCCGAGAGAACACTGGCGAAAATCGCCGCCGTTCGACGAACCGAGGCGCTGCTGGCGATGCAGCAGCTTGGGCCGCGACGCTCGACGTTTTCCCTCAAGGAGCTCCTCGCCGTGGCGGCGATGCTGCTGGTGATGATCGGCGTGCTTGCCCCGTCGCTGCACAAGGCCCGGCAGCGAAGCAACGAGGGACTCTGCGCCATGCAACTGGGGCAGATCGGGAACGCCCTGCAGACGTACGCCATCAACCACCGCGGGCGCTTGCCCGCCGCCGACGGCCAGGCGGGCCGATGGCTGCGCCACGACGACGCGCCGCCGGTGAGCAATTCCAGCGCCCTGTTCAAGCTGCTGCGGCACCGATACCTGCCCTCGCCCGTGGTGTTCCAGTGTCCCAGCCTCGGCGGGGCGAGCTTCGCGATGAAGGCGGACCTGCGGGACTTTCCGCTGCCGGAACACGTCAGCTACTCCTACCAGTATTCCCTGGGCGGCTGGGGCGTCCGCGGCAACGATCCCGCCGTGGCGGAGCGGACGAAGGACATGGCAATCCTGGCCGACCAGACGCCGATGTTCGCCGGCGGCGCGTTTTGCCCGGAACGCATCGAGGCGCCCGTCAGCGACAACCATTCCGACGGCCAGAATGTGCTCTATCTCGACGGGCACGCCTCCTGGGCCACCTGCTCCACCGTCGGCGTGGAGGGGGACCACATCTTCCTGGCCGGCGACGAATGCGACTACGACGGCGACGAACACCCCGCCGGACCGGCTGACTCCTTCCTCTTACCGGCCCATCCGGGGAAATAATCCCCTCGCGGAAACGGTTGACTCAGGGACACAATTGGGGCTCTTCTTATTTTCGTAGGTGATAATTTCCCGATAGGGATATTGGCGTATTGCCGTAAGTGCAGAATTTACATAATCTTCAGGCGCCAACACCACTTTGTCTTCAGACAGCCTGGAAAAATAAACTGGACATCACATGAACTTGATCCCGATAATAAACTGCGTACAAACTACGAACATTGGGGAGAGCAAGACATGACCGTCGTGAAGCTGGACGAAGTGGGACCGTGGACCGAGATCAAGTTACAAATCCTGCGAGAATACTCCGCTGCATATTCTACGATTTTGCGTAAACAGCCTTTGATTAAGCACTATGCTTACATTGATGGGTTTGCTGGCGCGGGAAGTCATATTTCAAAAACAAGTGGAAAAGAAATCGATGGTAGTCCAGCGATTGTTCTCTCGCAGCAATACACACATTATCATTTTATCGACCTTGATGGACAGCGGGCGAAACGTCTTCGAGATTTTGCGAACGGAAAAACCAATGTCACAGTATATGAGGGTGACTGTAACAAGGTACTCCTGGAACAAGTGCTTCCCCAATGCCGTTTCGAAGATTACAGGCGAGCTTTGTGTTTGCTCGATCCCTACAATTTGAATCCCCAATGGCATGTGGTTGAAACAATCGGTAAGATGAGGAGCGTTGAAATATTCCTCAACTTTATGATCATGGATGCAAAAATGAATGTTCTATGGGCGAATCCTGACCGTGTTCCGAAAAGCCAGATTGCACGCATGAATGCTTTCTGGGGAGACGAGTCATGGAAACAAGCCGCATATAAGACACTACCGGGTCTTTTTGGTGATATGCAAGAAAAGGCTAAAACTGATGCTGTAATTGCCGCATATCAGAGGCGTCTCAAGGACGTGGCAGGTTTCAAATTCGTACCTGAACCTCTTCCGATGAAAAATAGCACTGGAGCTGTTGTCTACTATCTTTTCTTTGCATCTTACAACGAGGTAGGGGGAAAAATTGTACGAGCGATATTTGATAAATATAGATAAATACAGGATCAAAGGTTCTGGCAATGGCGACAAAATCACAAATTGAGTGGACTGAATCCACATGGAACCCGGTCACGGGATGTACGAAAATTAGTCCTGGTTGCAAGCACTGCTATGCGGAGCGAATGGCTAAGAGACTGCAGGCCATGGGCCAGCCAAATTACGCAAAGGGATTCTCGCTTGCCGTGCATCCTCATGTAGTGGAAACTCCGTTGAGGTGGAATACACCACAGGTGATTTTCGTGAATTCGATGAGCGATCTTTTTCATAAAGGAGTTCCCCTGGAATTCATTCATCGAGTGTTTGGTGTCATGAATCAGGCAAGTCGACACCAATTTCAAATACTAACCAAGCGTTCAGGACGATTGCTTCAACTCGCCCCGCGTCTATTGTGGACGAAGAACATTTGGATGGGCGTATCCGTTGAGACAGAACGATATGTTCATCGTATCAATGATTTGCGACGAACTCGCGCCGAGGTTAAATTCCTTTCCCTGGAGCCTTTGCTCGGGGCATTACCGAATCTGGATTTAACAGATATAGATTGGGTTATTGTCGGCGGCGAATCAGGGCCGGGTTCTCGTCCGATGAAAGAACAATGGGTTCTGGATATTCGCGATCAATGTGTCAAACAAGACGTGCCTTTCTTTTTCAAGCAATGGGGAGGTATTAACAAGAAAAAAAACGGTCGAATGCTTCAAGGGCAGACTTGGGATGAAATGCCGATGGCTGTTTAAAGCCTATCCCAATAACCCTTCGTTGGTTCCTATAGGTGAAACTGCAGGAGTACAACGCGAGTGACTCTCCGGAAAGCGGGACTTGTTCATCGGACAAAGAAGGAGCATAATGGAGACATGATGCGATTTCGTCATGCCGTTCGACGATGCCTGGTGTTTCTGGTTCGCGTGTACCAGTTGCTTCTCTCGCCGTATCTGGGCCGGCAGTGCCGGTTTGTTCCCACGTGCAGCAGCTATTTCATCGAAGCCGTCGAGAAGCACGGCTCGCTGCGCGGCGGAGCGATGGGGCTGTGGCGCGTCCTCCGCTGCCATCCCCTTGCCCGCGGCGGGTATGATCCCGTTCCCTGATCTTTCCGCCATTCCAGGAAGAATCATCCACGGATTACACGGATTTCAAGACAATTACACGGAGGTTTTTTTCTTTTTACAAAATTTATCCGTGAAATTCTTCTTACATCCGTGAAACCTGTCCCTGAGGGATCCGTGGTTGATTGTAGCGGATGCGTTTGTGAGGTGTTCTGCTCGTATTTGCCGGGGGCATCAATTGCTTTTTTTATACGGCGTTTTCTGGGGATTGCGGGGCCGGCGGGCGTGCAGGGGCGGCTGACCCGTCCAGGTTCCTTCCCCGGTATATTGCAGCAGGTCGTCGGTCTGGTCGGAGGCGTGGCGGGCCTTGTGCTCCTCGTGGGCGCTTTGGATGATCTCGACGGCCTCCTTCAGACTGTCCGTTACGGTAAACAGCGCCAGGTCCGCCCGGTCGATTTTTTCCGCGCCCCGGTGGAGCATGACGGAGTGAATCCACTCGATCTGCCCGCGCCAGAAACTTCGCCCGATCAGCACGACGGGAAACCGCTCGGCCTTGCCCGTCTGGATCAGCGTCATGGCGTTGTAAAATTCGTGCAGCGTTCCGAACCCGCCGGGAAAACACACGAACGAAATGGAGTATTTCATGAACATCATCAGGCGGGCGAAGAAATAACGGAAGTTCAATTGGATATTGGCGTAGGGGTTGGCGACCTGCTCCATCGGCAGGTCGATGTTCAGGCCGACGGACGTGCCCCGCATGTCGAACGCGCCGCGGTTGGCCGCCTCCATGATCCCGTTGCCTCCGCCGGTGATAATCGTGAAGCCCTTTTCCGAGAGCATCGAGCCCAGCTTGCGGGCCTTGCGATAGTACACGCTGTGTTTGGGCGTCCGGGCCGATCCGAAAATGCTCACGCCGGGCCCCACGCGGCTCATGGTCTCGAACCCCTCGACGAATTCGCTCATGATGCGAAAAATTCGCCAGGGATCGCCGTCGATAAAATTATCCTGAAACGGCATGGATACTCCTTCTAAGGTCCTCTAACAAAACCGTGCGTTGGCCCGAGGACGAGCGGCAAGGCCGAGATGCAAGGAAGGCGAAGCAGGCAACCTTCGGGGTTTCCGATGCAGCCTGACGCCGCAGATCGGCCTTGCCGCCGTCCGAAGCCAGCACGGTTTTGTTAGAGGGCCTAAAATGATATATCGGCAGGGCCGTCGCGGTTCGCCCAAAGATTCCGACGTGGAATCCCGTTGGGTATGCGCCCACGAATCCCAACGGGACAGGACTTACAGACAAAAAAGAAAGTTATAAATTGATGAGGCTGTCCAGAAATTACCGTATTGTTTTTTCTTTTCTTCGGCCCGAAGGGCCGGTAAGCATCTAGCCGGGGGTGAGCAAAGCGAACCCCCGGAAACGGGCTTTTTGATTTGAGTCCCAAAGGGACGACAGCGAGTTCGATGAGAAGGAATCGTCGCTGTCGCCCCGTTGGGGTTATAAAAAATAATCCTTCTTCCGGGGGTTCGCTTCGCTCACCCCCGGCCAAATGCTTTCTGTCCCTTCGGGACAGGAAAAAAAGAACAAACTTTCGGGGAAATTCCATCCATAGTTTGATTACCTGAATTTCTGGACAGCCTTACAAGTTGATTGTAAAAATTTATTCGTGTAATTCGTCTTTATTCGCGTCATTCGTGTTCTCTTCTCGTGAAATCCGTGGATAATTCTACGGCGAGGCAGGAAACGGAAATGCTCGGTACGGTAGTGGGACAATTCGGCCTGACGACGGCGCAGAAGGAGATTCTCTGGGCGGGGGGGATTCTGATCGCGGTGCTGATCGCGGCCGGTTTTGTCCTGGGGTGGATCCGCAAGCGCTGGGGAACCCGCCGGGCGGGCGGCGGCCTCGGAGGGGAAATGACAATGGATCAGATCGAGGCCCTCCACCAGGGGGGGCAAATCAGCGATGAGGAATTTTCCGCCCTGCGTCGCGGGCTGATGAAAAAAGCCTTTTTAGAAAAAGAAAGTGGGTCCAAATTATCACGTTCCGATAGTATAATAGACGATTCAGAGGAAGGCCGGCGACACGCCCCGGAAACCCCGGAGGCGCCGGAAGATCCCTGAACGCTGCGGAGAAACACGCGGCGGCGGGGGTGTGTGAAGAATAGACTTGGCGGAGCGGGTGCTCCGCCAAGCAGTACCGAACCGGTGAAACGAGATGGCCAAGACAGGAAATCAAGGCGGCCCGGGACGCCCCGGAAAACGAGCGGGCTACTGTAGCTTCTGCAACCGCAGCGGCGAGGAAGTAGGCCCGATCGTCGAGGGGCCTAACGGCGTATTTATCTGCAGTAACTGCGTGGAGTTGTGTCACAACATCATCCGCCAGGAGCAGCGCAAGGGCACGACCGCCAAGCCGATGCTCGGTGCGATTCCCACGCCCAGGCAGACGCGGGAATTCCTCGACCAGTACGTCATCGGCCAGGACCACGCCAAGAAGGTCCTCTCCGTGGCGGTGCACAACCATTACAAGCGCCTCACGCACGGCGATCAGAACGGTGCTGACGACGTGGAGATCGAAAAGTCCAACGTGCTGCTGCTGGGTCCCACGGGTTGCGGAAAGACGCTGCTGGCCCGGACGCTGGCGCGCGTGTTGAACGTGCCGTTTGCCATTGGCGACGCGACCACGCTGACCGAGGCCGGCTACGTCGGCGAGGACGTGGAGAATATCCTGCTGAAGCTGCTCCAGGCAGCCGACTACGACCTGGAAGCCGCCGAGCGGGGCATTATTTACATTGACGAGATCGACAAGATCGGCCGCACGACGCAGAACGTCTCGATCACGCGGGACGTGTCGGGCGAAGGCGTGCAGCAGTCGCTGCTGAAGATGCTTGAAGGCACCGTGGCGAACATTCCGCCCCAGGGAGGCCGAAAGCACCCGGAACAGCAATACATCCAGCTCGACACCTCGCAGATTCTGTTCATCTGCGGCGGAACCTTCGTCGGGATCGAGAGCATCATCCGCAAGCGCCTGGGTCGTCAGCAGATCGGGTTTGTTTCCGAGGATCACCCGGACTTGACGCCCCGGGAGCACGGAAACACCCTCGCGCAGGTACAGCCGGACGACCTGGTGCATTTCGGCATGATTCCGGAGATGATCGGCCGACTGCCGTGCATCTGCGCATTGGAACCGCTCGACGAAGAAGCAATGGTCCGCATCCTGACCGAGCCGAAGAACGCCCTGGTGCGGCAGTACAAAAGGCTCTTCGAGCTGGAAGACACTGATCTGGAATTCAGCGACGAGTCCCTCAAAGCCGTCGCCCGGGAGGCGATGAAACGGGACGTGGGCGCCCGGGCGCTGCGGTCGGTGGTCGAGGCGATGATGCTGGACCTGATGTACGAGCTGCCCGAGAAAAAGGAGGCCGGGGCGGTATACGAAATCACGGAGGCGATGGTCACCGGCGAGGTCACGCCGACCTTGTTCGCCGCCCGGAAACCGGAGGCGAAGAAAGAGTCGGCCTGACCCGGAACGAACGACGACATCCTGCAACCTATCCCAGGCCCTCGTCGTTCAGGACGAGGGCCGATTTACGATCCGATTATGTTTTAAACGCGGCTTGGGCCTCCCGAGTAAGTGCGCGGCGGAGCACCTGCTCCGCCGCGTTAAAGCGATTAATACCAAACACGAAAAGTAAATGCGCGGCGGAGCACCCGCTCCGCCGCGGCAAGTCAATTTATAACAACATATTAACATGGTGGA
>JAFGEJ010000022.1 GCA_016931655.1 Phycisphaerae bacterium
CGCTTCGCTCACCCCCGGCCAGACGCTCCTCGACCCTTCGGGTCGAAGAGAAGAAAAAACAACAGGATAATTTCTGGACAGCCTCAAATAACCAAATGACGTGGTGGAGCAGGTGCTCCACCACGCAAAAAAAAAATTGAATGAAACGATTATGGATCAAGCTGTCGGCCGACCAGGCCGGTCAGATGACCGTGGAATGGTCGCTGCTGGTTGCGGCCTTCGGGCTGCCGATGATTTACCTGTTCAGTGTTCTGCTGGCGGCGCTGGCGGAACACTATCGAATGGTAACACTGGTTTTGTCGCTTCCGTTCCCGTAACCGCCGGGCGGGGACGGAGCAGGCCGATTCGCACCGGCGAGACTGCAAGGAGACCACGAATATGCTCAAGAGCATCGTACGGACATGCAAAGCCCTCCACCGCGATGAGCAGGGAGCGGACCTGATCGAGTACATCCTGATCGTAGCGGCTGTCGCGCTGCCGCTGCTGGGCGTGATTATCTGGTATCGCAACGACATCGCCGAGTGGATCCAGGGCAGCTACGAGGACGTCAAGTCCGGCGAAGGCACGCAGACTCCCGAAGGGAATTGATCGTCATTGGTGGCACAGGTTTTCAACCTGTGACTCACAGTTTGCAAAGCTGTGCCACCTGATGGGACTGCCATGCCTGACTTCGGCCCGGATGTCTGGTCGTACGCCGTGCTGGCTGTGACGTTACTCGTCGCGGCGGCGACGGACGTGCGTCGCGGCAAGATTTACAACTGGATCACGTACCCAGCCGCCCTGATCGGCCTGGCCGGTCACGCGATCACCGGCGGACTGTGGGGTTCGCCGGAACGCCTGGGACTGGCCGGGGCGCTGGGCGGCCTGCTGGTGGGGTTCGGGCCGTTGCTGCTGGCGTGGCTCGCGGGCGGCATCGGCGGCGGCGATGCCAAGATCATGGCCGCCGTGGGTGCACTGACCGGCTGGCAGTTCGCGCTGAGCGCCTTGTTCTACGGCCTGGCGGTGGCGATGGTGATGGCGGTGGCGATTATGCTCCGCAAAAGGATCGTGCGCGACACCTTCGGGCGAATCTGGCGGTTTTTCCTGCTCTGGGCCGGCCGGGCCAAACCCGACGCCCCGACGACACAACAAAGCCCGACCGTACCGTTCGGCCTGGCGCTGTGCATCGGCGCAGCCGTCACCCTGACGCTGACGTGCATCTTCGGACCCAGCGACAAGTTGTTTCTGCTGGGAATATGAGAAATCATCCACGGATTACACCGATGAAGACGGATTACACGGAAAAGAAAAATTGATAGTAGCCACGGGCGCAAGCCCGTGGAACAACGCGATATTCATTCTCAATAAAGCCCCGTAGGGGCGATTGAGGCATATTTTGAAGAAATCATTCGTCCCTACGGGACTCAAAGTAACCGGCATGGATATATCCCGCGGGCTTGCGCCCGTGGCTACTATCAGAAAATAAAAAATCCGTGTAATCCTTCGGAATCCGTGAAACCTGCCCCTTAGGGGGCCGTGGAGAATTCCACGACGTTGGAAGTGAAAACAAATACAAAACAATCCGAACAGCGTGGTGTTTCGCCTCTGTCGGCGGGAATGCTGGTTTTGGCGCTGGGTCTGTGCGTTATCGCGGCCTGCGTCTGGCTGGGCGCGGGAGCGACGGCGGGAGGAAGCGTTCGTCTCGCCGGCGCCTGGGCCAGTGGGCAATTTCGCCTCTTTGCGTATGTGGCTATCGGTTCACTGGCGGCCTTGGCGGTGCTGGCGGGATGGCTGATCCGCGTCACACGCAAAGCGCGAACGGCCCGCGGGCGCGCACTGGGCGGGCAGGAAGGCACGGCGATTATTGAATTCGCGATGGTTCTGCCGATCGCGCTGGCGATTGTGCTGATGATGATCCAGGCCTCGCTGCTGATGGGCGGGTTTCTCTGCGTGAATTACGCGAGCTATTGCGCCGCGCGGGCGGCGGTGGTCTTCGTGCCGGACGTCATGAGCGACGAGCCGACGAACGTGCTGGCGGATTATTTCGACCCGGACGTATCGGAAAAGCTCGCCCGCATCCGCCAGGCCGCCGTCTGGGCCGTCATGCCCGTTTCCGACGGCGGATACGACGAATGGAGCGACTACGGCGACGTGCTGGCTGAGGGGCTGGAGGAGTTGTACTCCCGCGCCGGCGAGGAAGCGCCCGGATGGGTGCGGGGCTATCTGGGACACAAACTCGCCTACGCCGAGCGAAACACCGACGTGGAGCTTTCCCCGCCGGCCGACGGCCTGCAATACGCCGCGCACGAGGACCTGCACGTCGTCACGAGGCACAATCTGTACCTGTCCGTACCGTATGCCTCGCGCGTGCTGGCGGCCCTGGACGCCGAGGAGGCCGTCGAGTTCGGCGAGGGGCGATACGCCCTGCGCGTGGAAATCCCCTGCACGCTGCGAAACGAAGGCCTGCGCGACACTATTGACCTGTACCCGGACATCGAAGAAATCGAGCCGCATTGGTGAAACAACCGCGGAAATCATTCACGGATTACACGGATGGAAGAATGGATTACACGGAAAAAGAATGGATGAAAAGAATGGATAGTAGCCACGGGTGCAGGCTTTCACCTTTACCTACATTTATGGAAACCCGGACTACATTGAAAAATCGAAAAATATCCGTGAAATCTTCTGAAATCCGTGCAATCCGTGGATAATTCGGCGGCGGAGAGACCTGGAATCAAGCAAATGACGAATGATCAGACAACAGGCCGTGGGGGGCTCCAGCCGGGCGACCGCATCGGGAAGTACGAGGTGCGTGAACTTCTCGGCGCGGGCGGGCAATCCCTCGTCTTCAAGGCCTACGACGCGACGCTGGACCGTTTCGTCGCGGTCAAGCAGGTCGCGCCGCACCTGGCGGTTAACGAGGAGTACCTGGCGGTGTTGCGGGAGAATCTTCGCAAAATCGCCCACCTCGGCCAGCACAACGACGCCGTCGTCACCATCCACGACGTGATCGAAGACCCGCGGGGGGTGTTTTACGTGATGGAATTCGTCGAAGGGCACACGCTGGAGAGGCTGATCGCCGAGTCGCCCGGCCCCGTCGAGCCGAAGGCGGCGCTGCTGATCCTCTTTCGCCTCGCCGCGGCCCTGCACGACGTGCACTCCGAGGGCATCATCCACCGCGACATGAAGCCGGGCAACATTATCCTCACGGAAGGCCTGCGCCCCAAGATTATCGATTTCGGCGTGGCGGCCTTCGGCGGACAGGACGCCTCCATGCCCCTGGCGACGACGAAATACCTCGCCCCGGAACTCTACAGCCGTCCCGACGCCGATGCGCGGGCCGACCTGTATTCGCTGGGCTTTATCGCCTATGAAATGCTCCTGGGACGCCAGAAGTTCAACGAGATTTTCGAGGACGTGGTGCGCGATCCGCACAGTGCGGCCCTGCGGTGGATGAAATGGCATGGGAACGAATCGGTCGTTGCGCCGCGGCTGCATGAGGTGAACCCCGCCGTTCCGCGGGCGCTGTCGGACATCGTGGCCCGACTGATCGAAAAGGACCCCCAAAAGCGCTTCGCCGACGCGGAAGAACTCGGCAGGGCGATCAAGACGCACTTTTCCGCGAAGTTCCGTCGTCCCGGCGGCGAGGCCCATGCGGAAGCGACGGGGGAATGGCAACTTCCTGCAGCGGACCACTCGAACGCCGCCCTGGAAAACGAAGACCTGCATCTTCCCGAAACCCCCACGCCGGCGCCCGGCGTTCCGGCGGAAGAAACCCCAACCCCGGAAGGCCCAAGCACCGCTCCGCTGCCGAAGACGCCGATGAGCCGAGGCAAACGCATCGCGGTCATTGCGGTAACGGGCCTGGTGTTCCTGGGAATCCTCGGCGGTGGAATCGCCTGGCTGCTGCACGTGCGGGAGAAAAACCGCGCCCGGGCGCTTTCGGCGGTTCGAATGTACGACGAAGCCGTTGAATTCTACGACCAGGGAAATTACGCCAAGGCCCGGGAGACGTTTGAGCAGTTGCGCAAGCGGCATTCGGGCACGACCCGCTCCGCCAAGGCCGAGGTGCTCGAGGCCATGTGCCGTGCGCAGATCGCCATCGAGCAGCGGCAATGGGCCGAGGCGCAGATTGAAGAACAGCGTGCCATCCGGGCCGCCGAAACGCTCCAGGAACGCGGAGACGACAAGGCGCTGGACGACTGGTCGCGGGAAAGGATCAACCAGGTCGAGCAGATCAAACAAACCCGCCTGAGTACGAATACCTTCTGGGACGCCATGGACCAGGCCGCCGCGCGCCTGGACCAGGCGGCCAAGGCCGCCGACTTCGACGAAATCCTTCGGGAGTTCAACCGGCAGCTGGGCGCTTCGGGCGTGGGGCTTACCCCCGCGCAGGAATCGCAGGTGGGGGAAATGCAGCGCCAGATCGAACAGCGGAAGTTCCTGTTTATTTTTGAACAGCACGTCGGCGAGGGCGACGCCCTGCTGGCGCGCAGGGAATACGACGCCGCCTCGGCGGCCTACGTTCGCGGGGAGGACATGCTGCGGGATGAAACCTCCCTGCAGACGATTCCGCCGGAGCAACGGGATTCGCTCCTGCGACAGGTGGACGCCAAAAAGCAAACCCTTTCCGACCGTCGTCGCACGGATCAAACGCTCCGGGCAATTCGCGACGCGGAGAAGGCCAAGGACGCCCCCGCTCTGAAGAAGGCCCTGGCCGAGGCTCTGGAGTTGCCCTCCATCAGCGCCGAGGATCGCAAGGTCTACCGGCAGCGCCTCCGCGGAATCGAGGCCGACGAAGCCGTCGCCTCCGCCCGGACGCTCTATGAAAACAAGCAGTACGACAAGGCCCTGGAGGCGCTGGACGCCGCCAAAAAAATCCAGCCGGACCATCTCGGCGCCCAGACGCTGCGAGCCAAAGTTCAAACCGCCAGACTCAGACACAACGCCCTGCAGGCCGGCGACCAGGCCGTCGCGGAAGGGAAACTGCCCGAAGCCCTCAAGCAGTATCGCCAGGCGGAAAAATTCGGCGCGGATGAGGAAATCAAAAACAAAATCCGCGACACGGATTATGAGATTCACATCAAGCGAGCCGAGGCGCTGGTGAAGGAGCAGAAATACGACCAGGCGGAAGTCGTCTACGCCGAAGCCATACAAATCAAGCCTTCCGCCAAGGCCCACGTCGAGACCATGCGCGTGTTGATGCAGACGCAGCGGAAGTACGGGCAGTCCCTGGCCAGGGGCAACGACGCCCTGAAACGAAACCGATGGCAGGAGGCGATTCGCTGGTTCAAGCAGGCCCGCCAGCAAACCCAGGACCCGCGCGAAGTGGACGAGCGCATCAGCGAGACGTACTACCGGAAATTCCTCACCGGCGGAAAGAAGGCCCTGGCGGAGGAAAATCTGCCCGTGGCGCGATGGAGTTTCAAACAGGCTTTGCGATACAAAGAAACACCCGAAGCCCAAAAGCTCCTCCGCCAGGCCGGCGGCGGAGACGATGAAAAATGATAAAACTACTCGTGTCTCTGAAAAAACAAGACAAAGAAAATCAGCCACAAAGGACACAGAGGTCACAAAGAAGAGAACAACCAAAAAACGTCTATGTTATTTTTGCTTTGAGACCTTTGTGCTCGGAGTTTACCCCTGAGGGGTGGCAAAAAAATTTTATTCTCAAATGAAAAGCGCACGGTTACATTCCGCCAGATTCCCCGGCGCCCGCCGGCGCGGCGCGGTGCTGGTCGTGGTGTTGACGGCCATTCCCATTCTGGTGGGGCTGTTGTTCTTCGTGTACAACCTCGGCCTGCAGGTCAGCCGGCGAGAAGATTTGCAGAACACCGCCGACGCCGTGGCGACCGCCGGGGCCGGCTGGATGGCCCGGAGCATGAACACCGTCGCCATGAACAACGTCGGTCAGGCGAAGCTGATCTCCACGGCCCTGGTGCTCGACGCCGTGCCCCTGGCGGCCGAGCTGGCGATCAAGGAGCTTCAGGAGGATCCCGAACGAGACGACTCGCTGGCCAAGGGCCTGCAGCGGCAGCTTCAGCGAGGCGTCCCGAACACGCGCCTGGAGCAGGGCTACGCAAAGAGCGCCAGCTACGCCAAAGTCGTCGCCAACGCCGTTCTGCTCCTGCCCGGCGAGGAACCGGTCTTCTGGACGCTCTGGCCGGGCGACGCCAATTCCGAAGTGCCCGCGCTGGATTATCGCGCCATGCAGTCCCGCATCCAGGCCGTCGGAACGGTGCTGGGCAATCCCGTCCGCACGGGCGACTGGTCCGTCAGCGACGCCTACAACGCCTACGGCGGAAACAGCTTCGAGACGCTCGACCCGGAGGCACTCGCGGAGTGGACGACCAATATCAACAGCACCGACGGGCGATTTCACGTTTACGCCTGGTGGAGTTCGGAGAAGGACGGCACGCACCGCTATTCCTCCGCGAAATACACGATCACCACCGCCGGCGGGGACGTGGACGCGCCGGCCGACCAGAACCGCAACTCCGGCGCGTGGGTGTACCTCGGCACGTACACGTTTCCCCTCGCCCAGGGGGCCGCCGACGTCCGCATCGCCGTGCACGGCCCGCCGGACGACCCCAATCGCGACCAGGAGTTGACGAATTTTCTCCGCAACGGCCTGGAGAAACTCGCCCGCGAAATGGCCCCGAGCGAAAACCCGGACGAGCCGACCCAGTACGACGAACTGATCCTGCTGGATCAGGCGCTCAATTCCACCGACGAAATCGACAAGGAACCCGGCGCGTATGACGTGACGGAAATGACCCACTGGGACGCCGGCGGCAAGCGCGGGCGATGCTGGGCGGCGGCGCTGGCGATGCGCGATTTATCCGACGCGACGGCGGAAAAAGCCGGCCTGCTCGCCCAGGCCAACGCACAGCAATTCGGCCGCGATAACGACGCCGATACCTCCTTCCTCACACCGATGCGCCCCGAATTGGCCTGCAAGCAGGGCACGTTCGAGGATTTCACGCCCGTCCTGACGGGCCTGTTCCGCGTGCGGCTGGAAAAGCCCCAGGAGGCAAAACTTACCCTGCCGATCTACGAGGAAGTCGCCCGTATCAATAACCTCGACGACAGCCTCGACGATCTGGTAATCGTGTATCAGGACATTCAGCAGAATCTCCAGGACATCGAAAAAGCCCTGGCGAATCTCGCCGGGCAAACCGACTGGCAGGTGCTCGAACAAACCGTTCTCACGATCCAACAGCAGGCAAATGACATCGAAGCCCGCCGCCAGGCGATCGGCGAGCGGCTCAATGAAATGCCCCGCCTGGCCGCCCTGGGCGAGAAAACCAACAAGACCTTCGAGAAAATCGGCCAGCTTCTTGAAGAAATCCAGGGCGACAAGGACCCCGCCAAGCTCCGCGCCTGGCTGGACGAATTGACGGAATTGCATCAGAATTCCGTTTCACAGGACGGCCTGACGGAATTGGCGATGCAGGAGGAGGAGCTGGAAGTCGTTGAGAAGGAAACCCGCCTGGCGAACCTGCACGCCACCTGCCCCGGCGGGGGGATTCCGGATTACGTCTCCAGCCCGTTTTATCGTCTTGGCCCGTACGCCACGCTGCACAGATGGCGGCATGGCTGGTGGAAGAACACCAATCCGCCCGGCTGGGGCGGCGACCCGGAAGTCGGCCCGGCCTGGGGATACGAACACATCCTGGGCTATACGACCTACGGCCCGTTTCGCTGGTGCCTCGAGGAGATCACACGCTCGTTCGGCCAGGCCGGTTCATACGCCGGCGCGCTGGACGTGACCCGCTTCGCCTATTACACCCAACTGGGGGCGAATATCAAGCTGGCCTATTCCTACGGCGTGACGCACACCCAGAAAATCCGCTACGCCACGCGCTGGATCACCGACTACGAAGCCGCCCGCTCCTTCGCCGCCGACCCGGAAAACCGGCGGAAGATCATCCGCACCCGCTACTATCGCCCGCTCGTGATGTCGTCCGTCCCCTGGGATCATCCCAACTGGCTGAAGGACCGAACGACCTACTGGAGCCACATGGGCGCGTGGCAGACGTACTGGAACGGCAACGGCATTTCGCCGCTCGACGATCCGCCCTCGGCGTTGTGGATATGGGAGCCGTGGGGCTGGTACGACGTGTCCGTCCGGCAGCCCCAGGTGAAAAAATTCAATAATTACACCTGGTGGTGGAGTCGTTCCTACAGCGACGTGGTCTACGAGCACCGCCTGGGCCTGAACGAGCGACGCTCCGCGACGAAGGAAAACACCTACATTCCCTGGACGATCCATTTAACGAGTTGGTACGTCTTCGGCGGCATTCAGATCGCCGAGGAGGTCGTTGTCTCCAACCCCTGCAACTGGCCGGCTGACGAAGCCGACAAACCCCGTCCGCTGCTGATGGACTATGGCCCGGGCGACTATGAATCCAATCACGACGCCGGCGTCCGCCGCTCGCATTTTACGTTTCTGGGCCTGGCGGGCCGATCCGGCTCGGCGCCGGTCTGGCCGGAAAAATTCGCCTCCGGTGTGCCGGGCGGACAAGCCACCGCCGTCAGCCAGGCCGAGGTGTTCAACAATCTCAGCTGGGATCTCTGGACGCAGAACTGGCAATCACAATTGGTTCCCGTCAGCGGATGGGAAGACTGGCTGGAACAAATGGCCGAAAGCCTCGACGACCTGCCGCAATCGAGCGAATGCAACTGCGGCATCGACTTCGACGAGGAAAACATCCGCGCCCTCGTTGAATCCCTCCAGCGAATCAACCCCGAACTGGTACAGGTGTTTATGAATCATTGAGAGTAGTAGTCAGGAATCAGAAGTCAGGAGTCAGGAGAAAGAATCAAGAAGAAGAAAAAAAAGAAAAAAAAGGAATGATATTCGTAGAGGACAATTTGACCTGTGGCACCTTCAAGCGAGTTTTTCAAAAAAAACGAGCTTGTGGGTGCCGGGATAAGACCGGCAGAAGGCAACCCTGCTCTGCGTAGCCGCTACGCAGGGCGAAGCAGAGTAGGCAATAGGCAGCAGGACGACAAGAGACAAGAGACAAGAAAAGAAGCGAATGATACTTATATGTGACAATCTGAAATCCAAAGGCACAGCCACCGTCGAGTTTGTGCTGGCGATTCCGCTGCTGGCGCTGGTGATCGCCGGAACGTTTTTTTTCGGGTGGGTCATGCGGAATCATCAGCGGCTTCGCGTAGCCGACCGCTACGCCGCCTGGCGGAGCGTGGAGGACGGCCTTCCTTCGGGCAACGAGATCGACGCGGAATTTTTCGCCGGGCGCGGCGAGGGTACGAGTCTGGAAGACGACTCCGGGCCGGACGGAACGCTGGAGGATTTCATTGTCTCGGCCCGGGAGGAAAGCGACGCCGCCGGCGATTTGGCGGAGAACTTTGTCACAGCCGACCGCGTCCCGCGGGGCAGGGGGGTGACGGTCAAATCGCGGTTCGCCACGAACGTCGAATTCTGGCGCAAGATGGCCGCCGACGCGATGGACTCCCGCCACGTCCGTGAAGGCCCGGACTGGCGACACGGGCAGGTGAACGTCGGCGGTGCGATGCGGGATTTGTATTTTGACGACCTGGAACAGGCCGTCGACGACATCGCCGGTGAAAACATCTCCCAGGCGCTGCGGAATTTGTATCAAAACGGTTGGTGAGACAATAATTTTCACGATCCGGAAAAAGCCCGGTGAAAAGTGACAACATCGCCGAACGGCAAGCCCGTTCCGGCGGCGGCTTGCCGTTTGGCGATGTTGGGAAAAACCCAAGCTCAGTGGACCGGATGCGCCGATAAAATATAAGAGGTACATAGTATGGCAGAACCCGTGCAAGGCATTCAGAACAAGTGGCTTCTGATCATCGCCGTCGTGCTGGCGCTGGTGGTGGTGTTCCTATACAACGCCCACATCCGCGCGATCCGCTCCGAACTGGAAGGCAAAACCGTTGCCGTCGTGCAGATGGCCAAGGATTTGCCCGCCGGCGAGCGGATCACGGCCCGGCACATCAAGAAGGCCGTCATCCCCAAAGATAGCGCCGAGGCGTATGGAAAAATCTGGCCCTGGAAGGACCGCGAGGTGCTGACGGAATACGGCGGTAAGGCGGTGCACCGCACGCTGCGGAAGGATCAGTACCTGCTGTACGATTACATCGACGACGCCGGCGGCGTCCGGGCTTCCCAGAAACTCGGCGACGGCATGGTGGCGATCCCCGTCGAATTCGACCGCGACCAGTCCCTCGGCGACATGCTCGCCCCGGGCGACACGGTGAACCTCAAGGGCGTCTTTCCCTCCCCCGGCGGGGTGTACAGGACGTATCGCATTCTCTCCGACGTTCGCGTGATGAACGTCGGCGGGGTCGGGGCGGCCGACGAATCCGAAACCGCCTCGCGCAGAACCCGTTCGAGAAACTACCAGCGGATCACCGTTGAAGTCACGCCGGAGGTGTCGCTGAAACTCTCCAACCTGCTGACGCACATGGTCGGCGACGTGCAGGTGGAGCTGAACCAGGCCGGCGTGAGCGGCACGGCCCAGCCGGGGCAGATCAATCCCGAACTGGAACTGCTTGCTTCCCAGGCCAGGCCCGCCGGACAAGCCGGCCCGACGGCCCCCGTCGCACCCAGGCCGCCGGCTGGGAGATAACATAATTTGAAGCGAAATTTTTTGTCATTCTGAGCGAAGTCGTCAGCGAGCGAAGCGAAGCATGACGACGAAGTCGAAGAACCTTACGCGAAAGCAGGAATAAGGTCCTTCGACGGGTTCGATTTTACTCACCGCAGGCTTCGGCCCAGCTTCGCTTGGGCCTTCGCTCAGGATGACAACCTAAGGAGTATCGTCGTTCGTGGAAATCTGGATTTACAACCAATACACCGATCAGCGGGAGACGGAAAAGGTTCCCGACGACGTGGTGACCATCGGGCGCGACGAGAGCAACGCGATCACGCTGCGCAGTCCGTTCGTCTCGCGCAGCCACGCGCGGATCGTCTTCGAGGGCGGGTCCTATTTCGCCGAATCGCTGGGCATGAACGGCATCGTGGTGGCGAACAAAACCGTTCCCTTCAAACACCGCGTCAAAATCGACTACGGCGACGAAATCCGCATCGGCGAGTTCAGCCTGTACATGATGCAGCCCAGCGCGAAGCGCGTCGCGCCGGCCGAGCGCATCAGCACGCCGCGAAAACGCGTCATCGACCTCGAACAGGCCATGCACGCCGACCTGCTGGACCGCCTGAACCTGCGCGTCACCGCCCAGACCGGCGCCGACGAGGAACTGGTGGCCCTGATCCGCCGGCATCTCGATGAAATCGTCCGCGCCAACCTCGGCAAGGTCGATAAGGACATGGGCCGGTATCTCGTGCGCGAATTTCTCTGGCGCTCCGTCGTGACGGAACTGACCCGCCGCGCCACGGGCAAGCTGATGTACAGCTACGGCTTCGAGGAAGGCCGATCCGCGGAAGCGAAACACGAGGAGGCCCTGTCGCGCATGATCGGCGACGTGGTGGGCTATTTCCCGCTGCGACTCCGCCCCCACACGCTCAAAGAAGACGTGGCGATGATCGAGGCCGACTGGAACAAGCAACTGGAAAAACTCGCCCCCCGCGTCACGCCCGACCTGCACGAATACGTCGTCCAGCGGATGCTGACAAAGGAAATCGAGGACGTTGTGCTTGGCTATGGGCCTCTGCAGGATCTGCTGGAAATGCCCAACGTCAACGAAATCATGGTCGTCGGGCGGGATAAAATTTACATCGAGAAGGACGGCGTGCTCCAGAACACAGGGCGGAGCTTCTTCAGCGACCAGATCGTCGAGAGCGTCATCGAGCGCATCATCACGCCGGTCGGACGCCGCATCGACCGCTCCACGCCGCTGGTGGACGCCCGCCTGCCGGACGGCTCGCGCGTCAACGCCGTGCTGAACCCGCTGAGCCTCTCCGGGCCGACGCTGACCATCCGCAAATTCGCCCGGATTCCCTTCACCATGGACGACCTGATCGAGCGCGGCACGATCAGCCAGCCGGCGGCGGACTTCCTGCGGGCCTGCGTGCTGGGGCGGAAGAACATGATCATCTCCGGCGGCACGGGCAGCGGCAAGACCACCACGCTGAACGTCCTGAGCGGGTTCATCCCCGCCGAGGAGCGGATCGTCACCATCGAGGACTCAGCCGAGCTGCAACTGGCCCAGGAACACCTCGTGCGCCTGGAAACCCGCCCGGCGAATATCGAGGGGCGCGGGGCGTACACCATCCGCGACCTGGTCCGTAACGCACTGCGCATGCGCCCGGACCGCCTGATCGTCGGCGAGGTGCGAGGCCCGGAGGCCCTGGACATGCTCCAGGCGATGAACACCGGCCACGACGGATCCCTCTCGACGATCCACGCCAACACGCCCGACGACACGATGCTGCGATTAGAAACGATGGTCCTGACCGCCGTCGAAATACCCATTCGCGCGATCCGCGAGCAGATGGTCGCCGCACTGGACATGGTCGTTCAGATCGCCCGGCTTTCCGGCGGGCAGCGCCGCGTCACGCACGTCAGCGAAATCGTCGGCATCGACCCGGAAACGCAGAAAATTCTCACCGAGGACGTGTTCCTTGCCAGGCCGAGCGGTTCGGACGGCGACATGCGCCTGTTTCACACGGGCTATATCCCGCGATTCACCGAGGAACTCATCGAAAAGGGCTTCATGGGCGTCGAGGTGTTCACATGATCCTCGCGGCCTGGAGCGAAACGTCCCGCCTGGCCGTCACGAGCGTCGTGATGTTCCTCGCCGTCGCCGCGGCGGTGATGGTGGGGGCCAATCCGCTGCTGACCCTGATTCGCCGGCAGGAGCGCCACTACGACCATGTTCTGCGCCACTCGCTGCTGCTGGACGTTTCGCCGCGATTTGTCACCGTCGCCACCGGCGCGATCATGCTGTTCCTGGGCCTGCTGGGGTATATCGTCACGAGCGGATCCCTGGCCGGCACGCTGTTGGCCGGCGGGGCGGGGGTGCTTCTACCCGGAGCCGTCATCCGCCTGCTGCGCCGCCGGAGGCAAGGGCGGATCGAGACGCAACTCGTCGGCGGCGTGCAGATGCTCGCTTCCGGCGTGCGTGCGGGGCTGAATCTCGTGCAGTCGATGGAGATGATCGCCCGCGACGCGCCAGCGCCGCTGCGCGAGGAATTCGCCCACCTGCTGAGCGAATACGAATACGGCGTGCCGCTGGACGAGGCGATGGAGTCCGCCGCCCGGCGCATCGAACTGCCGGACGTGCGATTGCTGTTCGCGGCCTTACAGACCCACCGCCAGCGCGGCGGCGACCTGGGCGAGACTCTCGACCGCATTGCCGCGAGCATCCGCGAGATTCAGCGCCTGGAGAGTCGCGTGCGGACCCTCACCGCCCAGGGCCGGGCCACCGCACGCTGGCTGGGCGCCATGCCCGGCGTGGTCATGCTCATCCTGTATTTCATCGACGCGACGGGCGTGCTTTCGCTGTTCACCGACGGCCTGGGGAAAATGATCCTTGCACTGGTGGTCGTATTGAACATTATCGGATTCCTGTGGATCCGAAAGATCATGGCGATTGACATTTAACGAAACACGACCGATTTGTTGACTTGTTAATTTGTTAATTGGTTAACTGGAAAAAAATTACAGAAATACGTCCTATGTGAATCAATACGAACGAGAATCCATATACTTCTTTTCCAATTAACCGAAGCCGTCCAGAAATTCAGGTAACCAAAACATGAATGAAGTTTCCTCGAAATTTTGTTGTTTTTTTCTTTGTCCCGAAGGGACAGAAAGCGTTTGGCCGGGGGTGAGCGAAGCGAACCCCCGGAAGAAGGTTTATTTTTTTAGAGC
>JAFGEJ010000023.1 GCA_016931655.1 Phycisphaerae bacterium
CGCTTCGCTCACCCCCGGCCAAATGCTTCTGTCCCTTCGGGACGAGAAAAAACAACAAAATGTTGGGGGAACACCGTTCATGTTTCGATTACCTGAATTCCTGGACGGCCTCAAATAAGGCCGCAAAAATTTCGACATTCGCTTATTCGGTATTCATTCGTCATTCGTGAATTCGTCATTTTGAACCACAAATCATCCAATCCGTTTTGATTCAGAAAAAGGAAGGTACATGTCGGAACCAAACGAAACATCGCGGGACGAATTGCAGCAGAAGGTGCAGCAGTTGTCGGAGGCGCTTCAGCGGCGCGAGGACGAGCTGGCCACGGCGGAGGCGCAGCGCGACGAGATTCACACGCGTCTCTGCGAGGCGGAGAACCGCATCGCCGCCGAGCGGGCGCTGATGCAGGCCGGCGCGGTGGACACCGAGGCCGCCACGCTGCTGCTGGCCCGCCGCGTGGACCTGGCCGGCGACGTGACGCCCGAAGAACTCGCCGCCGCCGTCGAACAACTGCTGCTGGACAAACCCTTCTTACGAGCGCAACCGGCCGCCATGCCCCCCGCCACCCGCACCGGACGCGACGGTCCGAGCGCCACGGCGCGACTGGCCGACGCGGCTGAGCGAGCCGTCGCCTCCGGCAACCGACGTGACGTGGCCGAATACCTCCGCCTAAGACGGGCCAATATGAAATAAACAGTAATTGGTAGTCAGTAGTCGGTAGCCGGCAATCCGTTTTCCCGACTACTGACCACTGACTACCGGCTACCGACTACCAAAAAACACCAAACACGAAAGGAACCGACCATGAGTTTCACAGGAAAAGCCACCTACACCGCCGGCGCGACGCTTCCGGAAATCGCCGAAGACGTCGCGGACATCGTCAGTATCGTCTCGCCGTACGAAACGCCGCTTCTGGATCACCTGGGCGACGCGCCCCGGCCTGCCGGCAGCACCTACCACGAATGGCTCGAAGACACGCTGCTGCCCAACAAGGACACGATCGACGACCCCGGCGTGGACTCCAGCGGATTTTCCACGTCCTTTGACGTGGCGCACGGAAGCTATTTCCGCACCGGCGATCAGATCCAGGGCGCCGGCAGCAAGGAGTTGATCTTCGTGACGGGCGTCGCGGGCGACACGCTGTCCGTGACGCGCGGCTACGGCGGCACGACGGAGGAAACCCTCTCCGACAGTCAAACGCTGCACATCCTGGGCAACGCCGCCCTGGAAGGCGACGACGCCCCGGCGGCCCGATTCTCCAGCCGCACGCGACTGGGAAACTGGACGCAGATCTTCACCGCCGCCGTCCGCGTCAGCGGCAGCGAACTGGCCGTTCGGAAACTCTCCGTCGCCGACGAGCTGGACTACCAGAAGCAGGAGCGCCTGCGCGAACTGCTGCGCGACCTGGAAAACACGGTCATCAACGGCATCAGCCCGCAGGCGACGCAGCAGGGGTCCGGCACGGTGCGACGCACGATGAAGGGCATCCTTCCGACGCTCACGACGAACGTCTTTGCGCCCGGCGTGGACGGCTTCCCCGCCGACACGAACCTGACCGAGCTGCAACTGAACCTCGCCCTGCGCGGCGTGTGGGAAAACGCATCCAGCCGCATCGACACCATCGTCTGCAACGGGTATCAGAAGCGACGGATCAACGGGTTCATCACCTCGTCGCGCTCCTACGCCTCCAACGAGGACGCCTTCCGCGACATGGTCAGCGTGTACGAAAGCGATTTCGGCGTCTGCCGCGTCATTCTCAGCCGCGGCGTTCCGACGGACACGATCCTGCTGCTGGACTCCAGCCGTCTGTCCGTGCTGCCTCTGGCGGGCCGAAGCTTCCACTACAAGCCGCTGGCCAGCACGGGCGACTACGACGCCGGCGAACTGATCGGCGAGTACACGCTGGAGCTGCGCAACGAGATCGCCCACGGCCGAATCACCGGCCTGGCCACGTCGTAAGAAAAATCAAAAACAAAGAAAAAAAGAAGCCACAAAGGGCACAAAGGTCACAAAGTTTTTAAAACAGAAGAATAACACATTCCTACCTTTGTGCACTTTGTGTCCGTAGTTTACCCCTGAGGGGTGGCAAAAAAGAATTTTAACAAACGGAGATTCCCATGAGCTTCTGCCAGGACCGAGATCTGTTGTGCATCGAGCCGATTGTGTATCTCAGCGGCGGCGCGGGCGGCCAATCGCTCGCAGCTGGGGCCGACGGCGCGATCGCCGGTACGACGTTCACGTCGGCGGGAAGCGATTTCGTCTCCGCGGGCGTGCAGGCGGGGATGGTGTTGTGCACGTACGACACGATCCCCGCCGAAGGGCGGGCGTGGGAGATACTGGCCGTGGACTCCGCCACGACGCTGAGTATTTCGGTACTCCGCGCCGAAGTCGACGGCCCAGCCGTCGCGCCGCCGGCGGGAACGGGGCTTTCGTTTCACGTGCGGAGTTTCGGCCCGCAGATGCGGGGCGTCTCGGCTACGCTGGCGGAGAAGCTCCGCCAGATCGCCGAAGTGGCGGGCGTCGCGTCGGCGGACTTCGCCGACTCGGCCCAGCTTCGCGCCACGACCGCCCACGGGGCGCTGGCGGGGATCTTCCTGGCCCGCGCGGATAACGCCCGTCCGCACGACGCCAACTGGATCAAGGCCGAGTTCCACCGCGCCGAATTCCTCCGCCTCCAGGATCAACTCCGCCTGGCGGTCGATCTCGACGGCGACGGCGTGGCTGAACAGACGCGAACCCTGGGCAACGTCTACCTCAAGAGGGTTTGAGCGGTGGCACAGGTTTTTAACCTGTGTTCGGCTCTTGCAAAAAGGTGTATATCTCATGGCCTCGCTCGATACGGACATCCTGAACGATCTGACGGCGGCCTTGCGGACCTCGGGTGCGTTTGCTCACGTGGAATTGGGCGGACGGCGTGCCGAGGCCGTCGTCCCGCGGGCAAGCGTGCTCTTTGAGCGAAGCGACACGTTTCCCTCCGAACCCTGGCCCACCAGCCGATGGGTTCGCCTGCAGGCGCGCGTGC
Organism: Phycisphaerae bacterium; assembly: GCA_016931655.1. Taxonomy (GTDB): domain Bacteria; phylum Planctomycetota; class Phycisphaerae; order SM23-33; family SM23-33; genus JAFGEJ01. The sequence continues at coordinate 3,021 of JAFGEJ010000023.1, forward strand.
TGCTGCGCACGCGAAGCGAATCGCCCGCCCAGGGCCAGGGGCGTCTTTGCGACCTGGCGGCCGCCGCGTGCGACGCGATTCTGGCGGACCCGTATCGCGGCGGGCGGTGCGTCGATCTGCCCGTCGGCCGGGCTACCGAAGTGCAGATCATCCGCCGCCCAAGAGACGAGCGATATCCCGAACGCGCCACCACGCTCGACGTCCGCTCGCCCGAACAGGAGCTTTGCCTCACCGTCCGCTGCCACTACGAACTGGCCGACGCCGGCGCGTTTCCCGTCGCGGCCCGCCTGGACGACGATGATTTGTTCTCGGCCGGGCCTTGCACGTTCGAGCTGGGCGCCTGGCGGCGCGAAACGATCCACCGTGGCTTCCCCGGCCTGCTGGGCGAGTTGGTGTTCGACCTGGGCCTGCGCGGCCGACCGATCACGCAGAAAGGCCGGCTGCAGGCCGATACCGCCCAGGGGTTGCACGACCTGCTGGCCGCCGTGGCTGCAAAGGACGACGCACAACTGCACACACTGACGGATCACGACGGACAGACGTATACGAAAGTTCTCGTCGAGTCGTTTCAGCCGGCCGGGCCGATCCAGGCCGGGCGAAATTTCACCTGCGACTACACCATCGTCTATCGCCAACTGCCATGAGCGTACTTCTCACCGACAACATCGACCGCCTCCAGCTGCACGCCCTGCGAAGGCCTTTGGGCTGGCGGCTGACCTTCCGCAGCGGCAACGACGGCCTGGTGCATCAACTTTACGTCAACGGCAGACTCGCCGACGCGACGGACACGACGACGCAGCGCTTTTTCGAGATTTCCGCTCAGACCTTTCCCCAGGAGCTGGCGGTGGCGGCCGTCGCGGGGGAATTTCGCCACGAGGATCACTTCGCGGAGTTGCCCGCCGAGGCAGCCGAGCCGGCGTGGGTGTATCGCCCGGCGGTGCTGCGGCACGTGCAGCATCGGCCCGGGGATCGAATTGCGGTGTATCACGACTCCGCCGGCGGGACGATGGGGCAGGACGCGGCGCTGTCGCGCGAGCTTTGGCCGGCGGGTGTGCCGCACTGGGGCTGGGGACGCGGCGGGTTCGCCCGGGGCGGCTTCGGCCTGGACGCGGACCTTGCGCCGGGCTTCGGCGCCGGGCCTTGGGGCGCCGGACCGCTGGGCGTGGACGTCGAACCGATGGACCTGGCCGTGGCGATGACGCACGACGGCCCGCACGCGATCGAGCTTCGCGTGGCGACGGACCAGGGACAGACCTCCGCCGCACTGGAAGATTCCTTCACGGCCCATCCGCCGCCCGCGCCGCTGAAAGCAATTACCGCTACGAACTACGATCCGAATACGCACATGCTGAGCGTTACTCTTGTTGAGGAATCGTAATCGGTAGGGCGTGCAACTTGTTGCACGCGCAATAAAAGGTTGGAAATTTCGCGTGCAACAAGTTGCACGCCCTACTTCCACGAGGACAAAACCATGACTGAACTCTATCCCTCCGACACCGTCTTGAACGCCTTCTCCGGCACGTCCGACGCCGAGCAGGGTGTCGTGTTTCCCTCGATCTACGAGGCCCCGTACTACACCACGTTTTACAAAATGCTCTATCGCCTGCTGGACGTTGCGCGGCGGGCCGGCGATCTGCGCGTCTACAAGGACGGAACGCTGACGTTCGGCGTCAAGGCCGGGAAGTATTTCAACAACGACCAGTTGGTGGAATTCCCCGGCGCGACGGGCCAGACGCTGACCAACGACGCCGTGAACTACGTGTATCTGACCGCCGACGGCACGTTGACGGTCAACACGACGGGATTCCCCGTGCCGTCCGTCACGCCGCACATCCGCCTGGGAAGGATCACCACCGCCGGCGGCGCGTACGATCACGACGACATGCTCGACGACCGCGGTTCGGGTTTCTTCTCCGTCGCCGGCTCGGCGGCGGGGAACCTGCTGGGCCTCGATTGGCAGGAGTCCGTCGCCGACGAGCTGAACTTCACCACGAGCGAGCCGGTTTCACCGTCGCTGGGAGATCGGTATATCAACACCACCACGGGCAGCAGCAGCCAGACTTCGCAATCCGTCACGGCCAACTACATCTACCAGTGGAACGGAACGAGCTGGACGGAAATGGTTCCCAACGAGGGCAACTGCTGCCTGGTGGAAGATATCGACATGCTCAAGGGCTTCAACGGCGCGGCGTGGGTTTCGATCGGAACCTTTGCCCTGCTGAACGAGGCCCAGACGTTTTTCGCCGCCACGGATATCACCGGCGCGGAAGCGGAGACTCTTACCAACGGTTCCGTCGCCGACGCCCTGCACACGCACGACGTGGTCTGCGCGAACAACGAGGCCGTCTGTTACGAAAATGATCTTGTGTATTCGTAGCCGGTAACCCGTAGTCGGTAATCAGGAAAGAAGCTCTCGCCGTATGACCGACTACCGGCTACGGACTACCCAATACCTATTCCAGGAGAACATCATGGCCAATCTGAAAGACAAAGCGATTTCACTTCTCGCCTCCGGCGTGGCGGGGATGCAGACCTCCGACGGCAAGACCACGCTGTACACCGTGCCGGCCGGCAAGAAGGCCGTCGTGACGCAGGTGGTGGTGCGCCAGCCCACCGCGAGCCTGGCCGGCGGCACGAGCTTCAGCCTCGGCGACGGTGCCAACGCCGACACGTGGAAGACCGCCGTCAATCTCTCCACCGTCACGGGCACGGATGACTACTTCGTCGTGACGAAAAACGACGCCGTCGTCTCGGCCGTCTTCGACGCCGGCGATGAATTCGGCGTCAAACCCGTCACCGGCGCCACCGCCAACGCCGACGCGACACTCGACGTGTTCGGATATGAATTCAACGTGTAGGAAGGGTATTTCGGAATTCGTATTTCGGGAATCGGAATCCCGACGGGACAGGTTCGTATATCGGGAAGAACCTTCTTCCGAGTTCCGAGATACGAGTTCCGAATTCCGGAATACGGTTTTCCGGCTGACCGCTGAATGCTGATAGCTGAAAGCTAAAAATGATCCAGACGCGAAACATTTCGGTTGACGACCTGCCCGCCGTTAAGGCGCTGTGGGGACAGCTTCACGCGCAGGCGATGAACAATAACTGTTGGCCCGCCGTGCCAAATGATCGGTGGTTTGCACATCTCCGCGAAAACAACCAATGGGCTATAGCGGAAGAAGGAAAGAAGGCTGTAGGTTTTTCCTTTTGGAAGCTCGACCCGGACGGCAATGCTTCCGTCCGCGCGATCGCGGCCCTGGAAGAATTGCCGTATCTGCACCTGATGATTTCGATTCTGCAAACCGCCAACCAGTATGGTTATGGCTTCCTCCAGCGCAGCCGCCCGGAATGGACGTGGCTTGCGAATATCGGCGCGACGTTTGAGCCGGTTGGCTTTGCCCCCATGACGCCGGCGGAGGAAGCCCGCTACGCCACACGCGCCGAAAAGCTCGCCACTCGCGTGCCCATACAGGACCGCGTGATCGTGCCCGTGAGCCTGATCCCCGTGATTGAAGAAAGAATAAGAACGACACAGAGGGCCTGAGTAACTGAGAATACAGAGAAGAGCGACACAGAGAGACTGAGTTACTGAGAAGAAAATCTATTGTTTTTAATAAAAAAATCTTCTCAGTCCCTCTGAAACTCAGTGTCGGATGTAAGGAATTATGGCAAATTTGATTCTCCAACCCGGACCCACCGAAGGGCAGGACACGTTTATTATCGACACGTACGGTGCTTCAAATTATGGCGGCGATACAAGGTTATTTATCGGAATACGCAACAACGGACGCTCCATAGACAACGACCGTTCGATTTTGCGGTTTCCATTGTCCCTGCCGCCCGGCGCATATGTGCTCTCGGCGACGTTGACGTTGTTTTACAAAAGCGGAGATACAAGTTTCGCTCAGACGGCCTGGGCATATCGCTGTCCGACGAATTGGACGGAACTCGGCGCGACGTGGTACAAATACGATGGCGTAAACGACTGGCCGGTAAATGGCTCCGGTGGCGAGTGGGACGAATCCATTGCTTCGTTCGCGTCGGCGGGTGTAACCGACGATCTTGTGCTGGACGTGACGCAGCATGTCTCCGACGCTCTGGCCAACCGCGACGGCGTGCTGAATCTGCTGCTGAAGACCGCCGAGGCCGTGGAGGATCGCAAGACGTACTATTCTTCCGATGAGGCGACCGAAATCACCAAACGTCCAAAGCTGGAAATTGAATACCAACCGGCCGGCAGCCGGGTGTATTTCGGCGCCGGCGGCGTGGAGGACATCGACTTTTCCTCGCCGGTTGCCTTTGTGCCGGACGGCGAGACGACGACGGCGATTCCCCTGAACCTCGCGCCGGGACAGCGATACGCCGTCGCGGCGCGGCGCGTCTCAGCCGCCGGCGTGGAGGAGCACAACACGCACGTCGTAACGCTCCTTCAGACCGACGAAGGCGGCGCGCTTCTGCCCGCGCCGCTGCCGCGCCCGTTCGATCTGGCGTTTGAGCGCCTCAACGCCGATACGATCCGCCTGGGCTTTTCGTGCGACGCGCCCCTCGGCCACGCCGAGCCGACGGAATATCGCGTCTACGGCGACGGCTCAACGGGCGTGATGGACTACGAAACGCCCCTGGCGACGCTCGCCGAACACGTCGCGGGCCGACGGGAGTTCATCGTGGAACTGACCGTTTCCACCCTGCCTCTGCAACTGGCGGCCCGCGCGTGGAGCGGCGCCCAGGCCGGGCCGATCAGTCCCGTCCTCGTGATCCCCGCGTCCCCATCGCCCGACGCACCGACGCTCCTGCCGGAAACGTAACTTGAAGTATGCGCATTCCTGACTCCCGGCTACCGATTACCTGAAGCTGTCTTTGGAGGAATCCGGGCCTTAACAGGCCCGGCTCATTCCCGACTACTGACTACTGGCTACCGACTACTGGCTACAAAGTCCCCCTCCCTGCCCTCCCCAGGGAGAAGAATTCAATTATGCAAACCGTAACCATTCAGCCGCGGGATTATTTTTCCGGCGTCGTGCCGTGCGATTCGGCGCGGGTGTACATCGCCGGGCGACGGCGGCGCGAGTTGCAGGTGCTCACCTGGCAGGTCGAACCGGCGCCGACGTTCGGCCGCGTGCGACTGGCGGTGCAGGAAACGCTTTCCGTCATTCGGCCGGTGGGACTTCACCAGGCCAGCCGGCTGCCCGACGTGGGCAGCGAAGCGCTCCTCAGGCCGGCGCTGGGATTCGGCGAATCGGAATTCCCCGGCCTGGTGGAGCGGCACGACGTTTCTTCCAACCAGGCCGGCGAGCGCCTCGTCGCCGTCGTCGAACACGCCCTGGCGTCGGCGACGCGGCAGACGCTATTGGGGCGATGGGAGTGCAGCGGCGATTCCGTCGTCCCGGCGGCGAATAAAGCGCCGCAGTTCAACACGTCGTCGCTCACGCTGGCTTGCCGCCGGCCGCGGACGTTCAACGGCCGAGCCGCGCCGCCGTTTGATCCCGTCAGCGGCGAGCGATGGTCGGTCGCCGCGGCGCTGGCGTATCTGATCGCCTCGGCCCTGCCTCGCACCGTCGAGGCGCCGTCGTTCGAGGAGCTGGACCGGCTCGCCGGCGCGATCGACCTGGGCGCGTTCGACGCGACGGGAATGTCGCTCGCGGCGGCGCTGGCGGAGGTTGCCCATCGCGGCGGGCTGGAGGTGCGGGCCGCACGAGCGGGAATGGGCGTCGTGATCTATCGCCCGGGACGCGACGGGCGAAAGAGCCACGTGCGCCTGCAACTGTCCGGGCGCGACCTGAACGCCGCGGAAACGAACATCTCCGGCGGACGGATCGTCGTCGGCCGACGCCCTTCGCGCCCGCCGGTGCGCGTCGTCGGCGCGACGAAACAATACGAAGTCACCCTTCCGCTTCAGCCTGGCTGGTCCGACGAGGACGCCTCCTCGCGCTGGGGCGATTCGGTCCGCAGCCGGGCCGACGACTGGCACGAGCGGCAGCACGTCTACCGCCGCTGGGTGCTCAACGAACACGCCCGGTACACGAACGCGCCGGCCTTCGACGCGACCACGCTGGGCGAGGATTTTCTTGTCCGCCGCGCGAGGCGATTTCTGCCCTGCTTCTCAGCCGACCCCGCCGGCGGCGAACTCGGCGTGATCGTCGAGGTGCGCACCTCGCCCACCGGCCCGTGGCGGCGATGGTCCGGGGCGATCTGGGCGGCGGAGGACGAATGCTCGATCACGCTCGGCGACGACTCCCTGCCGGCCGACTACTTCGCCGCCGTCGTCGCGGGTTCGGCGGAGCTGCGCGTCACCGCCGTGGTGGAGTCCGACCGTCGCATCGAGGCCCAGGCCGACGGCGACGCGGGCCTGCCCGCGGAACTGCACGATCAGAGCGGCAGGGCGTTCTGGCGGGCGGTGCACCCGACGAGTCAATTTCATCGCGGCGGCGAGTTGCCCGTCGTCGTGCGCGACGACACCACTTCGCTGGAGGCCTACGCCCGACGACGCAGCGACGCGCTGGGAAGCACGAACCAGATGACCGTCACGCTCGGCTGGGTGGACACGTCCTGCACCGTCGGCGACGTGGTCGAGCGGCTGGACGGGCCGGGGCTGGAGCTGGCGTCCCAGCCGCACCGCCAGGC
>JAFGEJ010000185.1 GCA_016931655.1 Phycisphaerae bacterium
ACATGCCGTTGGCTGTTTTTGTAAAAAGGCGTTAAACGCAAATCTGTTATGTATGAATATCATGGATACATCCACCAACTATTTTGGTTGAGAACCAGAAATGTAGGTTGCGGCCATCAGTCGCAATGTCCCCTTTGTGGCGAAAAAAAACTTTTCAACAAAGCGAAAGAACCCTTGTATGATGCCCTCATCATGGGCGCAGGACTTATCAGCATCATCGGGCCGCCGGCGGTGGGTAAAACGACCTTGGCGGAGATTCTCAGCGAGGCGCTGGGCGCCTGCATGCTGCGCGAGGATTACTGGGGCAATCCGTTCCTGGCGGGGAGTTTTCGCGGCCGGGAGGAGTTTTCCCTGCCCAGCCAGTTGTATTTTCTCTTCATGCGCGTCAAACAGCTCTCCGCGGAGAACTGGCCGGGCGTGGGACTTATCGTGACGGATTACGGGTTCTGCCAGGACCCGCTGTACGCGAAAGTCAAGCTGACCGCCTACGACATGCAAATCTACGAGCAACTCCGTCGGCGTATCGAAGGATTCGTCGTCCAGCCGCGCGTGTTGATTCACCTGGACGCCCCAGCCGAGACGCTCCTTGCCCGGATCGAAGCGCGGGGGCGGGATTTCGAGGCGGGATACGACGCGGACTATCTCGAAAAACTGCGCCGGGCGCACTTTGACGTTCCCACGCCGCCGGACTGCGCGAAACTGTCAGTGGACTGCGAACAGATTGATTTGCTGGACGCGGCCTCGCGAAAAAAAATCATGGAACAGGTTCGGGAGATTGTATCGTGATCGTTGCCGAAACCATTACCGAGACGCGCCGAATTTTGCGCCAGGCCCGGCAGGGGGGTAAAACCGTCGGCCTGGTTCCCACGATGGGCGCCCTGCACGCCGGGCACACCAGCCTGATCGACGCGGCGAGAAACGAATGCGGCGTGGTGGTCGTGAGTATTTTCGTGAATCCCACGCAGTTCGGCCCGGGCGAGGATTTCGAGAAATACCCCCGCACGCCGGAGGCCGATTTGGCGCTGTGCGAACAGCACGGCGCCGCCGTCGTCTTTGCGCCCGGCGCGGAGGAGATGTACGGCCCGGAAAACGTGTCGCGGGCCTCTGGCCCGCGTGTTCCGAGGGCGTCTCGCCCTCGGGATGATTGTATGATTCGCGGCCAAGATGGCCGCGATACGCGCGGGCAGGATGCCCGCGACACTACAATATTGACGACGGTTTCCGTCGCGAAACTGAGTGAAACGCTGTGCGGCCGACGCCGGCCCGGGCATTTCGCGGGCGTCTGCACCGTCGTGACAAAACTGTTCAACATCACCCAGCCGGACCGGGCCTACTTCGGCGAGAAGGATTATCAGCAGGCGGCGATTCTTCGGCGGATGGCCGCCGATCTGAACATGCCCGTCCAGATTGTTGCCTGCCCGATTGTGCGGGAGGCGGACGGCCTGGCGATGTCCAGCCGGAACGTTTACCTCTCAGCCGGCGAACGCAAACAGGCCCCGGCACTGTACGCCGCGCTGCAAAAAGCCCGCGATCTTGTGCGGCAAGATCATCCGCCGGTGGAGGACGTGATCCGGGCCATCCGCGAGAAGATTACCGCCGAGGCCCCGCTGGGCGAAATTGACTACGTGCAACTCGTCGATCCCGACACGCTCCAAGACGTGACTTCAACGGCTCAGCCCGTCCAGGCGGCGTTGGCGGTGCGCTTCGGCGGGGCCAGGCTGATCGACAATCTCCGCCTTGGATAGCGAAGCCGCCGCTTTGCGCAAAATTCTCCACGGATTACACGGATTGCAATGGATTTCACAGATTTTTATACCCCCCCAAAAATCATCCGTGTAATCATTCTTCCTATCCGTGTAATCCGTGGAAAATTTGCGATGGACATTCCGGAGCGCCTTGCCTCGCAAATCTTCTGGGCGCTGTGGTAAGCGGAACGTACAATGGCGCACCACTTTGGGTGTAAACGTGAATGGTATGCGCCCGGGGAAGGGACGGTATGGCTATGCTGCTGAAAGTGTTACGCGCCAAAATTCACCGCGCCACGATCACCGAGGCCTGCGTGGATTACGTCGGTTCGATCACGATCGACCGGGCCTTGCTGGACGCGTCGGGGCTTCTGCCGGGCGAGTGTGTTCTGGTGGCGGACCTGACGGACGGCAAGCGGTTCGAGACGTACGTCATGGAAGCGCCGGCCGGCTCGGGCGTGATCTGCATTAACGGGGCCGCGGCACGGCTGGTGGACGAGGGCGACAAGGTCATTATCATGGCCTTCGCCTACGCCGAGTCAGACGAAGCCAAAACCCTTCAGCCGAAAATTGTGCTCGTGGACGAAAAGAACAAAATTACCGAAGTACGGTAATTCGGAAGAAACACAATACAAACAACAACCGACACAGAGTTCCAGAGAACACAGAGCAAAGAATCAAAAATCTTCTCAGTTCCTCAGTATCTCTGTGTCGGATGTGTCTTGATTCCAAGAGTTTGATTCATGCGTCAGATCATTATCGCCTTCGGGACGTTGCGATTTGCGGGAAGCGAGTTTCCGTTGCGCGTCTACGGATACGGCCTGATGCTGGTGCTGGGATTTCTCGTGGGGATTCTGCTGGCCCGTTGGCGGGCGCGGCGGGCCGGCGAGGACCCGGAGGTGGTCTCGCAACTGGCGATCTGGGCCCTGATCGGCGGCGTGGGCGGGGCGCGGCTGGCGTACGTCGTCAAGGAATGGGATTTCTACCGCGACGCCGGTCTGGGCGAACTGATGAATATCACGTCCGGCGGGCTGATCTATTTCGGCGGGCTGCTGGGCGGCGCGGGACTGGTGATCCTGGGCATGATTCTCAAGCGAGTACCGGTTCGACGCTTTCTTGACATCATGGCTGTCACGGTCATGGTCGGCCTGGCGTTCGGGCGAATGGGCTGCCTGCTGAACGGCTGCTGCTGGGGCGGGCGCTGCGATGAGAACTGGCCCCTGGCGGCGCGATTCCCGATGATCTCCCGCCCGCTGGTGAACTTCGGCGAAAATTGCGGCGGATATCTGCCCGGGCAGTCGCTCTGTCCGGCCTATGCGGGCGAGTATTCCCACGGCAGGGTTCTGCCCGACCCACGGCTGTTGAATCCGTATCCGCCCTATTTCCGGGCGGAGGAAGGCGACGGGCATATCGAGCGATTCACGCCGCTTCCCGTCGAGGACCTGCACGGACCTTTAACGACGGATCAGCTTGCGACGATGTTTTCCACTCCCGCGAAGGCCTACAAGGCCTTTCAGGCCGTCGCCGGGGCGGACGGAAAGCTGAATCGGGACGAATGGGCCCAGGCCCGTTCGCGCGGCGAGGGTTTTCTCCGCGGCAGCGAGCCGTGGGCGGCGGCCGCCCGCTTCGGACCGATAAGCTTGGACGGATATACGTATCCCGGGCCTTTGAGCTTCGAGGACGCCTGGCGATATCTCCAGTCGCGCAAGGACAGGATACTGGGGCTTTTTGACGCCGATCGCGACGGGAAGTTCTCGCCCCGTGAGCATCGGCGGGCGAATGAATATCTCCAGGCCGACCTGTGGAAGCTGCTGGGCGAGCAGCGAACCGAAGCGCTGCGCCCGGCCCAGGTACTGGGGATCGCCAACGCGCTGCTGCTGGCGGGGCTGCTGGTGCTGTTCTATCGACATCGCCGCCGCGAGGGGCGCGTCTTCGCGCTGATGCTGATTCTCTATCCGATCACGCGGTTTATTCTGGAATCGATCCGAAACGCCGACCCCCTGAACGTGTTTTATGGGAACTGGACGCACAATCAGATCAGTTCGATGGTTTTGATTCTGCTTGGGGCGGCTTTATGGTATGTATCGGGGCGCAGGCCGGCCTCGGCGGGGCCGACGCTGGCACAACGCCTGGCGAAATAATACAAACAACAGGAATCATCTGAAGGAGATACCGATGAAAAAAACGTTATGGAGCGGAGTGCTCACGCTGGTATTGGCGGCCGGCGCCTTCGGCGCGGACGTCGAGAAGGTTCTCAAGGCGATTCATCAGAAGGCCGAAACGTCGCTGTGCTTCATCGAGTGCAGGGTGCTCGTGGCCGGCGAGGAAACCACGCACAGCGGAATCGGCATATGTATTGATCCGTCGGGATTGATGCTGACCACGGCGATTCGGCCTCAGACCAAGGCGGAGGACATTCGGGAGATTACGGCGTATGCGCCCGGGCTGGACGCCAAGCCCCTGAAGGCGAAACTCCAGGGGCTGGAGGCGATGTCCGGCCTTTCCTTCGTGCGCGTGGAAGAGAAGCACAACTGGGGTGCGGTGGAATTTCAGAACAGCGCCGGTGTGGCGCTGGGGGACCTGGTGGTTTCGGCGGGTCTGAACGGCGGCACGCCGGATCGCCCGATCACGCTGGGGATGGGATACGTCAGTAACGAGCAGCGCGTGCCGAATCGCATCATCCGCGTCACGGGCGGGGCGCTGTCCATGATCGGATCGGTCGTCTTCAACGCCCAGGGGCGGGCGATCGGGCTGATCACCACCCAGCCATACGTTCCCTACCAGGCGTATCGCGGGCAACGATCCGCCCAGACCCTTCTGCTCCGCAATCTGGATCAGACCGTGTGTTTCACGCCCGTGGAGGAATTTGTGCAGTTGTTGACGAACATTCCGAAGGAAGGCGCGGTGCGCCGACCTTGCTGGATCGGTGGATTTTTCATGGCCGTCCCCGAGACCCTTCGCGAGGCGAAGGGTCTGACCGGACAGGCGGTCATGCTCGATCAGGTGATTCCGGGTTCAGCGGCCGAGAAGGCCGGCCTGAAAAACCGCGACATCGTGGTGGGGATCGACGGTGCGCCGATCCAGTCTCTCGGGAAGGACGAACTGACGGCCAGCGCGTTGCGCCAGAAGACGGCTCGCATGAAGCCCGGCGAAACCCTCACGCTGACGATTCAAGGCTCCGGCGGGACGCGCGACGTGAAGGTGCCGGTGGAAGAAATGCCCTTAACCGCCGCCGAGGCGCCGAAACTGTTCCAGAAAGAACTCGGCTTTGCGCTGCGGGAGAAGGTGCCGTTTGACGCGATCAGCGGTGATCCCAACGCCGACAAGCCCGGCCTGATTGCTTTTGCCGTCGTGCCGCGATCTCCCGCCGACGACGGGGATCTGCGCAAGGACGACCTGGTGACGGCCATCGAAGGCCGGCCCGTCTCCACCGCCGTCGCCGCCGAGAGCATCATCCGGCAAACGCTGGAAGGCGCCCAGGGCGGAAGCATTAAAGTTACGGTGCAGCGCGGAGACATGTCCGAGACCCTGACAATCAAGGCGCCGGAAGAATAACAGCCCCGCATTTATATTTGTCTGTGAGGAATCCTGTACGGATCCCGAAAGAACAGAATTTGCGGCGAAGCAACCGTTTGTGTGTAGAGGAAATGAAGGAGCCGAAATTCCCATAGAAACGGCGAAATTTGTGTGAATGATTCCGAATAGTTTACTGTAGGCGTTGGGCTGAGTGTTTTGGGCGATGGATTATCGATGTGATGTGGGTGACTCTGTAGGGCGGTTTACCGCCCTTGTCGTCCCACCGAAGCCGAAGGCGAAGGTGGGACGTATAGGCCCGGCCCTTTGGGCCGGGTGAAAAGGATGGGGCGCCACTACAGGAGTAAGGGTCGTTTACGACCCTTATCTCTTTGGCTTTAGCCGGGAGAAACAACTTGGCCAAGCGAGCATACAGCGAAGTCAACCTGCACATTGTCTGGCGCGTGAAGGAGAATTTTCCGGTGCTCAAAGACGAGATCGAATCACAATTGCATCGATTTCTTCGAGGCAGAGCCGTCCACGAGGATGGAGTATTCTGGCATGATTCCGGGGGAACAGACGATCACGTTCACCTGGTGGTAACTATTCCACCCACGATTCAGATCAGCGAATGGATTGGACAACTGAAAGGCGCAAGTTCGCATTTTATCAATCATGAGATCGTCAATCGGAAATTATTGGAGTGGCAGGCTGGCTATGGGGTGGTGAGTTTCGGCTCGAAGGACCTTGGTTGGGTGTTGGATTATGTTCGTTCCCAACGGAGCCATCACGCGATGGGGCGAATCCATGATCGGCTGGAGCGAATAGAAACCGAAGATGACAAGCCCCCTGAAGGGGGCTAATATAAAGGGAGTGTGCGGCCCCTGTACCCGTGCCAAAGGCACGGGCCTGTACGCCCCCTAAGGGGTCGCCAAGGGCGGTAAACCGCCCTGAAGATAGGACAAGGCTGACTTGTGGGACATAAAAAAATTGAGCAATTTTATTTTTGCAACGAATTGTCCATGGAATCCAAAAGAATGATTGTCGAGAGAACCATGTTTCGACTTATCGTCGTGTGGGTGGGGTGTCTTTGCGCCGCCGGCGCTTCGGCGGCGGAAGCGCCGTCCGCGGCCGACGCCCCGAACGCCCTTCTCGTCGAGGGATTGCTGCACTCGGCGATGAATCTGTATCACACCCCCTCAGCCGTCGCGCGGGCGGGTCGGCTGGTGGCGATCAGCGAGTACCTCGCCTCGATCGCGCCGAACGATCCGCGGGCCCGGCGGCTCCTGGCGGACGTGTATCAGAGCAGGGGCGAACTCGCCCAAGCCGCCGCGGCGGCGAAATCGCTGCTGAACGCCGCGCCGGGGGACTTCGCGGCGGGGCGGCGCTGGCTGCGGTTTCAGCTCGAAACGCTTAACCGCGCCGGCGAGCGGATCGAGTTTCTCACGTCGATCTTAAAGGACGGCGCCTATCCCAAACCCCTGCAATCCGTCGCGGCGGTGGAGCTGGCGCGAATTCACGCCGGCCAGGGCGCCCGCGCCGACGCCGTAGCCGCCCTGGACCAGGCCCTGCGGCTGGATCCGCTCAACCAGGCCGCTCTGCTGAGTCGCCTGGAATTCCGCGAAACTCCCTCCGCCGTCGACCGCGCCGAGACCATGCTGACGTTGCTGAAGGGCAATCCGCGGGCGCACTGGGTGGCCAGGGAATTGGCGTCTCTGTTGTGCGATCTGGGCCTGTTCGAGGAGGGCCTGGCGTATTACCGTCACGCCTGGGCGTTGTGGCAGGGAAATCGCCCCGTCAGCAACGCGCCGGCGTCGTTCGCCGCGGAATACCTCTCGGCCCTGCTGGACGCCGGGAAGGCCGACGCGGCCGTCGCGCTGTTCGCCCCGGCCGTCGAACGCCTCAAGACCTCCACCGAGTTTTCCTCCCTGATGATCGAGGCCTACACGCGGGCCGGGCAGAACGTCAAAGCCGATCCGCTCCGCAAGGCGGTGGAGGAGCAGTATCGCAAAAAGCTGCTCTCCAGCCGGGTGGCCGAAGGGCTGGAAAATCCGGGCATCACGCCCAAGGCGCCCGACGCGCAGGCGGCGAAAATGACCGCCGAAGTGGCGGTGGATCTGGCGTGGTTTTATCTGCTCGTGGAGAAGCGCCCCGCCGAGGCCCGCAAGAGCATTTCCGAGGCCGTCGAACTGGGCGCCAAGGGCGACGCGGTGGAGCTTTGCATCGGCGCGGCGCTGCTGGCCTCGGGCGAGCCGAAGGGGCTTGAACGCCTCGAACCGCTCGCGGAAGACTATCCGCTGGCGGCGGCGTACGTTGCCCGATACGAACTGGCGGCGGGGCGGACCGAGAAGGGAACGAAAATTCTCCTGGCGGGCCTGGCGAAGGGACGGCGGAACCTGGCCTGTCGAATGCTCGTCGCCCTGGCGGGAAAGTACAACATCGAGGTTCCGCCGATGAAGGACGCCCAGGCCGTCGCGGCGAAGGTGAAGGAATTCGACCCCCGCGTCCTGGAGATGGGATTGCAGCCGGAGAAGTTCATCCGCATCACCACCACCCCGCCCGGCGAGGCGACGGCGATGTGTGAACCCATTCACGTCACCGCGACGCTGGAGAACATCGGCCCGATTCCGGTATCCGTGGACGAATGGGGGCTGCTGGACCGTCAACTCGGCCTGGAGATCGACTTTGCCGGCGGCAAGATGTCGTTTTCCTCCATGCCGATGCTGACCTGGCCCGCCCCGCGCTACCTCGCACCGAACCGGAAAGTCACCGCCTCCTGCCGCCTGGACGTCGGTCCGATCGAGCGGTTCCTGGCCAATCGGCCTTTGGCGCCGGTGGAACTGCGCGTCGAGCCGGTCGTCTCGCCGCGGGAACTCATCGATGAGAATCGGAAGGACACGCGGGTTGTCAGCGGCCTGGAGCCGATGAAACTTCCCGGCCTGGCGATCCGGCGACGGGGCCTGATCGCCTCGGAGTCGTCCGCGGAGCAGTACAACCAGGCGCTCTCGGCGATGCGCTCGGCGCTGGCGGAGGGCGACCTGCCGGCCCGCGTCATGGCGGCGAGGCGCGTCGCCGCCCTTCTCGCGTGGATTCGCGAGGTCACGGAAGGACGGGCGAGCGTCGCGGAGGCGATTCGCCCCGTGATGAACGAGAAGTATCTCCTGGCGCTGATGGGCATGGCGCTGCGGGACAAGTCCGACGTGGTCCGCTCGGAGATGATTACCGCGCTGCAATACGCCGACATGGGTTCGGCCATGCTCAACGAGGTCGGCCTGGTCGTGGAAGACCCCAGCCCGCTGGTGCGATTTCGCGTGGCGGAGCTGATCGGCGCTTCGGGCACGAAGGGCAATGAAACCCTCATCAACCTGTACGCCAAAGACGCCGACCCCCGCGTCCGCACAATGGCAAGGGCGTTTCTCCACGCCTGGCGAAAAGCCAAGGGCGAAGAAGGGAGTCAGGAGTCAGGAGTCAGAAGACAGGAGTCAGAAGGGAAGAACAAATAACAAAATAGGGTTCTCATCCAATTTTGGTGCTTGTGAAACGTTAGGTTTATTGGATATCTAAAGATGCGTTTATCGCTTTTTTGCCAACGGCATCA
>JAFGEJ010000186.1 GCA_016931655.1 Phycisphaerae bacterium
GGCCCAGCGCCTGCTCGAACTGGAAAAGGAACTGCACAAGCGCGTCGTCAGCCAGGACGAGGCGATCAAGGCCGTCTCCAAGAGCATCCGTCGGGCGCGCAGCGGCATGAAAGACCCGCGCCGTCCGATGGGCAGCTTTATCTTCGCCGGCCCTTCCGGCGTGGGCAAAACGCTGCTCTCCAAGGCCCTGGCCGAGTTCATGTTCGGCGACGAGGAGGCCCTCGTCCAGATCGACATGTCCGAGTACATGGAGAAGCACAACGTCTCCCGCCTGATCGGCGCACCTCCGGGCTACGTCGGATACGAGGAAGGCGGGCAGCTGACGGAGCGCATCCGCCGGAGGCCTTACGCCGTCGTGCTGCTCGATGAAATCGAGAAGGCCCACCCCGACGTGTTCAACATGCTCCTTCAGATCATGGAGGAAGGCCAGCTCACCGATTCGTTCGGCCGAAAGGTCGATTTCCGCAACACGGTGCTGATCCTCACGACGAATATCGGCGCGGAACTCATCAAGTCCGGCGGCGGGTTCGGCTTCGCCAAGCGCGACGAGGAGGCCACCTACGAAAAAATGAAGGACCTGCTGCACAAGGAGGTCGAGCGGCACTTTCGGCCTGAGTTCATCAACCGCCTGGACGATATCATCGTCTTCAAGGCCCTGTCGCGGGAAAATCTCGAAGTCATCGTCGATTACGAGCTGCGGAAAGTGCGCGAACGCCTCTCCGAGCACGGGCTGGAACTGGAACTGACCGAAGACGCGAAGGAATTCCTCATCGACAAGGGCTACAACCCCGATTTCGGCGCCCGACCGCTGCGGCGGGCCATCGAACATCACGTCGAAGACGCGATCTCCGAAGACATCCTCCGCGGAAACTACCGGGGCAAGACCCGCGTCGTCGTGTCCGTCAAAACGGAAGAGACCGAAGAGAACCGTGACGACGAGGACAAGCGCCACCTGTACTTCGAAGCCGTCGGCGAGGCGCGGGGCGAAAAGGAAACGCCCGTCGAAATGCACGAGGGAACGTAATAGGAGCGGCGGGTGTAAACCCGCCGATTTCTCCGTGCACGATGGGTGTTTGGATGAATCGGTGGGTTGACACCCACCGCTCTTTCATACGGAAATCCGGATTCGATTTAACGAGCGGCGGGTGTAAACCCGCCGATTCCTCCGTGCACGATGGGTGTTTGGATGAATCGGTGGGTTGACACCCACCGCTCTTTCATACGGAAATACGGATTCGATTAAAAAAGGAAATTTCATCTTTGCCGTGGTGGAGCGGGTGCTCCACCACGCAATAATTACGTGTGTTTGGTATTACTTCGCGGGTTGAAAAAACAGCAGCGCGTTTTTCAGCAGTTCGCCTTTGCGTTTTTCCAGGGCGGGGTCCACCACCACCGGCCGGGCCGGCAGCGAATCGTACTCCGCCGGAACGAAGCCGGATTTCCTGGGTTTCGTCAGCCGGCTGCGCAACGCCGGGGGGATTTCAATGCACTGCAGGCGGTCCTGCATCTCGAATTTGTTTTTCACCTTGTTGTACAAAATGGTTCGCACGACCAGGCCGGCCGGCGTGATCTCCACCAGCTTCATGCCCGGCGTGGGCGGCTCTGCCAGCGACGGGGCGACCAGGTAGGTCTTCCCGTCGGCGTGGTATTCCAGATTGACGTGCAGATGCCCCTGCAACACCGCGAATACATTGGGGTATTCCGCCAGCAGCTTGCGGAGCGAATGGGCGTCCAGAAACGTCGGCGGATGGATCGGCTCGTGGATCACCACGATCGTGGGCCGCTCCCGATTCCGTTTCAGGTCGCGCCGGATCCAGTCCCAGGTGGGCTTCTCGAACACCGACAATCCCTCGAGATTGCGGCCGTGATAGATACGGTCGGGCGCCAGCAGGAGAAAATGAATCCCGCCGCAGTTGAAGCTGTACTGCTTCGGCCCGAACACCTTATCGAAGTCCTGGGGCCAATCGTCGCCCGGGATGACGACGTAAGGCGTTTTGAGATGGTTTTGTAAAAACTGCTTGAAGAATCGCTGCCGACGCAGACCGAGGGATTCCGGTTTTTTTGGATCGGCCGGCGGGGCCGGATTGTAATTGTTATCCCCGGTAATCATCACGAAATGCGGCTGAAGTTTCGCGTCGATATAGCGCATTGCGCGGGTGAGATACGGCAGCTTTTGGGCGTTCATGTGCATGTCGCTGACCCAGGCGAAGCGCCAGAGCACCGGCTGGGCGGGCTGGGACGCCGCAGCCGCAGCCTGTTCCGCCCGGCTGGCGCTGGGAAGAACAAAAGCTAAAATCAGGAGCAGCAGGCACAAACTCGTCGGAACAATGGCGAGTGAAAGCAGGCACGGGCGACGATAACGGTGCATTTTTACGATCCTCTCTCCCACGACGGTGTTTCACCACGAACAGCTTGGTTGGTAAACGTTACGGTTGTATTCTTCGGAGGTCTGCACTTCAGGCGTTGTTGTTATCGGCCAGGCGTTTCCGTGCCTCGGCCAGGGCGTCGCGGCGGGTGGTGAGGGTTTCGTTTAGTTGCTCATCGTAGAGCGCCCGCAGCATTTGGCCCATATCCCGGCCGGGCGGCAGACCAAGCGAGATCAGGTCGTCGCCGGTGATAAACGGCGACGGTGCGACCTGTTCCGTTGCGACGCCGCCGGCGCGGCGGGCGATGCGAAGGGCCTGCTGCTGCGAGTTGGTTTCGATTTTCTCGCGGACCTTCCAGAGCACTCGAAGCCAAGGCCATTCCTCCCGCGCCATGAGGCGCTTGAATTCACACAGGGGCGTCTCGGCGGCCTGTCGCCAGGCGTCTCGCCGGCGGTGAAACCATTGCAGCGCCTCTTTGCGCTGGTTCGACGCGCCCCACCGCCGGGCGATTCGTCCGAGAACGCCTTCGGGCAGGTCCATCAGCAGGGCGCCGAAATTCAGCAGTTCGTCGTCCGGGCAGGGCAGGCGTCCGACGCGCTGCCGGGCCGCCAGATAGGCCTCGTCGTTCGGCTCGAACAGTTCCGGCAGAATATGTTGCAGGAGGTGGTGCTTTTTCATCGCGTCCAGGGCCGCCACGGACGAGGGATGCGAAAACATCTTTGTCAGTTCGTCGTAGATGCGTTCGCCGCTGATTTGCGTGATTTTTCCGGCGTGGGCGTCGAGGGCGTTGGCCGCGGCGGGGTGGAGCCGAAAGGCCAGCCGCGACGCGAACCGCACCGCGCGAAGAAGGCGGAGGTAGTCTTCGGCGAAGCGTTTGTTGGGATCGCCGATGGTGCGCACGACGCCGGTCTGCAGGTCCGCCTGCCCTCCGACGTAGTCGATGAGTTCCTCCGAGATCGGGTCGAAGAACATGCCGTTGATTGTGAAGTCGCGCCGGGCGGCGTCTTCCTGGGGGGAGGAGAATCGCACCGCGTCGGGGCGTCGGCCGTCCGTGTAGGTGGAGTCGCGGCGGAAGGTCGCCACCTCGATCATGCGATCCACGTGGCGGCGGTCGCGGTGCAGCACGACAACCACGCCGAACTTTGCGCCCACCATCAGCGAGCGGCGAAAGAGCTTGTGCACCTGTGGCGGCTCGGCGTTAGTGGCTACGTCGTAGTCGTCCGGCCGCACGCCCAGGAGCATGTCGCGCACGCATCCGCCGGCCAGCAGGGCCTGGTATCCCGCGGCGCGAAGCCGACGAACCACCCACACCGCCGTCGCCTTGTCCGCCTTCTGAGCCATGAAACCATTGTAGCTTCGCCCGATGGACAAGTCGAGAAGGGTAGTCAGTAGCCGGTAGTCAGTAGCCGGTAAAGAGCCGGGCCTGTCAAGGCCCGGATTCCGCTAAAAGAAATAGTTGGTATCCCGTAACCACTAACCGGTAATCGGGAATCAACGATATGTGTTATATTTTCCTGACTACCAGCTACCGACTACTGGCTACCAGCTTCATAAAACGAAATCGTCATGTCCCCGTAGCGGCGGGTGCGCTGGAGGGCAAGTAAGCCTAAGGATTCCGGCGGAGGCGCGTCGCCGGGCAGACGCAGAACGACCAGGCCGTCCTCAGCCAGCGCCGCGGCCAGCGGCGCGAAAAGACGTTCCACCATTTGCCCCCAGTTCCATCGCCGGACGGAGGAAAACGGCGGATCGACGAAGGCCAGGTCGGCCTTTTCCCTCAGTTCCCCCAGCCGGGCGGTGAGTTTTTTCTCCAGGTCGCCCGGCCAGATAAGGCTCTTATCTTCCGCGCCGCAGGAGGTGATGTTCCGCTTCAGCCGGGCCAGGGCCGAGTGGCTGCATTCGGCGAAGGCGCACCGCCGTGCACCGCGGGAAAGGGCCTCCAGCCCCAGCGTGCCCGTGCCGCAGTACAGGTCGAGCACGACGGCCTGCTCGAGACGGCCGGCGAGCATTCCGAACAGCGATTTTTTCGCCAGGCCCGTGATCGGACGGGTGGCTGTGCCTTCGGGCGGCAGGAGTTTGCGTCCCCGCCACGCTCCGCCGCCGATTCGCGGGGCAGGAAAAAAGCCTTTTCGCGCCATGATCGTTGGGAGAATTCAAACCAGAATTTTTTACCACAGGGACACTCAAAATCGAAATATTCAATATTCAAATTCCAATATTCAAACAATACTCAATATCCAATAGGAAAAAAATTCCCGCCGCGTTATGGATTTTGAATATTTGTTATTGAGTATTGATTATTGTTTGAAATTTGAATATTGAAAATTGAGTATTAACCTTCTGTGATCTACCTGTGGCATCTTCGATCTGTGTCGGAGTTTACCCCTGAGGGGTAGTGAAATATAAATTAATTTTTGGCCCGGCCGCCGACGCCCTTGGTGGTCTTGGTGACGGTTTTGGCCTTCTCTTTCGGGCGAAGGCGTCGCGCCGTGGCGCCGGCGCGCCACATTTCGCTGTTGTGGATTTCGCCCAGTTCCTTCGCCAGGCGCTTCTGGTAGCCCTTCGCGCCGCAGACGCTCAGCACGCGGGCGGTTTCCCTGCCGTCGGCTACGCGGGCGTACAGTTCCTTGAACACGGGCAGGACGGCGGCTTTGAACTTCGGCTTCCAGTCCAGCGCCCCGCGCTGGGCGGTGGCGGAGCAGTTGGAGTACATCCAGTCCATGCCGTTCTCGTCCACCAGGCGGATGAGGCTTTGCGTGAGTTCCTCGACGGTTTCGTTGAAGGCCTCGGAGGGCGAATGGCCGTGCTTGCGGAGCGTGTCGTACTGGGCTTCCATCAC
>JAFGEJ010000187.1 GCA_016931655.1 Phycisphaerae bacterium
CGCTCGAAGACTCGCTACGCTCAGGATGACAACTGGATATTTTTTGATGTGACAAAGTAGTAGTATGATGTTCCAAATGAATCCGGAACCATTCCGGCGGCGACCTTGCCGCCCGGAAAAACAGAAAATGCAAACGGGATTATCCATAATGTCAGATCGAGCCTATTCGTATCGTTCCGAAATCCTGCCCGAAGTCGTTTACCCGGATCATCCGGACTGGGTAAACCTCTACAACGCCACGTGGAAGATGGCGTTTGACAATCTCGAATATCCCGACACGCATATCCTTGGCTTCCGCTTCGACGCGGCGAGCAATACGATTCACTGGGTCGTCGCGGAGAAGAACCCCCACGGCCTGAAAAACGTCCGCTTCAATCAAAAAACGCTTTCCTGCCTTTGCGAAGGGCTTGACGAAAATACGGGAAAAATCAAACTCTCGGTGGAAACCACCGGCGAGATAACCCTCGCGGCCTCCCGGATGGGCCGATCCGGGGAAGAAACCTTTTCCCTGCACCGCGGCACACACCAGCTGTTTGTTTAAGATGAACCCCTCTGGATACCCCCGGGACCGTCATGGCCTCCCGCATAAAACATATCCGAAGGCGGAAAAATCGCAAGGTTGCGTGTCAAAACACGGGCACAAATTAAGTATTGAAGAGAAGGGTATTGACAACCGATAATAAGTAACAATTCTAACCCCGAAAGGATTCCCTATATGCCCCACAAGATCGTGAAAAAATTTGAAACGTCTTTTGCAGAGTGGATGGGGGTGGCGTCGGCTTTCGCTTTCTGGAAAGGACGCGTGGGAATTTACGCCATTCTCAAGGCTCTTGGGGTTGGTGAAGACGATGAAGTCATTCTGCCGGGGTACACCTGTGTGACCGCCGTAAATCCCATTAAAGTTATTGGCGCCAAACCGGTGTACGTGGATATCGACCCGGTCACGTATGGGATGGATCCCGACAAAATCGAAGGCAAAATCACCAAACGCACCAAAGTGATCTTTGCGCAATTCACATACGGAATTCCTCCGGAAATGGACACGATCCTGGATATCGCCAACCGTCACGGAATTACCGTGGTGGAAGACGCCTGCCAGGGATTGGGTTCCAAGTACAAGGGCCGTGCCGCCGGATCGTTCGGCATCGCCGCGGGGTATTCCATGCAATGGACCAAAACGTGGACGGCGGGGATCGGCGGCCTTGTCAGCACCAACGACAAGGATCTCGCCCGGAAAATAGAGGCAATGACGGAAGATCTCTGCCAGCCGAGTTTCTCTGAAGCGACGTTGCTCAGTATTCAACGATTCGTTCATCGCGCTATCATCTATCCCGCCACCACCGCCATGATTACCAACACCTATCGCTGGCTGGTTCGCAAGAACGTGTTGGTGGGCAGTTCGACGACGGCCGAAACGGAAGGGCGCCTGGAAATCGACCCGCATTTCTTCAAGGCGATGAGTAAGGGCCAGGCCAAGTCGGGCCTGCGACAATTGCGCGGCGCGCTGGACCGTAACCTGGCGCACCGGCGGCAGATGAGAGCGTTTTACGATCAGCTTCTGGCGGAACGCGGATATCCGAAGCTGGAGATTCCCGATTATATGGACCCGGCCATGGTGCGATATCCGGTACGCGTAGCCGATAAGGCGAAAATCCTGGAGATGGCGAATCAAAAAGGCGTGGAACTGGGAGAATGGTTCGATCAGCCGTTGCATCAATGTCATGCACCGTTGTCGGTGTATGACTACCAGGACGGCTGCTGCCCCGAAGCGGAACGCGCGGTGCGGGAAGTCGTCAACCTTCCCACACATCCCCGCGCCCACGAGAAGCACGGCCTGAAGGCAGTGAACCTGCTCTGTGAAATCGGTCCCCCGAAATAAGCGCATCAGGCGTATTCAAAAACGCGTACCCTGATCGTTCCCGTGAATTGTCAACGAGAACGGCCGGGGTACGTTTATGGTGCAACACTCGATTGCAGGCGGAAAATGTTTATCGGGAGATGGAAACCTGCTCCACCTTCATTTTTCCGCCTCGGCGGAGCACCCAGAAGATGACGATGCCCACCAGTCCGCCGAAACCGTAACAGAAGTGTAAAATCATAAATACGATCGGCGCCAGCAGGCCGCAGGCGAGTCCCGCACGCCGGGCCACGTCCAACCCCCCCGCCAGAAGTCCCAGCACGTACATCGCCGCAAAAGCCCCCAGCGCCCAGCCGATGGGATGCCAAATCAGCGTGCCGGCAACCAAAACGACCCAGATCAGCGCGAAGATCATCGGCGCGATCTGTCGAAGGGTGGCGGGACGATTATGCTTCTGGATCGTTCGAGGCCGCCAGATACCGTACTGCCAGTACTGCTTGATGAGTTTCCGCAACGAACCGCGGGAGTAATAATAACTCTTGATATCGCTGTCCATGTAGATTTTGCCGCCGTTGAGAATCAGCCGCAGGTTCAACTCGTCGTCCTGGTGCCGGACCAGTTCCTCGTCGAACATGCCGATTTTGTCAAACACCCATCGCCAATACCCAGCCGCGGTGACGGTGTCCACCCAGCCCTTGAAATTCCCCAGCCGGAATCGCGCGTTGCCCACGCCGACGGGGGAACTCATGGCCCCGCTGATGGCCCGGCCGATGAAATTCTCGTTGATGGTTTCAATCGCTCCGCCGACACACCAGGCTTCCGGCTGGGCGCGAAACGTTTCAATGCTCTTCCGCAGGAAATTTTCCGAAACCGCACCGTGTCCACTCACGAAAAATAACACCTCGCCAGTGGAATTCTCGATGCCCAGGTTAAAGGCGACCGGCGCGATTCGGCGGGGATTCTCCACCAGACGAACGCGGGAATCTTCCTCGCGGAGGGATCGGACGATGTCCGCGGTGCCGTCTTCACTCATGCCGTCCACGACCAGCACTTCGATTTTATCCGCGGGATAATCATTGGCCAATACGGAACGTACATTCCGTTCAATAAACGGGGCTTCGTTGCGCGTGGCAATAATCACGCTGACGGGAGGCCACGTTTCCGCCGGTTCAGTCATCTTGTTTCTCTCCTTCTTTGGACTTTTAGGAAGGCGTCATCTCAATAAGACTAAGTATCGTAGCATTGTACATATTGTTATGCAACTTTATGAAAACTCTTCCAGAAAGACGCGAAGACGTTCGGCAATGTTTTGACGATCATAGTCATCGACCCAGCGTTCGCGTCGCTGGGCGGGAATTGTCGGGAAGGACGGCCTTTCCAGAAGCGCCTCGGCGGCATCGGCCAAACCCGCGGTATCTGTGGGCGAAACAGTCCGTCCCGCATGGTGCTCGGCCAACACGTTCGCAAGCTCTCCGCCAACGGTGCCGAGCACCGGTAAGCCCGCCGCGAAGTACTGAAACACACGGTTTGGGAAAAACACGTGCGCTTCGGGTTTCAACGGCAGCAGGCCTATATCGCTCGCGGCGGCCAGGGAAGCGTAGGTTTCGTACGAAACCCGCCCCATAACCCGTACGCTGGTATCGAGGAGACCCTTTTGGCGAAGGCGATTGCGCAGAGCCGCCTCGGCCGGGCCGGAACCGACAATGATCATGCGCACGTCATTCCGCCCCCGCTGACGCAGCACATCCATTAAACGAACGATTACCTCCTGATCCACATACGCGCCCAGCGATCCGCTCACGAAAATCCACTTTTCCCCGGCGGATTTTTGTACCGAGATGATTTCCAGAGGTTGAACTGCGCGGTCGAAGGCAGCCAGGTCCACGCCCAGATGAAGCACCGCGGTAAGGGCGTCCGGGCGACGCCAACGATCGCTATGGCGAACGTATCCTTCCGCAACGCCGATGACAGCGTCCGCCTTTTGGCAGGATCGATGCGATGCACGGCGCATGCCGCCGAACACCAGGCCGTGCAGCCAGCCGAAGCCGAACGGCCAAAACCGTTCGAACGTTTCCGGCCAAAGGTCCTGCACGTCAAGAACCAGCTTCGCCCCGGTTCCCCGAGCCCAGCAGGCGGCGGCCTCCGCCAGGCCCGGCGGCGGCAGACTGACCAATACGACGTCACCGGGATCCGCCCTGTGCGACCAAACATGTTCAAGCTGTCGCGTCACCTGCCTGTGATTCCGCAGCCGTCCCGGACAGACGTTTTTCCGGTAGGCCTGGCCTTGCGCGAATACAATGTGATACCCGATTTTCTCCGCGGCGGTCTGAATGGCTCTTGTGTCACGCCGTTCTTTGAACAAATGTGAAAAATCGCTGGTATACCACGTGACGGTATGTCCGGCTTCGCTCAGCGCGCGACAAAACGTGGCGTAGCGGGCTTCCCGGGCGTCTTCGCCCGGCAGTGGATCAAACAGGTTGACGACGGCGATTTTCATATGCGTCCCGAAATCAATTGGGGAAACGGCGTGTCCTCCGTTCAGATGGAGCGACAATGAACATGAATGGGCTGGTCCTGTTTCGGCTTGTGATACCAGCACGGATCCGGGCCAATATCGCCTTTAATCATGCGACGATAGAACCGAAGCAGCAATCGGGCTTCGTGCCGCCAGTTGAGTTCGTTCAGAACCATCTGCTGACTCCGCCGGGAAATTGCCAGCATGCGATCCGGATCACCCAGAAGCGAGGCCGTCTGTTCAGCAATACCGTCGACGTCCTCCAGATCTACAATCAGTCCGCCTCGCGTGTATTCCATGTATTGCCGGCAGCAGGGCACATCCGAGACCACCACGGGTACGCCATAGGCCATGTATTCCAGAATTTTCGTTGAGAGGGAATACGAATAATTCGGAATCGGAGCCAGGAAACACAATCCCATCGTTGCGCGTCGAATCGCCTGCATCGCCTCCGGGTAGGGTTTGGGGCCGAGGATCCGTACGCAATCCGTCAGATGGTTCGCGCGCACAAAATCCGCCATTTGCACCGCCAGCTCAGGTCGATCCGGCTGGCCGATGATCTCCAGCTCGAAATCCCCGCCGCGATCCCGCAGCTTCGCCGCCAGTTGAAGCATGGCCATCGCACCGCGCAATTCGCTGACGCCGCCGACGTATACCAGCTTCGCCGGCCCCTCGAAATCCGAACGGTTTCGTACACAAATGCTGCTTCGATCCAACAAAGGGAGATTCCGCACCGATTGTTTGGGCTGGCGGTAATAGTCCTCGATCATGTCCGTCTCGATGACGCCCATTCCGATCAGGGCCAAACTATTCAGCAGGCGCACCGCGGACGACAACGCCCATCGCAACGGTTTGGGCACCCAGAATTTCGTGAGAATCTGCCCGGCGATATCCTCGTGAAAATCAAAAATGATCGTAGCGCCGGTGGTGTACTTCAAAAGCACCGCCAGCGGAACAAGTTCCGGATCGTGCAGATGATAGATGTCCGCGCCAACGCGCACCGCCTTGAAGAAGGCCCGAATCGGCCAAAGGAGAAGGCGGGCGATTCGATTCGGCGGTTTGGGCAGTGCGTGAATTTTTACGCCGTCGACAACCTCATCGTGGTCATGGCAGGCGACCAGATGGACGTCAAAGCCCGCCTCGGCCAGGGAACGACACTCCTTAAAAAAAATCCGCACATCAAACGTCGGATGCACGGTGGTAATATGACAGGCCCGAACCCGCCGGCCATATGTCGCTTGTGAATGTGTCGTCATGGATTTTTCCAAGGCGGTTTTTCCGTTCTACCACATTGGGGTTCGATCAACATCCACCCCGAACGCCGGTGACGACCAGGTGGGTTCGATCATCTCTTCCGGCGGGGAGTACCCGGAAATGTTATCCTGCGGCTTGATCTCCAGGCGATGGCCCATCATGATTCCCAGGACAAGCCACCAGTCCGTAGACGTCAACGATCCAGCCACGTGCCGCTGAATAAACTCCCATGTGAACCAAACCATCAACGGCGCCGCGAAAAACTGCAACGGATGCCCCCGCCGCCAGATCCATTTGGCCCATTGAATCACGGTCGGAATACAGGCCCCGAGAAACAGAAGCAACCCGAACAGGCCCATCTCGACCATCATCTCGGTCGTAAATTGGTGGGAATATCCAAAACCGGTCACTTCGACAAACCCTCGCGTCTGTCCGAAAACCGGCGCCACTTCCAGCATTTTAAAGGAGGCTAACAATAGATGAACTCGTTCACCCACGCCGCCTTCCGTAAAAAAAGCCCCGAACAGTCGCCCTCGAGCGGCCGGTGATACAACATTCCACCCGACAAACATGACCAGACCGAATCCCACCATGCCCAATGCATAGCGCCAGGCATGCCGTCCGCCGACGATCATGATGGTGGCAACCATCGTCAGAAACAGCGAAGCCATCGGACCTCGAGAACCCGTGAGCATGGTGGAAAGCATCATGAATGCCACGCAGGTATAGATAAAAATGGTTCGCTTCTGGCTTTTTTTCAGGGCGTTTTTCATGACCATCCAGCCCAGCAGCGCCGCCCCACCCATGGAAATGTAAATTCCGAACCCCAGGTTCGAACCTCGTTCCAGCGGGGTGTACCGGGCTTCAAATTGTGCAACGTTCGTCGTACCCATCAGATAATTCACCATCAACAGACCGGCCAGCCCCAACCCCAAAAGCCCCAAGGCCAACAGGAACCGTCGCAGACGCTTCAAGGTAAGGGGAAAAAGCACCCCCAACACGAACACCGCCGCCCAGCGGTTAATGACGTAGGCCCACTTGTAGTATTCGTATTTGAACGTCGCTTCTTCGACCTGTCCTTCAAAGAAATATTTAAGTTCCCAGAAGAATACCAGAAAGAGAATCACAAACACGGCTGGGCTGAAGGTCCGCGGCAGGGAAACCTCTTCCGTTTCCCGCCGGGCCGGCCCAAATAACCATGCCCCCGCACAGATCAAAAACAGAATCGGGCGAACCAGGCCCGTCATCAGCGTCGTCCAGGGAATTCCCGCATACTCGACGACCGCATAAATATAATGCATGCCCACCAGGTAGAACGCCAGCATTCCCTCCGTGCGAAAGTAGTAGACAAACGTGATAATCGCACCAAGGCCGAACAACGCCAGAATGATTAAAACCAGAAAGTTCATATCGTTATATTAACCACTTCGGACATTTCCAACAGCCGGTCCGTTCCGAATGCCATTTCGCTTTTCCCTTTGAGCTATCGGTATTTCCGGTGAACTTCCTTCATCATATCATTATACAGTAATAACCACGTGTTTTATACTTCCCATAAATTAACGGAATTGCTTTCCATAAAAATCCATAAACAAACCTTTGTGTTGAGGGGTGGCAGAACCTATTCACAGACATTTCTGCTTGACAATAACAGGAAACCAAGGGATATTTTATCATTGTTGGGGGCCGGTTGAATAAAACATGTCATTTTGTAAAAGAGGTTGGTATGAATACGGATACGGCGTTTATTTCTACCGATGATTATGTTTCATGGTATCAAAAATCTTTTGGGCAGAAAGACCAGGCGATTTTATTCGGACGCGGATATGCCATAATCGATAATTCCTGTTTGGAAGGACAAGACCTGATTGACCGAATTGCCTTGAAGTGCATAGACGCGGAAGGAAGCTTTAGTGTAGAGCTTCTTAAGCAATTGGTCAAAGCCTTAGACGGCGGCTGGGCTTTGGTGGTTATATGGTCCGACGGTAGGGCCTTTGCGGCAACGGATCGATCGCGTAGTATACCTTTGTTTTACGTTGTGAAAGCAAAAGGAATTCTTTTTGCACCAAGCTCCAAAATACTTGTTCAATCCTGCGACGCCTTGCGTGTAAATAATTTTTCGGCTCTGGAATTTTTGTTGGCTGGATTTATCTCCGGAAGTTCCACGTTATATGAAAATATCTATAAGCTTCAACCCGGCGAAATGGTTGAATTCCTTCCACAGGATACCGTAACTCCCATTCGAAAAACACGTTACTATTACCTCTACCCTGGGGACTATATTTGCGAATCCGAAAAAACTCTGGAACATATTCTTGGGCAAATAATACATTCTTCCTTTGAACCCATCGCCAAATGGTTGTCGGGAAGAAAGGTTTATGTGCCGCTTAGCGGCGGATTCGACTCCAGGTTAATTGTTGCAATGTTGAAAAAAATGGGGGTACAAAATGTAACATGCTTTACATATGGTGTACGTGATAATGAAGAAAGCCGAATTAGCCGATCCGTTGCGGAGGCTTTGGGATATTCCTGGGAATTTTTTGAGTACAAACCTGAAACCTGGAAACAGCTTATCGGCTCCGAGGTAATGACAAAATATTGGCGCTTCGCCAGCAAAGGGATATCTATACCGGTTTTTCAGGATTTTCCCGCATTGCTCATGTTGCGAGAAAACGCGGGAGAATGGGATCATCCGGTTTTTTTCCCAGGTCATTCGGCGGACATGCTTGCCGGAGGACATATTTCAGATGACTACGAACAGTTTCAAAGTCATTATGATATGACCACAATGCATATTTTCCACCATCATTATTGGTCCCGATCCTTATGGCCAAAAAAGAAAGATTTAACTCGCGGGAACATTCCATCGCTTTTATCGAAAATTGAACGGCTTTCCTCACCACCGTTGGGCGCAGAACCCAATTCAATTGGCCGATACGAAATGTTTGATTTCGAAAATCGGCAATCCATGTTTATTATTAATAGCGTTCGCGCCTATGAATTTCTGCATGGCTCGTGGTGTTCTCTTTGGCTCAATCAGCTTATGGATTTTTTCATGAAAGTGCCGCTGGAGTATCGCGTTCATAAACGACTTTATATTAATACGCTTCGAAAACATGTGTTTATTGGTTCGGAGAGTAAACTTGCAGAAATTCCCATTGCTCGTTATGGACAAATTGCCGATCCATCCACCATGTGGTCGCGAATTTCCCATTGTCGAAACGATTCCCAAAATACCTGGTCTTATAGGATGAAGCAACTCTCTGTATCACTAGGTTTCGGTAATTTTCTTGAACGGCACTTGCGTAAGCCTGCTGTTAATCCAATGTTCTTCCCTTGGTGGTTTTCCAAAGGCATTGATCCATCCTCTCTGACCGTTGCTGAAGCACTACGGCCATGGGGTACTCTCGAAAAATTACCAAAATGCATATTCCCGTTTGTTAAATCGCATCTTTCAAGGCGACTGGACTGGATGCCTTGTAATTCCCTTCTTTCGATTGTTATGCTGGGGGAATTGTGCAAGGGAGATTTTTGAGCATCCCTGAAGGAATAAGATAAAAGGGAAAATACAGTTCTTTTCCCTACGAATGCGTTGGTTGCTTTGAAGAAGCTTTGCATTTTGGAAGCAGGTTTCTCAGTTCGCGGACTTCCATGGCCATTCGCTCTTCCCAGGTCTGGAAGTGTTTCATGGCGTACTCGTAAGCCGCCCGGGCCAGTCGCTGGCGCTCGTCGGGATTCCGCAGAAGCCGGAGGATCGCCTCGGCGTACTCGTCCGCCTCCCCGGGTCGAAGCACCACGGCGTTTTGGCCGTCGGTCACCAGTTCCGTGGTCGAGCCGACGTCTCGCGTGACGATGCAGCACCCAGCCGTCAGGGCTTCGATCAGCGTATTGGAAAGATTCGACACGTCAAACGCCTGGGCGTAGACGTCGCAGGCATTGAGGTATTCCCGAATCTGGTCGTGTCCGACGGCCCCGACGAACACCACCGACTCGCCCACACCGGTCGAGCGAGCCCGTTGCTCCAGGGCGTCCCGCATCGGACCGCCGCCCACGAGGAATAACTTGGCGGCGGGGTATTCCTTCACGATGGCCGGCATGGCGTCGATCAGGCGATCCTGGCGTTTCCAGTCCGCCAGCCGCCCCAGCGTCATCAGCATGGGATCGTTCGGCGTCATTCCGAGCTTTTTCTTGAACCCAGCGGCGTCGAATTCCGCCACGTGCATCGCCTTGTCGGTTCCGTTCAGCCAGAAACGAAATTTGCGCATATCCACGCCGACCCAGCGGGCGGCCTTCTCGCCGCTGGTACCGTCGTTGGTCATAATCAGCAGATCTGCCGGCAGGCACAGCTCCGCCAGGCCGCCGATCTCCTTCAACCGAGGCCGCCACTTTCGCTGGGTAAACCAGAGATGGTATATCCAGGTTCCGTACAGCCGAACGACGCGCTTCGCCCTCAGCAGGCAACTCGCCGCCAGCCCGACGAGAAGAAAGCTTCGCCGCATCATGTAGAGGATATTCGGGCGCACTCCGCAGGTGAGTAACCGCCACGCCATCGCCGCCTGCCGTAACGGCCAATGTGGAGTGAAAATGCCCTGCAAACCCAATTTTTGCAAACGTTGTGTCAGTCCCAGGAGCGGTTCACGAATCCAGTGAAACACCACGCCGCCCAGTGCGGTGGTTTGCTTCGGCCAATCGTCGGGAAGTTTCGCAACGACAAAAACATGCACCTCAAAGCCTTCGTTTTGACATTCTTCCCATATCCGCCAGACGCTGGCCGTTCCGCCGGGTCTTTTCCCTTCGCGAATCCGGTCGTCAATGTTCGTCCAGAAATCCGTCAGAAACGCGATGACGGGTTTGTGTCTACGGCTGGGATGGGTTGATGTGTGTAAACTCATACGGTTTTTTTATCGTCGGGAATTCCGCAGTCCTGCTGTATTTCCTTCAAGGCCTGGTTAATACAATAGGTCATCGGCGAGATTTCGTTTTTCACCTGTTTCCAGGCGCGGCGGGGTACGATCCCGTAGGCAGCCAGCGGATGCCGCTTGCGCTTACGCCGATTCACGAGATATCGTCCCAGCCGGGCCAATCCCAACCAGGGCAGCACGCGCTTGATTCGGCCTCCCATTTTCGGACGCGGCGGCGGAGAAGGCAGGTCCAACCCCGCGCACATTTCACAAACGTGCCGACGATAGAACCACTTTTCCTTTCGCAGGCGCAACGGCACGCGCATCCAGAACTCCGTTGCCGGAACCGTCCAGAGGGGCAGGTTCCATTCGTACCCCCAGAATTCATACATGCGAACGGCGTTGATCTGGAGCTTGGCCTGCCGTTCCTGCCATTCCCAGCACTCGAATGCGCTGGCGGCCTGTTCGGGAGTGTCCGCGGGAAGATCCCCGATGAGGGAGGCGATTTTTTGCTCGATCCGCGGGCGAAATTCCGCGCCCCGCCCGGAAGCCCATTGATAGGTGTACTTCGCTCCCCAGAGGGCCTGGACAACCGCGTCCGTTCCCCGCGGGGAATCGCTTTCCAGGCTATCGGGTGTATGGCAGGTGGCGATGGCGGTATGCCCGGCCAGGAAAATGCTCTCCGGCGGGAAATAGCCGCGCTGGTGCAGTTCCACCACAGCCGGCCATTCCAGCAGGTGGTGCAGCGAAGTGAGATTGTAGGCGAATCGGCCATAATCGCGCCGCTCGGGGGCGTCGTACAGCCGCCGCCATTTCTCCGTGGTGTACTCGACCGTTTCCCAGCGATACCCTAAGGCCTTGGCTACTTGTTGCGCAAATCGCACGTCAAAGAACCACGGCGCGCCGCCGGTATAGCACAAAACATTATCGTATCCCAGTCGGCGCAGCATCAACACGATCAGACGCGAATCGTACCCACCGGTCAAGGCGACCACGATCGTCCGTCCCGCCGCCCGCCGAATGAGACGTGCAAAAACACCTTCGTACATCGTGTCCATACGTCGCACGATAGAAGATTCGTCGTCATCGTAAAAATCCTCATGTACATAGCGGAAGTATCGATGGGTCTGAACACGATAGACGCCGTTTTCCCTTTTCGCCGACAGCATTTCGCCGGCCTGGAGTTGTTTGACGTTGGGAAACAGCGTATCCGGGCCGGTCACGTAAGTCGCCTGAAGAAATTCCGCCACGCTCAGGTCGTCCATGGTTCGGTCGTCGATCTGTTGGCGGACCCAGTTCGCGTCGTCGCTGAGATAGAACTCGCCGTTTTTCTGCCCATAGAACAACGGAAGGCTTCGCACGTGATCCACCGCCGCCCAAAGGGCGTCCTGTTGTTGATATACCAGACTGAAAAACCCGTCCACCCGGGGCAATACGTTGGGCAGGTCCGCGTGAACCCCCGGCTGAGAGATCCAATCCAGCAGTGCGGAACCTTCGAGAAGATTTTCATTCTCCCAAAGATATCCCGTTACGGCGGCGTGTTCACTGGTACGCCAGCGACGACCATGCGTTGTTTGCAGATGGGTATGAATCATCGTGGTCCGTTTCGTTTTGCGTCGGGAGAAACACCAAAAGGCTTTCCGCCGAATCGCCGGCCTGTCAACCAACCGGGCAGGGCGCGAAGAGCAGCCAGTACAATATCCCGCCCTTGTGTAGATCGAAATGCCTGCCGGAAGAAGTTCAGGAATAGTTTAACCCGAAGTACAAACCAATCGAAGCGTGATCGCTCCGGTGGACGAGACGTCAGATGCCGGGAAGCGACGCGCATCAGGCAATCATGCCGCCAGGCCCGCAGATAACTCTTCGGCGCCAGCACGTCGGATAACTCCCGAAGTTGCCGGATCGCCCGTAATGCTTCTTTCTGTTCCAACAGGTTTAAACGCCCGGCGTTTCGATCCGCCCGGACAAAGCATTCCCGCACAGCTACGGGCCCCTGCCGGTCGATTTCCACGCCCAGCACCAAGCCGACATCCGTACCCCGGAGGATGTGGTGCCGCGGGCTGTTGAAATAC
This sequence comes from Phycisphaerae bacterium, assembly GCA_016931655.1. Taxonomy (GTDB): domain Bacteria; phylum Planctomycetota; class Phycisphaerae; order SM23-33; family SM23-33; genus JAFGEJ01. The sequence goes on from JAFGEJ010000187.1 coordinate 12,601, forward strand.
AAATTGCCCAATCCATAGGCGATTACCTCTTTGTCCATCACTTCCCAGCCTTGCACGACGTGTGCATGATGGCCGATCACCAGCTGCGCCCCCGCTCGAATCAGCCTTTGTAACAGCTCTCGCCGCCGAGGCCAGGGAATGCCGAAGAATTCCTCTCCCCCGTGATAGATCACGCCCACAACGTGTCCCGCAGCCCGTAGTGTTGCGATTTGATCTCGTGTTTCTTCTTCGTCCATCCTCGCCGGCCCGGGATACTTCGCCGGCGGACGTTCGCCACAATGGAAAAACGCCATCAACGCCAGCGTGCCGGCGGAATGTTCCATCACCAGCGGCTGCACGGCTTCTTCCCGCGTCTGGCCCGCCCCGAGGACGCGCAAGCCCGCCTCGCGACACACGTCAAGCGTCTGAGACACCCCCTCCGGGCCATGATCCAGAACGTGATTGTTCGCCAGGCTGACCCCGGTAGCGCCTAACGCGGTTACCTGACGGATTTCTTTTGGTGCGACACGGAAAGTATGGGATTTCCCCGGCGCCGGGGGGGCGTTGGTCAGGGCGCCCTCCTGATTGATGAAAAACTCATCACATTCCCGAACCAGCGTTTGCAGTTCCGGCTGTACGAAAACAGCTCGTTCCCCCGGAAATCCCAGAAGCGCGTCACCCGCAAACCCGATCAAAGCCGTCGGGCCGACAGCCGGTCGTATTTCGCGTCGCTCCTGCCACATGTGCTTCTATTTTCCCATCGGAGTGTTGGGGGAAATCTCCGAAGTGGATGCGCCGGTTTCTCCCCGGGCGCGTTTCAGGATGTTTTGCAGTTCGCGAATCCGATAGATTCGCAGCAGGAAAAATCCCGCCACCCACACCACCAACGCCACCGCTGCACCGAAAATAACCGTTTGCAGGGGACGCAGCGACAGATGATGTATCGGCTCCATGGCCAGATAGACTACTACGCCCAAAAGGGCCGACTTGCCGGTACGAACCCAGTCCAGTCCCACGCCGTAAATGGGAACGCTCATCCGGTAAATTACGAATGTGGCCGCCAAGGCTGTGAGAAAATATCCCAGTCCTGCGCCAAAAAGATCCAGCGTCGGAATCAACAAAAACGCCGATCCTATGCCTAAAGCCGATGCACCTACGCCAAAATACAGAATCAGGTTCAACTTCTGAGCCATCCGTAACGCAATGGTGGAAATCATTTGGAATCCGTTAGCCAACGTCGCAGCCGTCAACATCACCAAAAGCATTTTAGGCGGAAGACAATCCTTTTTCGAGAGCAGAAGAATAAGTGGTTGGCCGAGTTGGATCAAAACAGCCATCGCCGGAAAGCCCATGATGGCAATTACGAGATATGCCAGCCGAACGATAGGCCTGGCCTTGGCGGGTTGATTGCGGTTCCAGTAGGCGCTGACCATAGGCGTGAGAACAAAATCATTCGGCGCACTGGTCAGGCTTATAACCGAAGCCACCTGATATGCGATCAGGTACACAGCCATGGGGCCCAGCCCTAAAAGTCCCACCACGACGTACCGCCCGCCAAACATCGCCAAAAACATGACCCAGTGGCTTAACATGGTCCACATGGCGTACGACCAAAGTCCCGGAAAGCCTTTGACGCTTGGCCAGGCCCAGCCGTGCAGAATCACAATCTTGCCCAGAATGATGAGAGAACAGATGAATTGCCAGATCACCACGGCGTTGATGCACGCCTTTACGTCGTGCTGCATCGCAACAAACCACACCATGATCAACCCCCCCAGGGAAAAGATCGTGCGATGGATGGCGTACATTATCTGTTTGTTCACTGCGGTATGATAGGCCACCAGCATTCCGAACAGCGCGTTGGAACTGAAAAATCCCACCGCCGGCCAAACATATTCCGTCAATCCCGCATTGCCGAATAACAATTGTGAGATAAAGTTCGGTACGATTGCCGCCACGCCCGCCACAAACGCCGACGTCAATGCAACAATCCATACCCCGTACAGGTAACAACGGGAAATGGTGTGGTTGTCCTCGTGTCCGGGCAGAAAGCGCGTCAGGGCCGTCATCAGCCGCAACGTCATCGAGGGCGAGAGAATCAGCGCCGTTACGGAAATCTGCCCCCAGATGCCGTAGGAATCCTTACCCATGCCCCGGGCAATGATTGGAATCAGAACCACCGGGCGAATCAGGTCCAGCGCACGGGATGCGCCGATGGCAAAATAGCTGACGAGAAACTTTTTTCGTCCGCTGAGGATCATAGATTCTGCCTTTCTCCATTTACCCGCAAGATTACAATCACCTCACACATTTGCGCCTGATGTATTTACGTTGAGTTTCCTCATTCAGAAAAAAAAGGTAGTTTTTTTTAATTCCACTGTTTCATAACAATAGGAATGTTATTCATTCGCGTAGTGCCAGGATAAATATCTTACAATTAGTGAAAGCCTTACCATATTGACATCTTTCGTGATTTTGTGGTATTTAATCTCCAGACTGAGTTTGAATTTGTCAAAACATCAATATCGATAGAAATAATTGGAATGATCAAGAATTTCCTCAAAAAATATATCATGGGTACTTCCCTAGAAGCGCCATTACGAAGGTTCTTATCCATTCAGTTGCGGATTCGAATTATAAATTTCATCTTTCAACGTATCTTTCGTATTAATGGCAAAGTACCTTGGTCGGTTCACTATACCAGCATTGTGCATGGCGCAAAGCATTTGAAGGTCGCAAAAAACTCGCGTAAAAGCTTCGCCCTTTCCGGACATTTCTATATTCAAGCCCTAAATGGTGTAGAGATCGGCGAAGAGACTATCTTCGCCCCGGGAGTCAAAATCCTCTCCACGAATCATGACGAAGCGACACACGCCTCCACCATCGAACACCCTATCAAGATTGGGGCCCACTGCTGGTTAGGGGCAAACGCAGTAATTCTGCCAGGGGTGGAATTAGGCAATAATGTTGTGGTCGCAGCCGGGGCTGTAGTGACCAAGTCCTTCCCCTCTAATGTGGTCTTGGCAGGCGTCCCAGCAAAGATTCTTCGTCAAACACATCTCTCGTCTGATGACTAGTCTTATCGAGGCATTTCAAGATCAGCAAATTGGTGGGCCGGTTACACTATTAACCAACCCACCAATTCTTTTTCCATTGATTACATCACGCACATGACGGTGTTGCTTTCTTCGCCGGGGCCGGCTTTGTTTACGGCGATTACCTGGTATTCCAGTTCCTTGCCGCGGGGCTGGTCCACGAGGTTCACCTCGGTCGCCAGGGCTGTCGCGACGGACTGCCACGTGCCGCCGTCGCGCTCACGACGATGCACCTCGTATGCGGCGGGTTTGCCGCCATCGGCGGGGGCTTTCCAGTCCAGTTTCAGCTAGCCTTCACCCTGCTTGATGATCTCCAGAAGGCGGCACTGGCCCGGAACGGCCAGCGGCGTGGACTTGTACCGGCCCGCCCAGCCGATGAGTTTTAATTTCTCGTCGTCGTAATCGACAGTATTCTCCGCATAACGAAGATCGCTCTTCATCGCGTCCACGTGGTTTCCAAACACCTAGTTCTTGTCGGCTGTGGCCTGTTCCGCGGCGGCCTGGGCGGCGGTGCAGGCGTTGTGGGCCGACATGCATGCTTCCAGCAACGCCAGTAAATCCGCCGGCGCTATGAGCGGAGCAGGATACACGTCTGAATTGTCCGTGAATCCGCTGACCATACTTTGTCACGGAGGAAGCTTACTTTACAGCCCGGAAGGCTTACTTTGTTACGGAGTGAGTCCACTTCGTTATAGAGTGAGCTTGCTTCATCGCGGGACAAACTCACTTTTCCGCGGGATAGCAGCGTTATATCAACGGCTACCGTTTACAATTTCACAAGGCATTCGACAATTTTTCCCGCCGCCTCGCCGTCGCCGTACAGATTCGCGGGACGGTTGGGCGGCAGAGCCGCACCGGCGGACTCGAAATCGTGTACGGCCTGGAGAACCGTTTCCGTTTCGGCGCCGACCACACGGTTGCACCCCGCCTGAACCAGCTCCACCCACTCCGTCTCATCTCGCAACGTCACGCAGGGCACGGAAAACCAATATGCCTCCTTCTGCACGCCGCCGGAATCCGTCAGGATCATCCGGGCATGCTTTTCCAGCATGAGCATATCCAGGTACGGCACGGGATCGATCACGCGCACGCGCCCGGCGAGATGTTCCAGGCCTGCGCCAAGCGTTTTTCGCGTTCGCGGATGCAGCGGCAGGACAATCGGACGATCGATTCGCGAAAACGCCTCCAAAATGCCCTTCAACCGCCTTGGATCGTCGGTGTTTTCCGCTCGGTGAATCGTGGCAAGGTAGAACGACTTGGTTTCCAATTCCAGCCGGACCAAAACGTTGCTGGTTTTTTCCGCCAGGCGTGTGTTGAACCGCACCGAATCGTACATGACGTCGCCCACAAGATGAACGCCCCGCGTAACGCCTTCGCGGTGTAGATTTTCGACAGCCGTTGCCGTGGGACACAACAGCAGCGTCGAAACACTGTCAGCAACAATGCGGTTAATTTCTTCCGGCATGCGGCGGTTGAAGCTTCGCAATCCGGCCTCGACGTGCGCGACGGGAACATGCAGCTTCACGGCTGCCAGCGCACCGGCCAACGTGGAATTCGTGTCGCCGTAGATCAGTACGCCATCGGGCGATTCGGCCAGCAGGACATCCTCGATTCGTCCCAGCATCGCGCCGGTCTGCCGCCCCTGCAATCCGGAACCGACTTCCAGATTGATCGCCGGGCGGGGAATGTGCAACTCATCGAAGAACACTTTCGACATGTTGTCGTCATAGTGCTGGCCGGTGTGAACGATCCGTTCTGTGATCGTCGGTCCGCGGCCGGACTGGTTGAATTCCGCGATGGCACGACTTACGGCAGCCGCCTTGACAAACTGCGGCCGGGCGCCGATGACGGTGATGATCTTCATGGTGGTAGGTGGTAGCCGGTGGTCAGTAGCCGGTGGTCAGTAGCCGGTTGTCAATTGTCGGTGGTATGTCAGATATTTCCCGATTACGGACTACCGGCTTCAGGCTACGATTTCACAAACTCGATGACTTTTTCCGCGACGTAGCGGAGTTGTTCGTCGGTCAGTTCGGGGTAGATCGGAAGGGCCAGGGTTTCCTGGGACGCTTTCTGAGCGGTGGGAAAGTCGCCCGGTTTGTGGCCCAGCGGGGCGAAGCACTCCTGCACGTGCATGGCCACGGGATAATAAATCTCGCAGCCGATGTTGTTTTTCTTCAAATGTTCCAGACAGGCGTCGCGTCGCGGTACGCGAATGACATACTGGTTGTAGATCGTCTGGTTATATTCGCGCACGACGGGCGTAATGATGTCCGGCACGTCGGCGAAGAAGGCGTTGTACCTTGCGGCGTTGGCGCGACGGGCGGCGTGCCAGTTTTCCAGATGGCGGAATTTTACAATCAACCCGGCGGCCTGGAGCGTGTCAAGGCGGAAGTTCGCGCCGACCCATTTATGGTAATACTTCGGATGCGAGCCGTGATTGCGGCATTCACGCAGCCGTTCGGCGAGGGCCTCATCCTGCGTGACGACCATGCCGCCGTCGCCCAGCCCGCCGAGATTTTTGCTCGGGAAGAAGCTGAAGCAGCCGCACGTGCCAAGCGAGCCGGCCTTGCGGCCGTTCTGCGTCGAGCCGATGGCCTGGGCGGCGTCTTCAATGACGTACAGGTTGTGTTGCTTCGCCACCGCGAGGATCGGGTCCATGTCGGCCATCTGGCCGTAGAGGTGCACGGGCATAATCGCCCTGGTTTTTTTCGTGACGGCGGCGGCGATTTTCGTCGTGTCGATATTGTACGTGTCGGGTTCGATGTCGACGAACACAGGCTTGGCCCCTGCCCGCCAGACACAACCCGCGGTCGCAAAGAATGTATACGGCGTGGTGATGACCTCGTCGCCCGGGCCGATGTTCAGAGACATCAGGCACGCCAGCAGGGCGTCCGTTCCGCTGGAGACGCCGACGGCGGCCTTGGTTCCGCTGTACTGCGCGATCAGGTCTTCCAGTTCCTTGACCGCCGGGCCGTTGATGAAATACTGGCTCTCCAGCACCGCTTCGATGGCGGGCAACATCTCCTTTTTCAGCAAGGTGTACTGGGCCTTCAAATCCAGCAGGGGTACGTTCATTTGACATCCTTTCGGCATTCAGCGGTCAGCTTTCAGCGATCAGCAAAACGGAAACGCCCTATTTTTCCTGCTGAGAGCTGATTGCTGAAAGCTGGGAGCTATTTCTTGAACTCATCGTACGCTTTTTCTCCCTTGGCCAGTGTTTCCGGCAGGGGCGCGTCTTCGTCCAGGTCGAGGCATCGCAGCATGCCCGGAGAGACTTCCTTGTAGCGGAATTTGCTTTCGGGGCAGACCAGGATCCCTTCGGCGTCGGATTCGGTCAGCCGATGGCCGTGCCGGCTCATCCAGCCGTGCTGGCGGGCGGGACAGCCCATCATCAGAGCGTAATCGGGCACGTTCCTGGCGACGACGGCCCCGGCGGCGATAAAGGCGTAGCGCCCGATCTCGATTCCGCAGACGATCGTCGCGTTTGCGCCGACGGTCGCGCCGCGGCGGAGAAGGGTTTTTTCGTACAGGCTGTGGCGGTTGACCTGGCTGCGCGGGTTGGTCACGTTCGTCAGCACGCAACTGGGGCCGAGGAACACGTCGTCCTCGATCACCGTGCCGTCGTAAATCGAAACGTTATTCTGCACTTTGACGTTGTTTCCGACGGCCACGCTTCCAGCGACGCTGCAATTTTGGCCAAAGACGCAGCGTTTCCCGATCTTCGCGCCGGGAAGAATGTGCGAAAAGTGCCAGATTTTCGTACCTTCGCCAATCGTTGCGCCTTCGTCCACGTAGGCGCTTTGGTGAGCGAAATAATTTTTATCCGCCATTGTGTTTTTCTACTCCACGTTGATGGTTTTCAGAATCGGATGATACTCGCCCTTCAGGCCGATTGGTTCGGCGTGGCGCAGATGCGAGACGATCTCGATGGCCTGGCGGGTGTCTTCCATATCAAAGCCGCGCCCGGCAAGGATTTCCTGATAACTTCTCGTGTGCAAGTCCGTAAATCCGCCGGAAAATTCGATTTCTTTTCCATCCACGGTGATGGAACGAAAGGTTTTGGGTTTCTCGCCGCGGTACGAAGCCGGCAGGTCGTTGCGGTCCAGCGAGAGAAACCATTTCACGTTGGCCCGCGGTAGTTCCAGCAGGCCGCCCATTTTCAGCGGGGTGGATACATGCAGCGTGTTTTTGACCGCCGGGCCGAAAATCCACGTCAGCATGTCGAAGAAATGCACGCCGATGTTGGTGGCTACCCCGCCGGATTTCTGCTCGTCGCCTTTCCAGGACACCAGGTACCACTTTCCCCGCGGTGTGATGTACGTCAGTTCGATTTCGTGTTTTTTCTTCGCGTCGGCGGCGAGAATTTCCTCCCGCAGCGCCTTGATTGCCTCGTGCAGGCGCAACTGGAGAATGACGTTGACCGTTCCGCCGTATTCGCCGGCGATGGCCTCCAAGGCATCGAGATTCCAGGGATTCAGGACGATCGGTTTTTCGCAGATGGCGTTGGCGCCCACGCGCAGGGCAAACCGGATGTGGGCGTCGTGGAGATAGTTCGGCGAACAGATCGAGACGTAGTCGATCTTTTCGCCCTTGTCCCGATGCCGTTTGTCGATGAACCGGTCGAATCGTTCAAATTCGGTAAAGAAGGCCGCGTCGGGAAAATACGAGTCGATCACGCCGACGGAATCGTTTTTGTCCAGGGCGACGACACAGTCGTTTCCCGTGTCTTTGATCGCCTGCAGGTGGCGCGGCGCAATGTATCCGCCGACGCCGATAATGGCAAATTTCTTCACGGTTTCACCTTTCTTTTTCCCGCTCATGAGGCGGGTATCGCATTAGGAAGTTTCCTGTGCGACGTACCAGTCAATGGTTCGCCGCAGGCCTTCGTCGAAGGGCACGCTTGCCTCGAATCCGAAGCGTTCCTTCGCGCGGGTCACGTCCAGACAACGACGCGGTTGGCCGTCGGGTTTGGAAGCGTCCCATTCTATTGTGCCCGCAAAGCCTGTCAAGGTTTTGATCTTCTCGGCCAGGTCGCGAATCGTGATCTCAAACCCCGCGCCGAGGTTTACCGGATCGGAATCGTTGTACTTTTGCGTCGCCAGCGTGATCCCGTGGGCGCAATCTTCCACGTAAAAGAACTCCCGGCTGGCGCCGCCCGTGCCCCAACAAATCACGTTCTTCTCGCCGCGGCGTTTTGCCTCGATGAACTTGCGAATCAGCGCGGGAATCACGTGGCTGGTGTGCAGATCGAAATTATCGCCCGGCCCGTAAAGATTCACCGGCAACAGAAAGATGCCGTTCAATCCATATTGCCGCCGATAGGCCTGGAGCATCACCAGCAGGGCTTTTTTCGCGATGCCGTACGGCGCGTTGGTTTCCTCCGGGTAGCCGTTCCAGAGATCATCCTCCTTGAACGGCACGGGCGTAAATTTCGGATACGCGCAGATTGTGCCGACCTGCACGAATTTTTTCAGCTTTTTAGAAAGACGCAGGCGGGCCTGTTCGATCAGGTGCAGGCCCATCGCGAGGTTGGCATAGAAGAAACGGCCTGGATTGTCGCGGTTCGCGCCGATGCCGCCGACCTCAGCCGCCAGGTGAATCACGACGGTCGGGTTCATCTCGTCGTACATTCGCACGACGTCGGCTTGTTGCGTCAGGTCGTAGTCTTCGATCTTCGGAATGAGGAGATTTTCCTCCCGCGCACCGTTGCGCATCAACTCGGCGCAGAGATGCTTCCCCAGAAATCCCGCCCCACCCGTTACCACAATGCGTTCGTTACAAAAATCCATTTATGCCAGTCTATCCATGAAAGATTTCGCTTCTGTAATAAAATCTCCCGCGTTGGCAATTACTTCTTCCGCCTGTGATGATTCGATAACCACGAATTCGCGATAATCGCAACGTTGACGGAGTTCAAACGCTTCTCGCAGATGGCGTCCGGCGTCTTTGGAAATGTCACCGGTTTTCACGAAGTTCCGACTGAACAAACTCAATACGCCGGTGTGTTTGCTTGTCCCGAGATTTTTCGCAGCCAATAAACCCAATCCACAATAGAACATCGCATAATACGCTCGATTGGCCGCATCACGATAATGTCCGTTGTTCAGAAGCTCCTTCGCGACCA
>JAFGEJ010000024.1 GCA_016931655.1 Phycisphaerae bacterium
CGGCCTGTTTGGGCGCCAGGGAGACCGCCTCTTTCAGGTACACCTTCGCCTGGTCGAACTGCCTGCCGGCCATGTACCAGTAGCCGATGGTGTGCGGCAGGGTCGCGCAACGCGGGTTGATCCGGCGAACGCGATCGGCGAACGCGCGGGCCTTTTCGGGCTGGCGCTGAAGCATGTACGCCGCCGCCAGCAGCGACAGGGCCTCGACGTGGTTGGGATTGACCGTGAGAATTTTCTCCAGCGGCGGGACGGCCTTGTCGAATTTTCGCCACTGGATGTAGCAGGCGGCCTGGAGGTAGAGCGATTCGTCATGGTTGGAATTGATCGCCAGCGCCCGGTTTGCCTGCGCGAGGCAGGACTGGAATTTCCATTTCTGCAGTTCCACCAGTCCCAGGCCCGCGTACGCGGCGGGCAGATTCGGATTGATCTTTTGTGCGAGTTGGAATTCCTCGAGGGCGTCGGTGGTGTTGTGTTTGGCCAGCAGAAACCGCCCGGCGGCAAGGTTTGCCTGCCAGTAGGTCGGATCGACTTTCTGGTACGCCCGCTGAAAGTAATTGTGCAGGATGTTCCGTGCCTGGTCGGAAGCCTTTCGGCCGGTGAGGATCGCGTGGCGGTCCATGATCTCGCCCAGGGCGGTCAAGGTTGGCGCGTCGCGCTGGTAGTCGTCGGTTTCGAGAATGCGGTCCATCTGCGAGTAGACCGCCAGGGCGTCGTCCTCCCGGCCCAGGGTTTCGAGCAGTTTCCCGCGCAGGAGAATCGTCTCGGCCTGGTCGGGCTGAAGCGCGTCGGCCAGCCGGGCCAAATCGAGGGCTTGGGCATACTCACCCACGTCTCGCAGTGCCTCAGCCATGGCGTAAGCCCAAGCGGCTGACGTTTCCCGCAGTTCCGAATCGTGTTGCAACAGATCAACAGCCTGGCGGTATCGGCCCGTCATACGCAGCACGTCCGCCAGGCCGATCACCGCCTCAAGAGAGGTATCCGAAGCCTTGAGAACTTCGCGATATTGTCCCTCCGCCAGGGAATACTGCCCGCGATGATACGCCTGGCGTGCGTCATCCAGCCCGACCTTCGCCGGCTGGGTGGAGGCGACGTCCGCCGGCGTCAGTGTGCACCAGAGCAAAATCCCCGACAACGTGATGCCGTGTTTTATATCCATATCCGATCCGACGAACGGGCATCCGGTAAGGTTCCTGAATTCCGCCGCGTGTATGACACTTTTTTCTGGCGGCGACTTCGTAATCGCCCCAAACCCTATGGCCGGATAAAATCCTACACAGAGAGACAGAGGAACTGAGAAGATTTTTTTATTTTTTCCCTCCTCTATATCTTCTCTGTTTCTCAGGAACTCTGTGTCGGATTTTTTTTGTTTTTCATCGTGCTAGAAATTCTATCGCACACTTTGCCGCGCCCTCTGGGAAAATTCATCGGCAAACTGTATTATAAATCGGTTTCCGTGTCGGGGGTTTGAGTTCTTTACAAAAAACATCGCGCCTCGGCCGGGAACGCTTCTGAGCGATCGGGAAAATGGGGACAAGAGTGGAATTGCGTTGTTGAAAAAATAGAAAAACAAAGAAAGGCAGCCACAAAGAGCACAAAGGTCACAAAGAAGAAATAAATAAACAAACTTTATTTGTTGTATTTTCCTTTGAGACCTTTGTGTCCTTTGTGGCAAAAAATCTTTTTAACAAAGCAGAGTGAAATTTGAACGGCAGTGATACAAAAGGTTTTTTCCTGTGCACGTTAATCGCGTATGCGGCGTTGTGTTCCGCGGCCGACGCGGGGAATGCTTCCCCGGCCTCGGCCGTCTCGCGGGCGAAGGAGTATGTACTGTCGCGCCTGGATCCGAAAACAGGCCGATGCCTGGACGAATACGACGAGTCCAGCCCTCGCTACGGCGGCATGACGGCCTTGTGCGTGTACGCCCTGCTCTCGGCGGGCTGCGACGATCAAAAGACGCCGGTTCTGCAAACCTCCATCCGCTGGCTGGGCCAGGCGAAACTGCACGGAACGTACGCCGTGGCGTTGCGGGCGGCGGCTTTAGCGGCGATAAAAGACCAGCGCGTTCGGAAGAAGCTCCAGGAGGATGTAACCTGGCTGCTCGACGCGGCTTGGCCGGACGGTTCGTACACACACACCTCCACCGAGGGCCAAACGCCTTCGTCGGAAAAATCCGGCGCCCCTTTCGACAACACCAACAGCCAGTGGGCGGTTTTGGGCGTGTATTCGGGCCTTCAGCGGGGTCTGTCCGTGCCGGCGGAGTATTGGCGGCGCGTCGAGAAGCACTGGCGGGCGCAGCAGCAGCCCGACGGCGGATGGGGGTATTGCGCCCGTTCGCGTAATGGGAAATTATACGCCCGGCCGTACGGTTCGATGACGGCAGCCGGCGTGGCGACGCTGGCAATCTGCCGCGATCAGCTCGCGCGGGCGAACATCGTCGCGGGCCTGTCCACGCCGCCCAGCGAAGCGATGAAGCGAGGGCTGGCCTGGCTGGAGAAAAATTTTTCCGCGGATTCCAATCCGCGGAAGAACGCTGAATGGTATTACTTCTGGCTGTTCAGCCTGCAGCGCGTCGGGGAGGCGACGGGGCAAAAGTACCTTGCCGGCGTGAACTGGTACGCCGAGGCGGCGAGGCGTTTGCGGCGGCGACAAAATCCCGACGGTAGCTGGGGCTACGGCCCGCGAACGGCGGAGACCTGCTTTGCGATGATCTTCCTGGCGCGCGGCGAGGCGCCGATTCTGCTGAACAAGATGCGGTACGACGGGGCGTGGAACACGCGCCCGCGCGACGCGGCTGGGCTGACCCGCTGGTTGTCGTACGCGTACGAACGCCCGCTGGGGTGGCAGGTGCTGGACCTGACGGCGAGCGAAGTTGAGGATCGCCAGGCCGGCTGGGAAGACGGGCGCATTGCCTATCTTTCCGGCGCGGGGCCGATGGAACTGACCGGCGCACAGGTGAGGCGTCTGCGGGAGTTTGCCCATCGCGGCGGGGTGATCGTTTCCGAGGCCCTCAACGGCGACGGCAATTTCACCGCCGCGGTCCATCGGCTGGCGGGAAAGCTGTTCCCGCAATATCGCTTCGCGCCGCTGGAGGAAACACACCCGATCTACCGCCTCGCGTTTACCGACGCGGCGCCGAAGGATTTGCAGGCGGTGGACAACGGTATTCGCCCGCTGTGGATTCACTCTCCGCGGGACGTTTCCCTGGCGCTGGAACTGGGCGCAAAGGCGAACCGCCGTCCGACGTTCCATCTGTTCGCCAACCTTTACCTGTACCTGACGGACAAAGGCGCCGCGCCGCCGCGCGGCGAGGCGACCTGGCCCGCCGTGCCGCGCCGTAAGACCACGCGAAGGATTTCCCTGGCGCGCGTCCGCCACAAGGGAAACTGCGATCCCGAGCCGGCGGCGATGGAGCGGCTGGTCGGAGAGCTGGGCCGGTATGGCGCTATCCTGAGCGTTTCCCAACCGCTGCCGTGGGATCGGATCGGGGCGGAGCAATATCCCGTCGCGTATATGACCGGCACGTCGGATTTCACGCTCTCTTCCCGACAGCGGATCCATCTCAAGGCCTACCTTGCCGCCGGCGGTACGCTGCTAGCCGACGCCGCCGGCGGCAGCCGGGCCTTTGCCGACGCCTTCCGGCGCGAAGTGCTCCAGCCGCTCGGCGGGGCGAAACGCATGCCGCCCGACGCGAAATATTTCACCGCCGGGCCGATTTTGCCAATCCGATTCCGCTATCGCCGGGCAACGGCGGCTCGCATGAGCGAGGAGCAGAAATCGGAACCTCGGCTGGAGGCCGTGTATCGGAACCATCGCCCGGCCGTGATTTTCTCGCCCGACGATATTATTACCGGGCTGGTCGGCTACCCGCTGTGGGATATCAAAGGCCTGACTCCCGCTTCCGCCCGGGCGATGATGACCGCCCTGCTGCTGAAATTGTCCCCGCCGTGATCTGTGATATTTTTCCTGGTGGCAACTTTCTGATTACCCCGAGCTTTGTGAGCAAGCAAAAAACGCGACACAGAGTAACTGAGAAACTGAGAAAGAAAACACAAAAACCTTCTCTGTTTCTCAGTGTCTCAGTGTCGGATTTTCTTAATTTTTCATCTCGCCAGAAAACCCGAGTGTTCCCTCACCGACGTCGGCGGAAATGTTTTTGCATTCGCAGCCGGGATTTGCACAATAGATAATTCGGGCCTTGGTGCGGGTCACCCCCGCATCGGGGCGGGTCTTTCGCCACAAGCGAAGGCCGGTTAATTCATTACTCTTTTCATGCAAGGAAGAAGCACCATGCCACGGAAAAAGACGATGATGGACGGCAACCAGGCCGTCACGCACGTCGCACACAAGGTCAACGAAGTCATCGCGATCTACCCGATTACGCCCTCCAGTTCGATGGGCGAGGAAGCCGACGAGAAAAGCGCCCGCGGTGAAAAGAACATCTGGGGCACGATTCCGCTGGTCTGCGAAATGCAGTCCGAAGGCGGCGCGTCGGCCGCCGTCCACGGGGCGCTGCAGAGCGGTTCGCTCGTGACCACCTTCACCGCCAGCCAGGGCCTGCTGCTGATGATCCCCACGCTGTACAAGCTGGCCGGCGAACTGACCCCCACGTGCTTCCACGTCTCCGCGCGGTCGCTGGCCTGCCAGGCGCTGTCGATCTTCGGCGACCATTCCGACGTGATGGCCGTCCGCCAGACCGGCGTGGCGCTGCTGTCCAGCAACAGCGTGCAGGAGGCGATGGACATGGCCCTGATCGGCTCGGCGGCTACCCTCGCGTCCCGCGTGCCGTTTATCCATTTCTTCGACGGCTTCCGCACCAGCCACGAGATCGACAAGGTCGAGGAACTCACGCTCGAGGACATGCGGACGTTGATGGACGACGAACTCGTCCTTGCGCACCGGGCGCGGGCGATGAACCCCGACAGACCGACCATTCGCGGCACGAGCCAGAACCCGGACGTGTACTTCCAGGGACGCGAGAGCGTCAACCCGTTTTACGCCGCCTGTCCGAAGCACGTCCAGGACGCGATGGACAAGTTCGCCAAAGTCGTCGGCCGACAGTATAAGCTCTTCGAATACGTCGGCGCCCCCGACGCGGAGCGCATTATCATTATGATGGGTTCCGGCGCCGAGGCCGCCCACGAAGCCGTCGAATATCTCACCGCCAAAGGCGAAAAGGTCGGCCTGCTGAAGGTGCGCCTGTATCGGCCTTTCAGCGCCGAGCATTTCCTGGCGGCCTTACCGAAAACGGTGAAAAAAATCGCCGTCCTGGATCGCCAGAAGGAACCCGGCAGCCCCGGCGAACCGCTCTACCTGGACGTGGTGGACACCCTTGCCGAAGCGGGCCGAACCGGACTGACCGTCGTCGGCGGGCGCTACGGCTTATCGAGCAAGGAATTCACGCCCGCCATGGTCAAAAGCGTTTACGACAACCTTTCCCAGGCCCAGCCGAAGAACAAATTCACCGTCGGCATTATCGACGACGTGACGAACACCTCCCTGCCGTGGGATCCGAAGTTCAACACCGAAGCCGACGACGTGGTCCGGGCGATGTTCTACGGGCTTGGCTCCGACGGCACGGTCGGCGCGAACAAAAACTCCATCAAGATCATCGGCGAGGAGACCGATTTCTTCGCCCAGGGCTACTTCGTGTACGACTCGAAGAAGGCCGGCGCCATTACCGTCAGCCACCTGCGCTTCGGCCCGAAGCCCATCCGCTCGACGTACCTCGTCAATCACGCCAATTTCGTCGCGTGTCACCAGTTCACGTTCCTGGAAAAATACGACATGCTCTCCGCGGCGGTCGAGGGCGCGACGTTTCTGCTGAACTGCCCTTCCGACCCCAACGAGGTCTGGGACAAGATGCCAAAACCCGTCCAGAAGCAGATCATCGACAAAAAGCTGAAATTCTTCGCGATCAACGCCTATGAGGTCGCCAAGGCCACCGGCATGGGCGCGAGAATCAACACGATCATGCAGACGTGCTTCTTCGCGCTGTCCGGCGTGCTGCCGAAG
>JAFGEJ010000188.1 GCA_016931655.1 Phycisphaerae bacterium
CGCCAGGTTTTGTAGGTGTCGGCGCGCTGGCTGGTGGTGGTTCCCTGGAGGGTCGCTTCGCCGTGTTCCTCGGCCTCGGTGCGAGCCAGCCAGGCCTGCCGCTCGGAGGCGGACATCACGGCCCAGTTTCGCGGCCGAATGCGCCCGCGCCGGCGGACGTCGCCGGACACGGCGGCTGCGTCGGCGTCATGGACAGCGGCGCCCCCGGCCGTCGCTTCCCCGCGCCAGTGGCTCTCGGCCTTCAGGTCGATCGTGTCCACGCCGGCGTGGGTCTCTTCCTGCTCCAGCTCGTTGACCATCTCGTAGGTCGTCTCGCCGATCACCACAATCACGCGCGGGTAGGCCTCCTGGGCGTAGGTGTGGGCGATGGAGGCCCAGTCTTTCTCGAATTTCTGCGTGGAGACCAGGGCGTTGACCTTCGCGTGAAAGGCGCCGTCCTGAATCCAGGTCTTGACCACGTCGTATTCCTTCACGTAGCCGACGGCGTCGGCAAATATCTCATCGTAGACGCCCTTGTAGTTTTTGGACTTGGACTCGCTGGTAAGGAATACCCCGCAGGCCTGCTCGACGGCCCGGCGGAGGGCCTTGGCGATGGCTTCGTCCTTGGCCTTCAGGTCCATTCCGGCGGCCTGTTCGGTTATGGTGATCCATTCTTCGGGGGTCTTATTCTGGATCGGCTGGGCGGAAATCGCTCCGATTTCGACGAAAAACGCCGCCAGGACCACGAGACACGAAAGGGTGATTTTGGACATTTTAATGTCTCCTGTTTTAGCGTATCCCCATGTATATAAACAACTTACTTTTCACAAAGGCGATTAGGGAACCACCAAACCCCGTTTGACGGTTCTGCGGATTCCCCGTCCTGGGAATCGGAAAATATCGTAATGTTCTTGATTCCGCCATGCAAATAAATAAGATACAAAGACTTATTTTATGGCCGGTGTGGTTTTGCGCAGCGATTACTGTATCAGAACACGAAAGGATCAAGTGGTTTTCGCATGATCAAGGTTAAGGCAAGAGGCAATGAGTCCATCGACCAGATGCTCAAGCGCTTCAAAAAGATGTGTGAAAAAGAGGGTCTGACGAAAGACATCAAGCGCAACAGCTATTACGAGAAGCCCTCGGAGCGTCGCCGACGCAGGCAGCGCAAGTCGGTGAAGCGCGTTATTATCGGGCAATAGTACGCGGAACATCGCAGCCGAGCGGCTGTGCGCTCGCATACAACCGCGGGCGAGTCGTTCGTACGGCGATAGAGTGAATAGATAATCAATCTCCTGGACAAGACGCCGGCGCTATGGATATGCGCAAACGGCGGGAGTCCGCATTTCAGATTTTCGGGAAAGGAGTCTCCTGTGAACCACCCGAACAGGCGAATGAGGAATAGTGTATCCCTGACGTGGACGGTGATCGCGGCGACGTTGCTGTTGATCCCGTCGGTTATTTCAGCCCAAACGGCGACGACCCAGCCGGCCGATGCCGGCGTAACCCAGGCGGCGGAAAAAGCGGAAAACGCTTCTCCGCCGGTGAAAGTCGAATCCGCCCCGCCGGCGGCGCTGGACGAGGGCGAGACGCCCTCCCTGGAGACTCAGCCGTCGACTCTGCCCCCACTGCTGTGGTGGATTGCGCCGATCGGGTCGGTCCTGGCGCTGATCTTCGCGTGGATTTTTTTCAAGCAGGTCAAAGCCGCCGACCCCGGCGACGAGAACATGCAGCGGATCGCCGGATACGTCCGCCGGGGCGCGTACGCGTATCTCAAGCGTCAGTACATGGTGGTGGCGGTGTTTTTCGTGATCGTCTGTGCGGCCTTGTACTGGATGGGACAGGTCGGCCTGCAGCACAAGATCGTGTTTATCGCGTTCTTAACGGGCGGATTTTTCAGCGGCCTGTGCGGATTCCTGGGCATGAAGACCGCGACGCTCGCTTCCAATCGCGCCGCCCAGGGCGCCAAGGAGAGCCTCAACCGCGGGCTGGTCGTGGCGTTCCGCGCCGGGGCGGTCATGGGCCTGGTGGTCGTGGGATTCGGGCTGCTGGACATTACCGCGTGGTTCCTGATCCTCACGCAACTTCTGCCGAAACTCATTCCGGGCTTTGAGATGGGCCTGGTGGAGGTGACGGTGGTGATGCTGACGTTCGGCATGGGCGCTTCCAGTCAGGCGCTGTTCGCCCGCGTGGGCGGCGGTATTTACACCAAGGCCGCCGACGTTGGAGCGGACCTCGTGGGCAAGGTCGAAGCGGGCATCCCCGAAGACGACCCGCGCAACCCCGCCACCATCGCGGACAACGTGGGCGACAACGTCGGCGACGTTGCGGGCATGGGCGCGGACCTGTACGAAAGCTATTGCGGTTCGATCCTCGCCACAGCCGCCCTGGGCGTAGCGGCGGCGTTCGGCCTGGGGGCGGACGTGAAGGGACAACTCGCCATGCTCGCGGCGCCAATGGTGCTGGCGGGCGTGGGCATTCTGCTGAGCATCCTCGGTATCTACATGGTTCGCACGAAGGAAGGCGCGAGCATGAAGCAGCTCATGCGGGCGTTGATGCGGGGCGTGGTCGGATCGAGCCTGCTGATCGTCGCCGCGGCGCTGGGTGTCTGCTGGCTGCTGCTGGGCGACGTGCCGGGCGTGTCCTGGCTGGGCGTCTGGCTGGCGATTGTGGTCGGCCTGGCCGCGGGGCTGCTGATCGGATACGCGACGGAATACTACACAAGCTACGATTACAAACCCACGAAGGAAGTCGCCGACAACGCCGAAACCGGGCCGGCGACGGTGATTATCTCCGGCCTGGCGACGGGTATGAAGAGCACGTGGTTCAGCCTGCTGGTCGTGATCGCGGCGATCATCGCGGCCTACAGCTTCGCGGGAGGGGCCGACAGCATGTTGATGGGTCTGTACGGCGTGGGCATCGCCGCGGTGGGCATGCTGGCGACGCTGGGGATCACGCTGGCGACCGACGCTTACGGACCGATCGCCGACAACGCCGGCGGAAACGCGGAAATGACCCACCAGCCGCCGGAGGTGCGCAAACGCACCGACGCGCTGGATTCCCTGGGCAACACCACCGCGGCCATGGGCAAGGGCTTTGCCATCGGCTCGGCGGCCCTGACCGCCCTGGCGCTGCTGGCGGCCTACGTGGAGGAAGTCCGCATCGGACAGGTTCGCGAAGGGCAAACCGCCGTTGTGCAGCACTGCGGCCAGGACGTGATCGTCGGCCAGGCCGCCCACTGCGGGGCGAAAAAGGTCGCCGTGGTGAAAGACGTTCGCAGCGACGACGACGGCAACGCCGTGATCGAGGCCGAGACCTATATGGTCCTGACCAACCTGCCGAAAGACTTCGGCGCCGGCGAAATCGAACTGGCCTGGTCGACGGAACCCAACGACGATAACGTTCGCAAAGCGGACCTGACGCACGCGACGGCGCTGGGTGAAAATGGAGAGGCCCTGCGGATCTCCGGGGCGCTGCTCGTGCCGGCAAAACAGGCGACGCTGCGGCAGTTCATGGATTTTTACGGCGTGAACCTGATGAACCCGAAGGTGCTCTGCGGCGTCTTCGCGGGCGTGCTGTTGGTGTTCCTCTTTTCCGCCATGACGATGAAGGCCGTCGGACGGGCGGCCATGTCGATGGTGAAGGAGGTCCGCCGGCAGTTCAAGGAAATCCCCGGCATCATGGAAGGCAAGGGCGAACCGGACTACGCGCGGTGCGTTTCGATCTCCACAGCCGGGGCGCAGAAGGCAATGATTATCCCGTCGTCGCTGGCGCTGGTGGTTCCGATTCTCGTCGGGCTGGTGCTGGACGTCGGCGGAGTGCTGGGGCTGCTGGCGGGCGGCCTGACGTGCGGCTTTGCCATGGCGATCTTCATGGCCAACGCCGGCGGCGCGTGGGACAACGCCAAGAAGTACATCGAAACCGGCGCGCACGGCGGAAAGGGATCCGACGCCCACAAAGCCGCCGTCGTCGGCGATACCGTGGGCGATCCCTTCAAGGACACCTCCGGGCCCAGCCTGAACATCCTCATCAAGCTGATGAGCATGGTCTCGGTGGTCTTCGCCGGCCTGGTCGTGAAATACGCCCCTCTGATCGGCGCGTGGATCGGACTGGACTAATCGAAGAATCCATAAGACCACAGAGACACAGAGATCACAGAGAAGAAGTTAGAAGCTAGAAGCTAAATGCTGAAAGCTGATCGCTGAAAGCTCTGTGTCCTCTGAGCCTACCTGCCGGCCGGCCGGCATATCTCTGTGGTCATTTCTTCTATTTGGGACGTATGCAGGTGGTTACAAAAAAGGCGGCGAAAGACGAGGCGAGAGATTGGGCGACGGCTGTGGCACGGCTGGCGAGCGACCGACACGCCGAAGACATCCTCGTGCTGGATCTGCGGGAATGCAGCCCGGTGACGGACTACTTCGTGATCGCCACCGGCACGAGCGACCGGCAGATCTGCGCCGTGGCGGATGAAATCGAGGCCGTCGGCGCGAAAATCGGCCAGCGGGTCTGGAGGGTGGCGGGGCGAGAGACCGGCGACTGGATCGTCATGGACTTCGTGGACGTGGTCGTCCACCTGTTTAACCGAACCCTGCGAAACTATTATGACCTGGAACTCATCTGGGGCGAAGCGCCGCGGGTAAATTGGGACACCGAAGAAAAACGCCCGGATCGCTGAAAAACACGTTATTGAGAATTCTGAAAATTCCACCACAGAGAAAGAGAAAGACATAATTTATCAAGGTTTTCTCTGTGCTCTCTGTGTCTCTGTGGTAAAAATATCCTGTTTTCACAGGTCTCTATTTCAGTTTCGCCGACAGCAGGGCGAGAAGTTTTTTGCTGTCGAGCGGTTTCTGGAGGACGCCGGCCAGCCCCAGGGCGGAATAATCGGTCACGTCGTTCAGGTTGTCGCCCATGGAACTGAGCATGTAAATCGGAACCTTGCAGCCCTGGGCGCGAAGCTCCCGGACGAAATTCGTTCCGGCGTCCACTTCTTCCATCATCAGGTCCACGATCACCAGGTCGCACGCGGCGGTCTGAAAAACCTTCACGCCGTCCTCGCCCGTCATGGCCGTCAGCACCTGATACCCGGCGGTCTGAAGCACCGTCGTCAGATACTCCAGAACGTCCTGATCGTCGTCAACGCACAGAATCACGTGTTTTCCGTCTTGCATGTCTCGTCCTCGATGAGTTTTTATTGTTTGCCGTTATTTATCGCTCGTCAATCGAGCGAATCAACCACGGATTACACGGATTAAGAAGGATTTCACAGATTTATATTTTTGTTTGTTCTTTCGCACAAAAAAGCTTATCCGTGTAATCGTTCGTTCATCCGTGAAATCCGTGGACGTATTGTCTTGTCACTCATTCGGCTCGCGGTGACGCTCCGTCCGGGCGGATTTCCCTGATATTGTTTACAAAGTCCACCAAATCCGCCAAACCTTTTTCGCAAGCGTCTCGCCAGAATTCGATCGCTTCGTTCAAATTCGCCTTCGCGCGGGGCGAAAGAGTCTGGCCGAACTCGTTAAACTCGTATCCGCGTATGCCCAGCAGAAACGCCTTCGGCGCGGCATGGAATAAGTCCCTTGCCATCGCCAGTACGCCTTCGGGCGAGATACTGTGACTGGAGAAGCTCACCTGCGGCGGGCCGGGGTGGATTTCCTTCACCCAGAACGGTTCAGCGCCGGCGGTGTCCGCGTCGGCGAAGACCACGATATCGTGTTTCGCCACGGCGTCGGCGTCTTCGACGGTCAGTTGGTAATTTGCTTCCACCGTCACGCCCGGTACGCCCAGGGCCTCGATCGCCTCGGCGAAGGCAGGCCCAAGCCCGTCGTCCAATCGGCCCGGATTGCCGTATCCGATCAGCAGTATCTTTTTTTTGTTTAGCATCCAGGTTAACAATCATCCACGGATTTCACGGATAGAAGAAGGATTACACGGATTAAAATGTATGATAAAGAAAAATCCGTGAAATCTGTTTTTGAATCCGTGTAATCCGTGGATGATTTTCCACGGCGACCAATCGGATATCACGTTGTTTTATGATCCACGACCTGTCCGTCGGCGGCAAGCAGCGTCACTTCCAGGGGCATTTTGCCCAGGGCGTGCGTGGCGCAGCTCAGGCAGGGGTCGTAGGCCCGGATCGCCACCTCAACGTGGTTCAGCAGGCCTTCGGTAATCTCCGCCTTGCCGGAGATATGGTCGGCGGCCACCTTCTGGACGGCCCGGTTCATCGGCTCGTTGTTGTGCGTGGTCGAGACGATCAGGTTGGCCATCGTCACCTGGTCGTCCTCGTTGACCTTGTAATGATGGATCAGCGTGCCGCGCGGCGCTTCGAGGAAGGCCGCCGCCTCGCCGCGGCGCTCGCCCTTCAGGACGAGGTCCGTTCCCTGCAGGTCCGGGTCGTGGAGCAGTTCCTTGATTTTCTCGCCGGCGTGCAGTGTTTCGATCATGCGCGCCCAGTGGTAGGCCATCGTCACGTTGCAGGTCTTGTTGCCGACGGCGGCGAAGAATTCCTTCCGGGCGGCCTCGGCTTCGGGCGTGTCGATGGAGTCGCAGCAGTTGACCCGCGCCAGCGGGCCGACGCGGTACCAGCCTGTTTCCGGCCCGAGCTTCTGGATAAAGGGAAACTTCATGTACGACCAGTCCCGCACTTCCTCCTGCAGGACGTTGTGATAGTCTTCCGGGCCGACCTGGTCGAAAATCTGATTCCCCTCGGCGTCGATGGCGCGAAGCTTGCCGTCGTATAAGTCCATCGCGCCGTCTTCGCGGACGATGGACACGTGGTTCGAGTCGAACGAGCCGAAGTCGGCCAATTCAGCCAGGTGCTCCAGCGTGTAGTCTTTGGCGATTTTCAGCGCAGCCCGGCACCATTCCAGTTGATGGTCGATGTCTTTGAGGAACTCGTCGCGTTCGGCGATGGTGAGATTCTTGTTGATGCCGCCCGGAATCGCGCCCGTGCCGTGGATTTTCTTGCCCGCCGTCGCTTTGATGATCTCCTGGCCGAACTTTCGCATCATCACGCCCTGGACGGCCAGGTCCGGGAACTTGGCCGCCACACCGATGACGTTGCGGATCGCGGGGTCGGCGTCGAAGCCGAACAGCAGATCGGGGCTGACCAGGTGGAAGAAGTGCAGCGCGTGGGATTGGTACGTCTGGCCGTAGTGC
>JAFGEJ010000189.1 GCA_016931655.1 Phycisphaerae bacterium
TCGGCTACTGGTACATGGCCGGCAGGCAGTTCGACCAGGCGAAGGTGTACCTGAAAGAGGCGGTCTCCCTGGCGCCCAAACAGGCCGGGCCGCTGGCGTCCCTGGGCGAGCTGTACATGCAGACCGGCCAGGAAGCCAAGGCCCGCCGGGTGCTCCGGCAGGCCCGCGACCTGGACGATTACCGCCAGGACGTGCTGAATTATCTCCGAATCGCGCGTCGGTTAAAAAATTTCGCCGTGAAGGAGACGGACCATTTCATTATCAAGGTCGATCCGAAGCACGACCGCGTGCTGCTGGGGCTGATGGCGGAGTATCTGGAGTCGATCTACGGCGAGGTGACCGGCGACTACAACTATCAGCCGCGTGAGAAAACGATCGTCGAAGTCCTGCCGACCCAGCCGGAGTTTTCCGCGCGAATCGCCGGGCGGGCGTGGGTTCCGACGGTCGGCGCCTGCACGGGGCGCGTGATCGCCTTAACCGCCCCCAGCAAGACCCGAGGCCTGCTGGGCCGACACAACTGGACGCAGGTTCTGCGACACGAATTCGCCCACACCGTCACACTCGAAGCGTCGGGCAATCGCATTCCCCACTGGCTGACGGAGGCCTGCGCCGTCTGGCAGCAGAAAGACAAACGGGCGTTCCAGTACATTCAGTGTCTCACCAACGCCGTTCGACAAAACCGGCTGATTCCCGTGAAAGACGCCGACTGGGCGTTCATCACGCCCAGCTACCCAGGCCAGCGAATGCTCGCCTACGCCCAGTCGGAATGGATGCTGGATTACATGATCCGCCAGTACGGCTTTGCCGCGCTGCACAAAATGCTCGAAGCGTTCGGCGAGGGACTTCCACAAAGCGAAGTTTTTCAAAAAGCGCTGGGCGTGAACGAGGAGGAATTCGACGCGAACTTCCGCGCCTGGGCGAAAACATCGGTGAAGAAATGGGGCTTTGATCCCTCCCCGCCGCCGCGCGTGAAACAATCCGCCCAGGCGGTCAAACAACAGCCCAACTCCTCCGACGCCCGCGCCCGGTACGCCCAGGCGCTGCTGCTGGCGGGGAAAAACGTCCAGGCCGGAAACGCGGCGGAAAAAGCCCTGACACTCTCGAAAAACAACGTCCTGGCCCTGCGCGTACTGGCCAACGCGCAGTTTCGCGCAAAGCGATATGACAAGACGATCAAACTGTGCGAGCAAATCGAGAAACTCGATCCCACCACGACGACCGCGCCGAATCTCCTCGCGCGGTGCCGCCTTGCCCGAAAGGACTGGGCCCGCGCGATCGAGGCGCTGGAACTCCTCCAGAAGCGCCAGCCGATGGACGCCTTCAGCTACAAACAACTGGCGAAGCTTTACACGCAACTGGGCCAGCCTGAAAAAGCCCTGCCGAACCTGATCTACCTGCATCAGCACACGATGGACGACCCGAAGTACGCCCGCCAGATCGCCGAAATCTACCGCACGCTGGGCGAAGCGGAGCCGGCGCTGGCGTTTTTCCGCGAAGTGACGTACCTTCAGCCGTACGATCCGGGCCCGTATGAGGCGATGGCCACGCTGCACCTGCGCCAGAAACAATACCGCCTCGCCCGCAAGTCAGCCGAGAATCTCACGTTCCTGAATTCCAAAGATCCCAACGCCTGGGCGTATCTTGCGACGATTCGCTACCGCATCGGCATGGCCGAAGACGACCCAGCCGAACTCCGCCGGGCCCGCGCCGACGCGCTCAAGGCCGGGAAGCTCAATCCGAAATCTCCGCCCGCCGTTCTGCGGTTTATTGACGCCGCGCTGAAGAAACGCCAGAATGGTTCGTTATGAATAATCCAACCATCCAGGCGTTTCAGGAATTCATCCGTCAGAAATATTACGCCACCGATTCGGCGCGCGGCACGCCGGGCACGTTCATGTGGTTCATCGAGGAAGTCGGCGAGCTGGCGACCGCCCTGGCCGGCGACGACCAGGCCAACAAGGAAGAAGAATTCGCCGATGTACTCGCCTGGCTGTGCACGCTGGCGAATATCAACGACGTGGACCTGGCCGAGGCGGTCAAAAAATATACCGAGGGGCAAATCGAAGGGCACAAGTAGGCCGTGGCACCTTCAGTCGTCGCTTCGACGATTGTGGGTGCAACTTCCTGTTGAATATCCGCCTGGTGGAGCACCTGCTCCACCAGGTTCTTCGTCAAGTCAAGACGTGGCGGAGCAGGTGCTCCGCCACGCAGATTATTTACGAATTCCAAGTTCCGAGTTCCGAGTTCCGAAAAAACGATTATCAATGCGCCCTTACAATCGGCGGGCCATCGCTGGTGGGGATCAGCTCAATCTCCACGTCGTACGTTTCGCGGAGAAGGTTTTTTTGAATTACCTCGGCAGGCCCACCGGCGGCAATGACGGCGCCCCGTTTCATCAGCATCAGTTCGTCGGCGAAACGGGCGGCGAGGTTGATATCGTGGCTGACGCAGACGACGGCCATGCCCCAGTCGCGGGCGAGACGCCGCATCATGCGATAAATTTTGAGCTGGTTGCGGATGTCCAGGTGGCTGGTCGGCTCGTCCAGCAGGCAGACGCCCGGCTGTTGCGCCAACGCGCGGGCGATCATCGCGCACTGGGCCTGTCCGCCGGAAAGTTCCTCCAGCGTGCGGTCGGCCACGTCCGTCGATTCGGTCATTTCCATCGCCAACCGGGCGACTTGAAGGTCGGTTTCGCTCGGCAGGCCCATCGCGCCGGTGTGGGCGTATCGGCCCATGAGCACCAGTTCCCGCACGGGAAAATTCAGGGCGCTCGTGGGCGTCTGCGGCACATAGGCGAGCTTTTTCGCCAACGCCCTGGCGGAGTATTGTTCCAACGGCTTTGCTTCCAGTTCGATTCTCCCTGAAGCGGGAGAAAGCACGCCAAGCAGGAGTTTTAGAAACGTCGTCTTGCCCGAACCGTTCGGCCCCAGCAGGCAGATGAATTTCCCTTTGGCGGCGGCCAGGTGCACGCCGCGCAACACCTCCACGCCCGCGCGGTAGGCAAAACGCACGTCCGAGGCAGCCAGGATGGCGGATGCGTCGCTCATCCAAGCCCCTCCCTCGCCCGGCGGCGCAGCAGGACGATAAAGAAAGGCCCGCCGGCCAGCGCGGTAATCACGCCCACGGGGATCTCGCCCAGTTGGAACCACGCCCCCATCAGCCGGCAGAGGGTGTCGGCGAGCATCAGGAACATCGCCCCGCCGAAGCCCGCGACGATCGTCAGCCGGCGGTGATCGGGCCCCAAAAGCAGCCGGCAGACGTGCGGTACGATCAGGCCGACGAAACCGATAGGCCCAGCCAACGCGACGGCGGCGGAAGTCATCAGGGCGACAAGGACAAACGTTTCAACGCGAAGCCGCTGCACACTCACGCCGCTGGTGGAAGCAACGTCGTCGCCGAGCGAGAGCATGTTCATAGCCGTCGATCGCAGGAACAGCGCGATCCACCCCACGAGGATCATCCCGCCGCACAACCCCAGCAGCATCGGCCGATGCCACAGCCATTCGGGAATCCGCCCCATCCCCCAACTGACGAACCAGAAAATTTCCTCCTGCCTGGTGAACTGGAGCAGGGTCATAATCATCGCGCCGTTGAACACGTTCACGATCACGCCGGCCAGCAGCAGCACGTACGGGTCCAGCCGCCCCCTCCGCCGGGCGATGCCGTACACCACCGCGGCTGTGACGAGCGCCCCGAGCATCGCCAGCGCCGGCGTGGTCGCCCAGGCCGCCAGATGCAATGTCGCCCCCATGCTCGGCCCCAGCAACACGCCGACGCCCGCCCCGCTGCTGAGGCCCAGGATATAAGGCTCCGCCAGCGGATTGCGCAACAGGCCCTGCAGCGCCAGTCCTGCCCCAGCCAGGCCCGCGCCGACCAGCGCCGCCGCTGCCAGTCGAACCACGCGAAGCTGCCAGATCTGCGAGGCGAATACCCCCTCGTCCAGCGGAACGCCGACCCGCCCCCAAAGACTGCACGCCAAACCCACCACAGCCGTGGCCGTCGCCATTCCAACAAACCACGCCGCCAGTCGACGGGCCGTGAGGGACGATTTATCGCTTTGTACGGAAGAATTCATGTCGTTGAAGGGATGGTAGACGCAGGCCGGCGTTTCGTCAACGGCTGGATTCCGCCGCGACGTGAAAGTATCATGCGAAAACGAATGACATCCTTCTGGAGCATTTTGGGAATCGCCGTCGGCCTGGGGGCCGACGCGATGAGCGTCTCGGCTGCCGTCGGTGTGAAATGGCACGGCCGGGGGCAGAAATTCCGCCTTGCCTGGAGCATGGGACTCTTCCAATTCCTCATGCCGATGATCGGCTGGGCCATCGGCCGAACACTCGCGGGCCTGCTGCATCAGTACGGCACGTACATCGCCGCGGCGCTGGTGTTCACCGTCGGATTGAAAATGCTCTACGAAGCCTGGCGGAATCACCCCGGCCGGGTGGCCGAAGCGGAAGAAGAGGCCCTGGAAAAAGCCCTGCACCGTCACCCGAAGGACCCCACTCGCGGCTGGTCGCTGCTGGTGCTGGCCGTCGCGACGAGCCTGGACGCGCTGGTCGTGGGATTTTCGCTGGCGTTGAAAGGCATGACGGGATTTTCGTCCATCTGGCTGCCGTGCGTGGAAATCGGAATCGTGGCAGCGGTGATGTCATTGTCGGGCGTGCTGCTGGGGCAATACGTAGGAAAAGCCATAGGCCGGCCCGCGGAATTCCTCGGCGCACTGGTCCTCATCGCCCTGGCGGTGAGTTTTCTGTTCGTATAGTCTTCATTTTTCAATATTGTCATCCTGAGCGGAGCGAGTCTTCGAGCGCAGTCGAAGGACCTCATGCTCACCTACCCGTAAGGTCCTTCGACTGCGCTCGAAGACTCGCTCCGCTCAGGATGACAAGTTCAAAGGTTTAGAGGCATCCGGGCCTTAACCCCTTGGGGGCAGGCAGGCCCGGCTCGTACTGACTACCGGCTACTGACTACCGACTACTTCTTCACCCCTCGGACTGGTCGAACATCTTCTGGACCTTTTCGACGATGTTCTGAACCGCCAGGCCGGCCATCGCGAGTAATTCTTCGGGGCTTCGGCCGGACTTGGGAATGCGCGGAACGCACATCGTTTCGACCATCACGCCCAGGTCGCTTTTGCTGGCGGCAGTGGTGATTTCCTCGGCAAAGCCGCCGGCGTAGTTGTCTTCCAGCACGAGAATCTGCCCGCGACAATCGTCGCCGATCTGCATAATTTCGTCGGTTTGCAGCGGCATGGCATAGACGTCGATCAGGCTGGGCGAGAGGCCCGCTTTTTCTTCCAGTACCTTGCAGGCCTGCTTCGCCACGTGCACCATGTACCCGCTGGCGACGATGGCAATGTCCTCGCCGTCGATTAAGTGCTTGAACCCGTCGAGCGTGAATTCCTCGTTCTCGTCGTAGATGAACGGCACGTCAGGCCGATGCGTTCGCATGTAGCACAGGCCGTCGAGATTGGCCATCTGCTCCGTGAGTTTGAAAGCGGAAATCGCGTCACTGGGCTGGAACACGCGAATCGCCGGCGCGCCGTCGGCGCGATGCGTGTGTGCGAAGGCGCGGAAGAACGCCAAGTCCGAAAGTCCCATCTGGCTGGGCCCGTCGGCGGCCAGCGAAACCCCCGCGTGCGAACCGACGATTTTGATGTTGGAATTCGTGACGGCTGCCATCTCGATCTGGTCGTACGCGCGGGTGAGAAATTTTGCAAAGCTACTGACGAACGGAATCCGTCGCCCGGCAGCCAGTCCCGCCGCGGCGGAGACCATGTTCTGCTCGGCGATTTTGCATTCGATGAACCGATCCGGATACGCCTTCTCGAACAGGTTCGCGAAAGTGGAGGCCTTCACGTCGGCGTCGAGGCTGATAACGCGCCCGTCGGCGCCGAGGGCCGCCAGGGCGGCGCCCCACGCGCGGCGCGTCGAGAGTTTCTTCGCGGCCAGTGCATCGCCCAGGCCGGCTGCCTGGAGCGCTTCGCTGAGGGAGCCTGCCGAAATCGCCCCGCCGGGCGGCGGACTGATCGGCAACGGTTCGGTAAGTTTTGCACAGTCGCTGTCGGATAATTCCGCCACGCCCAGTTCGCCGGCCTTGGCGTCCAGTTCCGCCAGGGCGGCGGCGACCTGGTCTTCCGCGACGGCCCGGCCGTGCGAGGCAACGCTCTGCAAGGAACTAACCGACCAGCCCTTGATCGTCTTGGCGATGATCGCGACGGGCTTTTCGCCTGGCTCGGCCTTCAAGGCCTCGAAAATTTCGTCCCAGTTGTGCCCGTCGATCTCCTTCACGTCCCAGCCGAAGGCGGCGAGCTTCTGCCCCAGTGCGTAAGGCGACTGCTGCGAAGAGACGTAATCGCTCTGCCCCTGCCCGTTGCAGTTGAAGATCGCGCGGACGGCGGTGAGTTTCTGATCGACGATGAAGTCCAGGGCCTCCCAGACCTGCCCTTCGCGACTCTCGCCGTCGCCGACGATGCAGAAGAACCGCTGGGCCGATCCGCTCATCCTCGCCGCCAGCGCCAGGCCCGCCGCCGCGGAAAGCCCCTGCCCGAGCGAGCCGGTCGCGGTGTCGAAAAACGGAAACCCGATCGCGGGGTTGGGATGCCCGTCCAGCACGCTGTCGGCGGCCCGGAGACTCGTCGCGTCGCTGAAGCGCAGCTCGGAGGCCTGGTTCAGCTGCCCCACCACCCCGCCGAGGTCGCAGTAGGCGGCGTAGACGATGGGCACGGCGTGACCTTCGCTGAGAATCAGCCGATCCGAACCCGGATGCCACGGATTCTTCGGGTCGTAGCGCATCACGCGATACAGCAAGGCCGTCGTGAGATGCCCCAGCGCCAGGGAACTGGACGTGTGGCCCGAGCCGGCCTCGGCGCACATGCGCACCACCTGCTTGGACAATTTGATGACTTTCCGGTCCAGATCCTTATAGTCCGCCATGATCGTCTCCTGATAAAAAAACATCCGGGTATCGTACAATCCACCGAAGGTGGCCGCTTCGCGCATCGCGAGCCGTTTACGATACTCGACCGGGCGATGAAACGCAAGAGAACGATTGGAAAAGAGCTACCTCGTGTGCGAGGATTTTATCTGGCATTTGGTCCCCAAACT
Organism: Phycisphaerae bacterium; assembly: GCA_016931655.1. Lineage (GTDB taxonomy): Bacteria > Planctomycetota > Phycisphaerae > SM23-33 > SM23-33 > JAFGEJ01. The sequence continues at coordinate 7,107 of JAFGEJ010000189.1, forward strand.
GTCATCCTGAGCGAAGGCCCGAACGAAAGTGAGGGCCGCAGCCTGCGGTGAGCAACGTCGAACCCGTCGAAGGACCTAGAGCCTTAAAATCATCAGGTCCTTCGACTACGGGGCTCGCTCCGCTCGCCCCTCCGCTCAGGATGACAATCTATGGTATGTCCGCCAGATAAAATCCTCGCACACGCTACCCCAGAGCCAAAGCCTCGGCGAGGAATTCCGGCAGGAGCCAGCCCTGCAGATGCACGCGGACGACGGTTTCGAGGCATACGTCGGTTACGCAGTCGCAGGGATTGACGGCGAAAAAGATGCGAAGCTCGTCGCCGCCGCGGACGCGAACGAGGACGGGCCTTTCGCACTGGCGCAGCGGGCCGTCCCAGCCGAACCGCAGGGCCGTGAGGATCGCCGAGGCCGCCGAACCCGTGCCACAGGCGAGCGTCTCGGCCTCCACGCCGAACTCGTACGTCCGCACGGCGATTTTACCCTCGGAGAGCACCTGCACAAAATTCACGTTCACGCCGCGCGGGTGAAAATCATGATGATGCCGCAGCGCCCGCCCCCAGCGATCCACCTCCACCGCTTCCAGGTCGTCCACGTAAGTGATCAGGTGCGGCACGCCCACCACGGCGTAGTCGCAGGAAAAGGTTCGATCGGTAACGCACACGTGCAGATCACGCTGGATGCTCTCCGGCGAGGGGATGCAGACGCGGACGTATCGCCCCTCGCCGCGCCGGGCCCGCACGACGCCCGCGGGGGTGAGAATGCGGATTTCACCCTCGGGCACGAGCCCGTGGAGCACGGCAAAACGGGCGAAACAGCCCGTACCGTTGCCGCACAGTTCGCATTCGCTGCCGTCGGCCTCCAGAAACCGCGCGGCGATATCGGACAACTCTTCGATCTCAGGGCGATCCGCGAACATCACGCCGTCGGCGCCCACGCCGTATCGCCGCCGGCAGAGAGCCCGGACAAACCGCCCCAGGCGGACGGGATCGTCCAACAGGGCGTCGAATCGCCCGTCGTGATTGTCCAGACAGACGAAGTCATTTCCTCCGCCGGAGAGTTTCCAGAAGGGTATCGCATCGATAGGCATGATCATCCAATCACTTCGTCGGATCGGGGAGTTTTTCCGCCGGCGCCGAGGCGGGAACCTGGGGGATAGTTTCATCGTCCGCCTCGGCGGGTTGGTTGGAAGACGGCTTGATGCCGCGAAGCTGGCGAACCTCCTCCCGAAGTTTTTCCACCTCGGAGGTAAGCTGAATGTTTTCCCGCCGGAACTTGGCCGTCAGGGCCGTCGCGGAGTCTTTTTCCGTCCGATAGACGGCCACAGCCTTGTTGAGTTGGGTGACCTGGTCTTTCAGACGGAGAATTTCCTTTTCCGCCGTTTGTGCCTTGGTGTCCGCGGCGTCTTTGGCGGCGTCGGCGGTGGTGAGTTTTTTGGCGGCGGTCTGGAGCTGGTTTTTCGCGTCCTCGGCGGATTCCCGGGCGGCCTGGAGCTGCTTTGTGACGGCCTTGTGCTGCTCTTCCAGCTCGGTGAAGGAGTTCTGGGTCTTCTCGACCTCCTCCTGAAGCTTGGCAAGATCTCCCCGGGCCTGGTCGAGTTCTTTTTTCGCCTTTTCCGCCTCCTCCCGGCCACATCCGACCAAACCCATCGCCACCGTCATCACCGCCAACAACATCGCGCTTCGTGTGCTCATGATACACTCCTTTTTCGCTATGGCCGCGGTTTTCCCCGGACGCACCGAGGAGACATCCTGTCGCCGATTTTCCAACCCCGCACCGTACCATACCGCCTGGAAGAGCCAATGGCAAGGATCGGGTTTGGAATCAGTCCAGGCTTGAGCAATCGGATTTTTTAAAATTCCGGCATGATGAAAAATCAAGAAAATCCGACACTGAGAGACTGAGAGACAGAGAAATTTTTATTTGTTTTCTTTCTCAGTTTCTCAGTGACTCTGTGTCGGATTTTTTTTCGTCCACGGGTTTTAGGGGATCATTGAGTTACCGCCAGGGAAAAATGTCGCTCACCCGCGGGCGCGGCGTGGATCATGCTTGTAGTGGATTACCGAACCCCTATAATGCGGGCCGTGAGGACCATTGCGGTAATCAATCAGAAGGGCGGCGTCGGGAAGACCACGACGGTGGCGAATCTCGGCGTGGCACTGTCTGACGCCGGACGCGACGTGTGCCTCGTGGACCTCGATTCGCAAAGCCACCTCACGCTGCACCTGGGCGTGGAGGTCGCCGACGGCGAGCCGACGATCTACGACGTGCTGATCGGGGAATGCGGCGTTTCGGCGGCCGCGGAAATGCTCAAACCCAATCTTTGCCTCCTGCCCAGCACAAGCGACATGTCGTCGGTGGAAATCGAGTTGTCTCGGCGCGAGGGGTGGGAGTTGAGCCTTCGCCGCGGCCTGGAGGCCGGGCGAGATCTGCCACACGAATTCGTGCTGATCGACTGCCCGCCGGCCCTGGGATTGCTGACCATCAACGCCCTGGCAGCCGCCGACGAGGTGCTGATTCCCCTCCAGCCGCACTTCCTGGCGATGCAGGGCCTGGCGCGGCTGCTGGATACGATTCAGCAGGTGCGAGACCATCTGAATCCCCGACTGCGGCTGGGGGGCGTGGTGCTGTGCATGTACGAGTCGGTCACGAAGCTCGGACGCGACATCGTGGACGAGGTGCGGGATTTCCTCGCCGCCGCCCGCGGGACGGCCACGCCCTGGTCCGACGCACGCCTGTTCGAGACGGTCATCCGCAGGAACATCCGCCTGGCGGAGTGTCCCTCGCACGGGAAAACGATTTTCGAGTACGATCCGCGCAGCCGCGGGGCCGAGGACTATACCGCGCTGCGGGACGAGTTCCTTTCGCTCTATCCCGCCGGGATGGAAGCATGACACGCCCGGCTAGCGCATGGATTCGGCGTTCGGCGGCGGTTCTCTGCGCCGTGGTGTGGCTGGCGGCCGCCACGGCGACGCACATCCCCGCCGACGCCTACGCACAGATTACCCTCGGCGACGTTACGCTGCATTTTCTGGGCTATCTGGGACTAAGCGGCGTGTTTCTTCTGACACTGCGGCTGCACGGAGCCGGCTGGAAAAAACGGGCGTTGACGGCGATTCCCGTTCTGCTGATCTACGCCGTCCTGGATGAAATCACCCAGCCGCTGGTGGGGCGCTGCGCCGCGGTTTCCGACATCGTAGCCAACGCCGTGGGCGTTTTCGCCGCCGTCGGCCTTGATGGGGCGGTTCTCCTCCTGAGAGGCCTTGGGAAACACTTCAGATCACTGCTGTCCCATCATAAATTGAATAGTTCCAGTTGGATACAATTTTGATGTATTTCGGTTTTGTCCTCGGCTTGCGAGA
>JAFGEJ010000190.1 GCA_016931655.1 Phycisphaerae bacterium
AGGATTTTTTCTGGTATTTCGCCTCTAAACTGTCATCCTGAGCGAAGGCCCGAACGAAGTGAGGGCCGCAGTCGAAGGACCTAATGCGTCAGAACCATCAGGTCCTTCGACTTCGGGGCTCGCGTTGCTCACCCCTTCGCTCAGGATGACAATCTAAGGTCTGGCCGCCAGAAAAAATCCTCACTCACATGCCGGGGTTTCCACCGGGTAGAGTCTTGCATTATCGGACCTTTTGGTGTATAGCGACGGGTTGGGCAAGTGGTCGCCGCCCTCGAACCCGGAGGTATTTGGGAATGTCGGGTCTTTGGACATCGGCGTGGTTGTCGTTTGTCTGCGCGCGGGCGGAGGCGCCGGGGACGCTGGGCGCGGGCCTGGAGGGGGCCTGGTGGTTTTCCCTGACCCTGGGGATTCTCTGGACGTGGGTCTGCCTCGTGGTCGTCGCGTCGGTGTCCGGTGTGCTGATTACCTGGGCGATCCGGCTGATTCGTCAACGTCGCGCCGCGGCCATGGAAACAACGGTAAGAGAGTCGGCTTCGTTTCCGGGGCGTCCCGCGGGCGGGGCAATGGTTGACACGAATCATCTTGTGCTTCGATCCCTCTGGCAGCGCGTCGCCTGGAAGGACGCCGACGGGCGATATCTCGGATGTACGCAGTCCGCCGCCGAGGCGCTGGGACTGGCGGATCCTTCCCAGATTCTCGGAAAAACGCAGCGTGATTTTCTCCCGCCGGGCCGGGCCGACCAGGCGGAACTGCTCGAAACATCCGATCAGCGCGTGCGGCAGACGGGACAGGCGGTGACGTGTCTGATCGTGCGAACCGCCGCTGACGGACACGCCGAGAAGGAAGAAATTCTCAAACTCCCGGTAAAAGACCCTAAAGGAAATGTGATTGGAATTGTAGAAACTGCCGATAGTAAGGTAGACGCCGTATGTAATACCTCTCATGCCGTCGCACAAAACGCAGATCAACCAACCCGCGCCGTGGATTCGGCCCCCGACGCGGCGGGAATATCCCGGGAGTACTGCAAGATGGTCATTGAGGACATGGTGGAAGGATTCGCCTTGAACGAGGTGATCCGGGACCAGGATGGTCATCCCACGGATTACCGCATTCTCGACGTGAACCCGATGTTCGAGGAATACGTGGGCCTGCGGCGAGAGCAGGTGATCGGACAACGTCTTTCCGATCTGGCCGAGACGGGTCTGCCGGCGATTTCCGCGAAACTCGCCGCGGCGGTGCGGGAAAACAAACCCTGCCAGTTCCGCTGGCGCTGTCATACCACGAATCGCGACCTGCATTTCGTTTCCTACAGCACCCGGCCGGACCACGTGGCCATGCTCGTGCTGGACATGACCGACCAGGTGCGGGCGGAGGAAGAAAGCCATCGCCTCCAGGAACAACTTCATCACACGCGCAAAATGGAAGCCATCGGCCAATTGGCCGGGGGCATCGCACACGACTTCAACAATCTCTTGACGGCGATCCACGGAAACGCGGAACTGATTCGCATCGACGGCGCCTCCACGCCGTCGCAACTGGAGTCCGCCGAGCAGATTCTCAAAGCCTCCCAGCGCATGGGCGACCTGACGCAGCAACTGCTGGCCTTCGGACGCAAGGGCAAACTCCAGACCGTCGCCGTCGATATGCACGACGCCGTCGCCGAGACGGTCAAGCTCCTGTCCCACAGCATCGACCGCCGCATCGAGATCACGCAGGACCTCCGGGCCGCCTATCCGGCGGTCATGGGCGATCCGTCGCAACTGAAAAACGCCCTGCTGAACCTGGCGATCAACGCCCGCGACGCCATGCCGACGGGCGGGCGGCTGACCTTCGCGACGCGAATCACGCGAATCGGCGAAGACCACGTCCTGCGGGGAGCCGAGCGCATGCCGCCGGGGCATTATCTCGAAGTCGCCGTCAGCGACACCGGCGTGGGCATGGACGAAGAAACCCTCGAGAGAATTTTTGAGCCGTTCTTCACGACCAAGAGAATCGGCGAGGGCACGGGACTGGGCCTGGCGGGCGTGTACGGCTGCATGAAGAACCACAAGGGATTCATTGACGTGCAGAGCCAGCCGGGCGAGGGCAGCACGTTTCGGCTGTATTTCCCGCCGGCCGAGGCGAACGTGGGCGTATACGCCTCCGACGCCGCCCTGGGCCCCAAGGCCAAACACATCCTCGTGATCGACGACGAAGAGATGGTCCGCAACTACGCCGTCCGCGCCCTGCGAACGCTGGGCTACCGCACGAGCTTCTGCTCCGACGGGGAAGAAGCCGTCCGCTTTTACCGGGACAATTACCGCCAGATCGACCTGGTGCTGCTGGACCTCATCATGCCCCGCATGGGCGGCCTGGAGACGTTCCGCGAACTGAAGGCCGTCAATCCCAACATCCGCGCGGTACTGATTTCCGGCTACAGCGACCATCGCGTGATCGACCAGCTTCGCGACGAGGGCGTGCTGGGATTCGTGAACAAGCCCTTCGAGATCGAGTCCCTGGGCAAAGACCTGGCGGACTATCTCGAAGAAGACGCCCAGTCCCCCCGTTCTTCCTGACCCCCTTATTTCCCCCTTCACGGAACGCCGTGGTTCGCGCCCCTCATTGGGCACCGTGGTTTGCGTCCCTCATTGGGTGCCGTGGTTTGCGCAGGCCCGAAGGGCCGAAGCAACCACGTTATTCCACCGTTGTTTTCTCCATCCCCCAACGATATGATCCCCACATGGGGTCCATACGAATTCATCGTAAAAGTTGGGACGTGGATTGGGACGTACATTGTTTAGAGCAGACTAAAGTTGTAATTGCGCTTATGCCGATACAGAAGGCATGAGTACCATTTCTTCCAAAGACGTACGCCGACGGGCGATTGAGGCGTACCGGTCTGGCCACGGATCGCAAACACATATCGCACAGACCTTCGGAATTTCCCGTCGCACCTTTCAACTTTGGCTTCGCGACTACCATCAGGAAGGACGGCTGGAGCCTCATCCGCGAGGACATAATCCCGCCAAGTTTTCCGGAACGATGCTCACGGCCTTGGACACGCACGTGGAGAAGCATCCGGACGCGACGCTGGTGGAAATACAAACGGAGTTTTCCGACCGCGTTTCCTGTAGCGACGTAACGATTCACAATACCCTCCAGCGGCTGGGCTGGCGGTATAAAAAAAACGGATACGAGCGAGTGAACAAGACCGACCCGACGTGAAAGCACGCCGAGAGACATGGATCCAAACGTACCTTGGCTGGTTTATCGAGTTCTTGCATTGCCTCGTATTCATTGATGAATCCGGGGCGAAAACGAATATGGTGCGACTGTATGGCCGGGCCAAAGCCGGTCGCCGGTGTTTCGACGACGCCCCGCACGGCCATTGGAATACCACGACGATGATCTCCTCGATTCGTCTGGACGGAACCACCGCCTGCATGACGCTGGATGGGGCCACCACCTCCGAGGCCTACCGCGAATATGTTCGGCAAATTCTGGTTCCCGAACTCCGAACCGGTGACATTGTGATCTTCGACAATCTCCGCCCTCATCATGATCCGGAAGCTCTGGATTTGATTCATGCCGCCGGTGCGATGACCTTGCCTCTGCCGCCCTATTCCCCCGATCTGAATCCGATCGAACAAATGTGGTCAAAGGTGAAAGCTCTCCTGCGTAAAGCCAAAGCGAGAACGCTGGGGACACTCAACGACGCAATCGCCAAAGCCCTGAAAGCCATTACGAAACAAGACGCAATGGGATGGTTTGGAGAATGTGAATATGCGCAAACTCAACCTTAGTTTGCTCTAGAGTTATGCACCCTCCCATGCTACAATCCTTCGTTCATGCGGACGGAGTTTGACATTGTGGTCGTCGGCGGGGGGCACGCCGGCGTGGAGGCGGCCTGGACCGCGGCGCGACTGGGCGCGAAAACCGCGCTGGCGACGTTCTCCGTCGAGACCATCGCCCAGATGTCCTGCAATCCCGCCGTCGGCGGCGTGGGCAAGGGGCAGATCGTCCGCGAGATCGACGCGATGGGCGGCCTGATGGGCCTGGCTGCCGACGCCACGGGCATTCAGTTCCGCATGCTCAACGCCTCCAAAGGCCCAGCCGTCCGAGGCCCGCGCTGCCAGTCCGACCGCCACGCCTACGCCCGCTGGGTCCAGCAGGCCTTGAAGCAGTGCGAGAATCTCACGATCCTCGAAGGCGAGGTGTGTGAAATTCTCGTCGAGCAAAACCGCGTTGTGGGTCTTACCGTCCTAATGAGCCGGGAGCGTAAGCGACCGGACGTGAATGTCCTAATGAGCCGGGAGCGTAAGCGACCGGACAGGTTGGAACTTGTTTGTCCTTCCGTCATCGTCACCGCCGGCACGTTTCTCAACGGCCTGATGCACCGCGGCCCGCGGACCTGGGTGGGTGGACGAATCGACGAACCCGCCAGTACGCCCCTGAGCGATTCGCTTCGCCGCGGCGGCCTGGAGATCGGCAGGCTCAAAACCGGCACGTGCCCGCGTCTGGCTGCCGAGAGCATCGACTACTCCCAGTGCACCCGCCAGGACGGCGACCAGCCGCCCCAGCCGTTCAGCTTCCTGAACGAACAGCTCCGCGTCGAGCAGATCCCCTGCTGGCTGACGGCGACCAACGAAGACATCCACCGCGTCGTCCGCGAAAATTTCCACCGCGCCCCGATGTACACGGGCCAGATCCAGTCCGTCGGCCCGCGCTATTGCCCGTCGTTCGAGACGAAGATCGAGCGCTTCGCCGACAAGACGTCCCACCAGATATTCCTGGAACCGGAAGGCCGGCCTGAAAATACCAACTGGGTGTATTGCAACGGCCTGGCCACCTCGCTGCCGGAAGACGTGCAGGACTACATGGTCCGTCACATCCCCGGCCTGCAACACGCGGAAATCCTGCAATACGGCTACGCGATCGAGTACGACTACGTCCCGCCGACGCAGCTTTTCCCGACGCTGGAAACCAAGGCCGTGAAGGGCCTGTACCTGGCTGGGCAGATCAACGGAACGACGGGATACGAGGAGGCGGCTGGGCAGGGACTCCTGGCCGCCGTCAACGCCGTCCGCCGCCCGCGGGGCGAGGAACCCGTCGTCCCGCGGCGCGACCAGGCCTACATCGGCGTGATGATCGACGACCTGGTGACCAAGGGCGTGACTGAGCCGTATCGCATGTTCACCAGCCGGGCCGAGCACCGGCTGGAACTGCGGGCCGACAACGCCGACCGCCGCCTGACGCCCCTGGGACGCGAGATCGGACTGGTGGACGACGCGCGATGGAAAAAATTTACCGCGGAACAGCAAGCCGTTCAAACCGCGGAGAAAATTTTAAAAACCGTTCGAGTGGATGGGAAGACGTTGTGGGACCGTTTGCGTCAACCCGGCACGACGCTGGAATTACTTATCCAGGACGCGCCAACGGAAACAGAATTGTTGCACAACCTGTATCAAAAACATCCGCGGGCGCTGCGGTCGCTGGCGGTGGACGCCGCCTACGCCGGATACATGGAAAAGCAGCGCCAGGCCGTCGAGCAGATGCGCGACCTGGACGAGAAGAAAATCCCGCCCGATATGGACTATTTCGCCGTCGCGCAGCTTCGCTGGGAGGCGCGGGAGAAGCTCAGCCGAATTCGCCCCGCCAACCTCGGCCAGGCCTTGCGCGTCAGCGGGGTCACGCCGGCCGACGTGACCGTACTGGCAGTCCACCTGGCGGGACGATGAAACCCATATTGAGGCTTTGGCTCCGTTGAAATCATGAAAAAACAAAACAAAGAAAATCAGCCACAAAGGACACAAAGGAAGAAGAAAACCACAACAGTTCTGTTGTTTTTCCCTTTGAGACCTTTGTGTTCGTAGTTTACCCCATAGGGGTGGCAAAAAAATCTTTTCAACAAAGCAAGACAGAGCCTAGTACTTTGTCACATCAAAAAATATCCAGTTGTCATCCTGAGCGTAGCGAGTCTTCGAGCGAAGTCGAAGGATCTCACGCCCACC
>JAFGEJ010000191.1 GCA_016931655.1 Phycisphaerae bacterium
ATGTTCTCTCGCGTGTTAATCGCCAATCGGGGCGAGATCGCCCTGCGGATCATCCGGGCCTGCAAGGAGCTGGGCCTGGAGACGGTCGCGGTGTACAGCCAGGCCGACCGGGACGCCGGCTACCTGCACCTGGCCGACGACCGCGTGTGCATCGGCGCGGGGCCATCGTCCGAGAGTTATCTAAACATCCCCCGGATCATCGCCGCGGCGGAAATCACCGACGTGGACGCGATTCACCCCGGATACGGGTTCCTCGCGGAAAACGCCCACTTCGCCGACGTCTGCCGCGACTGCAAGATCGAGTTCATCGGTCCGAGCGTCGATAGCATGCGGACGCTGGGCGACAAAATCCAGGCCAAGGTCCTGGCGAAGAAGGCCGGCGTGCCCACCACGCCGGACAGCGAGGGTGCAATTGAGAGCATCGAGGACGCCTGCCGCATCGCCGGGGACATCGGATATCCCGTCGCGCTCAAAGCCGCCGCCGGCGGGGGCGGGCGCGGCATCCGCTTCGCCCACAACGAAGCCACGCTCCGCAGCGTCTTCCGCCAGGCCCAGAGTGAGGCCCAGATCGCCTTCGGCGACGGGCGCATCTACATGGAAAAGTGCATCGAGAATTTCCGTCACATCGAGGTACAGATTCTCGGCGACCGCCACGGAAACGTGGTGCACCTGTTCGAGCGGGAATGTTCCGTGCAGCGCCGCCGGCAGAAGGTGATCGAGGAAACGCCCGCACCTTGCCTGCCCCGCGAATTGCGAGAGGAAATGTGCAACGCCGCCGTTCGCCTGGCGAAGGAAGTGGGATACCACAACGCCGGAACCGTCGAATTCATGCTCGATCAGAATCACAAATTCTACTTCCTGGAGGTCAACACACGCATCCAGGTGGAGCATCCGGTCACGGAGATGGTCACGGGCGTGGACCTGGTCAAGTGGCAGTTGCGCGTTGCGCGAGGCGAGAAGCTGGCTTTCAGCCAGCGGGACATTCGCCAGAACGGTTGCGCCATTGAATGTCGCATCAACGCCGAGGACCCGCGGATGGACTTTCGCCCTTCTCCGGGGCGGATCCAGGCCTTCGTCGCGCCGGGCGGGCTGGGCGTGCGGTGGGATTCGCACGTCTACCAGGGCTACACGATCCCGCCGACGTACGACAGCCTCGTGGGCAAACTGATCGTACACCGCCCGACGCGCGAGGAGACCATCGCCACGGCCCGGCGGGCGCTTGATGAGTTCGTCATCGAACCGACCAAAACGACGTACCCTCTCTGCCGGGAAATCCTCGGCCATGAAAAATTCATCGCCGGACAGTGGGACACGATGCTCATCGAGCGCGAACTGCTGATCCCCAAAGGGCCGGACTATACAAAATAAAAGAGCAAGAGAACGCGAATTACGCGAATAAGAACAAATAAGACGAATTTGTTTAACACAAAAACCTTCGTGTAATTCGTCTTCATTCGTTTCATTCGCGTTCTCTTCTCTATGGATTGGATTACAGGAGAACAGGAGTTATTTTCATGGGCATGATCAAAGGCAACGCGGTGATCGGGCAGTCGGGCGGGCCGACGGCCGTCATCAACCAGTCGCTCGTGGGCGTGATCGAAACGCTGAAGGACTGCAAGTCGATTCCGAAAATTCTCGGCGCCAAACACGGCGTGCGCGGCATCATTGAGGAAGAGTTCATTGACCTGAAAAAAGTCAGCCAGGCCACGCTGGATCGGGTCGCCGAGACGCCGGCCGCCGCCCTGGGCTCCAGCCGCGACAAACCCGACGAAGCCTACTGCGAGAAAATTTTCCGCGTCTTCGAAAAGAACAACGTCCGCTATTTCTTCTACATCGGCGGAAACGACTCCGCCGACGCGGCGCGGATCGTTAACGAGATGGCCGCCGCCGCCGACTACGAACTGCGGGTGTTCCACATCCCCAAGACCATCGACAACGACCTGCGCGTCACCGATCACACGCCGGGCTACGGCTCGGCCGGGCGGTTCGTCGCGTCGGCCTTCGCGGGCGACGACCGCGACTCGGCCTCCCTGCCGGGGATCAAGATCAACATCGTCATGGGCCGGCACGCCGGCTGGCTGACAGCCGCTTCCGTGCTGGGAAAGATCGACGAGACCTCCGGGCCGCACCTGGTCTACGTGCCTGAAATCCCCTTCAACGTCAATCAATTCGTCGAGGACGTGCGCGAGACGTACGCGAAACTCGGCCGCTGCCAGATCGCCGTTTCCGAGGGCGTCGGCGACGAAACGCACACGCCCATCGCGGTAAACCTCGCCGAGCGCCTGGGCCATCGCGTCGAACGCGACAGCCACGGCAACCCGCAACTTTCCGGCTCCGGCGCACTGGGCGATTTCCTGTCGGACTTTCTCAAGAGCGGTTTGAAAGAGAAATACAAAACACTGCGCGTGCGGGCCGACACGTTCGGATATCTCCAGCGGTCGTTCGCGGGGTACGCCTCGGCGGTCGATCAGGCCGAGGCACGCCAATGCGGACGGAAGGCGGCTGAATTAGCGATGGCAGGCGACGCGGACGGCTCCATCGTCATGATTCGCGACAAGGGACCTCGCTACAAGATCAGCTACCAGCGTGCGGATCTCAAACAGGTGGCCCGCCTGACGAAGGACCTGCCCCGAAACTTCATCAACAAAGCCGGTAACGGCGTCACCCAGGCTTACGTCAAGTACGCCACGCCGCTGGTCGGCGAACTGCCCCAGTTGGGAAAACTGTTTTAGAGCAGTCGTAAATTTCTCTCAGAGCGGGTATTAAAAGTGTATGTAAGAGTGTCGCGGGCATCCTGCCCGCGCGTATCGCGGCCATCTTGGCCGCGAAAACAGGCCATTCCGAGAGCAAGATGCTCTCGGCACGCGCGGGCCAGAGGCCCGCGACACAATGTTTCGTTGTAGTACTACTGACTACCCTCTTCGGAATACATCGCCTCGATCCAGGCGGGGGCTTTTTGCGCGAGTGTATTGTCAGTGATGGCTTCGCGGATGGCGGCGAGGAACTCGGCGAAGAAGTGCAGGTTGTGCAGGGACACGAGGATCGGCCCGAGCATTTCGTCGGCCTGGAAGAAATGACGAATCGCACCGCGCGAGAAATTTTTACAGGCGTAGCAGGAGCAGTTCGGATCAATAGGGCTTGCATCGAGTGTGTGCATTGCGTTACGCAGCCGCAGGCGGCCGGTCCAGGTGAAGGCCTGGGCGTTTCGGCCGTTGCGGGTCGGCAGGACGCAGTCGAACATATCCACGCCGCGCAGGACGGCGGCCAGGATATCCCGCGGCTCGCCGACGCCCATGAGATATCGAGGCCGATCCGCGGGCAAAAGGCCGTCGATGTCCTCCAGTACTTCGCACATTGCTTCATGGCCCTCGCCGACGCTCAGGCCGCCGATCGCATAGCCGGGCAGGTCCAGTTCCACCAGCCGGCGTGCGGATTGCTCTCGCAAGTCCCGAAACACGCCGCCCTGCTGAATGCCGAACAGGGCTTGTTCATTGCCTTGAGCCGTTTTTCGTTCGTATGCGTTCCATGCGTCGCGGCAGCGCCGTGCCCAGTCGGCCGAGCGCTCGACGGCGGCGGAAACAACTTCGCGTTCCGCGTCGCCGGGCGGGCACTCGTCCAGTTGCATCATCACGTCCGCGCCGAGGGAGTGCTGAATTTCGACGGCGCCAGCCGGCGTCAGTTCAACGAGCGATCCGTCGATGTGCGATTGGAACCGCACGCCGCCGTCGCTGATCTTGCGCATGTGGGCAAGGCTGAATACCTGGTATCCGCCGCTGTCGGTGAGAATAGGCCCGTCCCAGGCCGTCAGTTTGTGCAGGCCGCCCAGTGTGGCGACCGCCTCGGCGCCCGGCCGAAGCATGAGATGATACGTATTGCCGAGGATTATTTCCGCCCCGGCGGTGCGGAGCTGGTCGGGCGTCAGACCCTTCACCGTCCCAGCCGTCCCGACGGGCATGAATACGGGCGTATCCACTTCGCCGTGCGGCGTGATCAGCCGGCCCCTCCGGGCTTTCCCGGAACGATGCGTGATGTTCAGTTGCGCCATGGCCCGCAAGGATATGACCACCGAAGCGTATATGCAAGACGGCACAGCATCACCGACAATGTGTCCAGTTTCAGATTCCGGATTTCTTCTCTTGCACCGCCAAGGTGTTGCGCGTACTGTGATGTACGGCAAAGAGGGGTGTATGTGTATAATGTCACGGGTGTGCCCATGAACGTCAGCCGTATTTATCGTCTGTTGCGTCTGGTGACGCTGTTGCAGAGCGAGCAGAGCTATACCGCCGATCAGCTCGCCGAGGATTTACAGATTTCCCGCCGGACGCTGTTCCGCGATCTCAACGCGCTGGAGCTGGCGCATATTCCGTACTATTACGACCCCGCCGGCAAGACGTACCGCATCAGCCGGCATTTTTTCCTTCCGCCGGTGAACCTCACGCTGGGCGAGGCCCTGGCGCTGCTGGTGCTGGCGAGTCGGCTGACGGACCAGGCGGGCGTTCCGCTGCTGTCGGCTGGCGCGCAGGCGGCGGCCAAGCTCGAGAGTCTTCTGCCGGAAGCCATTCGCCGGCACGTCGGCAGCGTGATGGGGCATTTAAGTCTGCAGCTTGGGCCGATGGCCCGGCACGAGGGCGCCGAGGCCCTTTTCGAGCAGATCGCCGCCGCCGTGGCGCGACGCAACGTCTGCCGCGTCACGTACGAGAGTTTTCTTGAGCGAAAAACTCTTCGGCTGGAGGTCCACCCGCTGCGTCTGGTGTTCGTGCAGCGGGCGTGGTATCTGCTGGCCTGGTCCGTGCGCGACCGAGCCGTCCGCACCTACAAGCTCATTCGCATCCGAAAACTCGCCGTCCGGGCCGAGACGTTTCCCCCCGGACGCGAGGCGGAGCTGGAGAAACACTTCGGCCTGGCGTGGTCGATGATCCCCGAAGGAAAGCTCCACAAGGTGCATCTGCACTTTGAACCGAAAGTCGCCGGCAACGTCGCGGAAGTGCGATGGCACGCCACGCAGCGGGTGGAATGGAACGACGACAAATCCATCGAATTTCACGTGAAGGTGGACGGCCTGAACGAAATCCTCTGGTGGATTCTCGGATACGGCGACCAGGTGAAGGTGATTTCCCCCAAGGCTTTGGCGCGAAACGTCACGCGCATCGCGGAGGCGGTGGCGGCGAAGTACAAATACTCAAACTGACCAATTCGTAAAGAGTCCATGAACCTGCCTGTCGGCAGACAGGTTTCACAAATCGTACGAATAGTAATTTTTTTGTTCGTGAAATTCGTGGACAAAAAAACGGTTTCTCGAAGAAGGCGGGATTCGGTTATGCGAGCATTGATTCAGCGAGTGGACTGGGCGGAGGTGGAAGCCGCCGGAAGGACTGTCGGGCGGATCGAGGCGGGTCTGCTGGTCTACGTGGGCGTGGGCGTCTCCGACACGCCCGCCGACGCCGAGGCCCTGGGGAAAAAAGTCGCGCATCTGCGCATTTTCGAGGACGCCGAAGAGAAGCTCAACTTGTCCGTCGGCGACGTGGGAGGCGCCATTCTTGTGATTCCGAATTTCACGCTGCAGGCCGACGCCCGCAAGGGTCGACGGCCCGCCTTCGTCAACGCCATGGGCGGCGAAGAAGCCAACCGCCTGCAGCAGGCCTTCGCCGACGCCCTCCGCGCGGAGGGTTGTCGCGTGGAGCAGGGAGTGTTTGGTGCGAACATGACGATTCGCGCCGCGGCGGCTGGGCCGGTGAATCTCGTTGTGGACATCCCGCCCGCCGGTGCGGGGAGTGCATAAAAATTCGGGGCAGCAAGGGTCCGCCCGCACGTGTGGCGAACAGAACCTCGACACGCGACCCCCGTCCGAGAACAGGCCTTTGAAAAGGCCGGCGGGCGGGCCCGCGTTCACACCGCGGGAAAATCAATCGTGAATGGCTCTATTTATTTGCCGTTTTTTCCCAGCCGAGCTTCGGCCGAACCAACCTGCCGGAATGGACACTCCGGCGAAACGGGTGCATTTTTGACAGTTTTTGAATTCCATAACTTCCGATATGATATGCGGTTAATGTTTGGCACGCTGGTTGCAAATCTGTCCGGTTGAGGTGACGTTATGCGTCTGGATAAACTGACCGTAAAAGCACAGGAAGCCTTCGCCGCCGCCCAGGGCCAGGCCGCCGAGCGGGGAAACCCGCAAATGACGCCTCTGCATCTACTGGAAGCGCTGCTCCAGCAGGAAGCAGGCCTTGCGCCCGTACTGCTGGAGAAAGTCGGCGTGCCGAAGGATCGCATCACATCGATCGTCGAAAGCGAACTGAAGCGCCTGCCGACGCAATCGACCGGCGCGGGCATGGCCATGGACCCAGCCTTCAGTAACGTGATGGTCCGCGCGAAAAAGGAAGCGGACGGCCTGAAGGACGAATACATCTCCGTGGAACATCTCCTACTGGCGCTCGCCGAGGAAAAGAGCAACGCCAAAGACGTGCTCTCGACGCTCGGCGCAACGCGATCTGCCATTCTCGACGCCATGCGCGAAATTCGCGGAAACCAGCGCGTCACCGACCAGACGCCGGAGGAGAAATACCAGGCCCTTCAACGCTACGGCCGGGATCTGACCGAGATGGCCCGCGAGGGCAAACTCGACCCCGTTATCGGCCGCGACGATGAAATTCGCCGCTGCATGCAGGTGCTCTCCCGCCGCACGAAGAACAATCCCGTCCTCATCGGCCTGCCGGGCGTGGGCAAAACCGCCATCGTGGAGGGCCTGGCTCAGCGGATCGTCAACGGCGACGTGCCGGCGGGTTTGATGAACAAACAGGTCATCGCGCTGGACATGGGCGCGCTGCTGGCCGGGGCGAAATTCCGCGGCGAGTTCGAGGACCGCCTCAAGGCCGTCCTGAAGGAAGTCACCGAGTCCGACGGACAGATCGTCCTGTTCATTGACGAATTGCACACGGTTGTCGGCGCCGGGGCGGCCGAGGGCGCGATCTCCGCGGGCAATCTCATCAAGCCCGCCCTGGCGCGCGGTGAACTGCGATGCATCGGCGCCACAACGCTGGACGAATACCGAAAGCACGTCGAAAAGGACGCGGCCCTGGAACGACGCTTCCAGCCCGTGATGGTGGACGAACCGTCCGTGGAAGACACTATCGCGATCCTGCGAGGCCTCAAGCCGCGCTACGACGCCCACCACGGCGTGCGCATCCAGGACGGCGCCCTGGTGGCCGCCGCGGTGATGAGCCATCGCTACATCTCCGACCGCCAGTTGCCCGACAAGGCCATCGACCTGGTGGACGAAGCCGCCAGCCGGCTGCGCATCGAAAACGATTCCATGCCGGCTGAGCTGGACGAACTGAACCGCCGCGTCATGCAATTGCAGATCGAGCGGGAAGCCCTGCGCAAGGAAACCGACAAGGCCAGCAGGGAACGCCTCGAAACGCTGGAAAAAGAACTCGCCGGCCTGCAAAGCGACTTCGACGCCCGACGGGCCGAGTGGGAAAAGGAAGTCGGCCAACTGCAGAAGATCAAGGAACTGCGCGAGACGATCGAGAGCAAGAAGAGCCAACTCGAACAGGCCCAGCGCACCGGCGACCTGGAAGCCGCCGCCCGCATTCAGTACGGCGAACTGCGAGAACTGGAAACGCAACTCTCTGCCGCGGAGGCGGAAGTCGAAAAACGGCAGGCCGCCGGGGAAAGCCTCACCAGCGAGGAAGTCACGCCCGAACAGATCGCCGAAGTGGTCGCCAAGTGGACGCACATTCCCGTCTCAAAGCTTATGGAATCCGAGCGAGACAAGCTCATGGGGCTGGAGGACGAACTGCGCCGCCGCGTGGTCGGCCAGGATGACGCCCTTCACGCCGTATCCGACGCGATTCGTCGCAGTCGGGCGGGTCTCGGTGATCCGCGCAGGCCCATCGGCAGCTTCCTGTTCCTGGGCCCGACGGGCGTGGGAAAAACCGAGCTGTGCAAGGCGCTCGCCGAGCAGCTCTTCGACACGGAAGACGCGATGATCCGCATCGACATGAGCGAGTTCATGGAGCAGCATTCCGTCGCACGGCTGATCGGCGCGCCGCCGGGCTACGTCGGCTATGACGAAGGTGGCCGGCTTACCGAGGCCGTCCGCCGCAAGCCCTACAGCGTGATCCTGTTCGACGAGATCGAAAAGGCCCACGCCGACGTGTTCAACGTGCTGCTGCAGGTGCTGGACGACGGCCGACTGACCGACGGGCACGGGCGGACCGTGGATTTCAAGAACACGCTGATCGTGATGACCTCCAACATCGCCAGCCAGTACATTCAGAGCCTTACCGAGAAGCAGGCCGAGGACTGGGAAATCGAGGCCCGGCTCAAGGAGGCCTTGCGCGAAAAGTTCCGCCCGGAATTCCTCAACCGCATCGACGAGACGGTGATCTTCCACTCGCTCTCAAAGGACGACCTGGCGGGGATCGTGGAGATTCAGATCCATCACCTGGCCGAGCGCCTGGCGGGCCGCAAGATCACGCTGACGGTCGCGCCGGAGGCGAAGGACCTGCTGGCGGAGTTCGGTTTCGACCCGGCCTTCGGCGCCCGGCCGCTGAAGCGCGTGATCCAGCAGAAAATCGAGAATCCCCTCGCCCAGAAGATTCTCGCCGGCGAGATCACAGACGGCCAACGCGTCACCGTCGGCGAAAGCGGAAAGACGTTTACCTTCACCGCGAAATAAGCATAAATAAAAGTGGCACCTTCAAGCGATTCTTATCGCTTGTGGGTGCCTCTTCAATAATAAAAAATGCACCCACAAGAAATAAAAACTCTTCGAGATTTTTATTTCTTGAAGGTGCCACAATTCGACCGTCCGGTCAGCTTCCCCCGCTGCGGCGCTGGTGCCGATTGATCACGCGCACCAGCCACAACCAGGTCAGCCATCCCAGTACCAGCATCGCCACGGCGAAGATTCCATAGGTGATGCGCCAATCGATCCCCCGCGTGAACATGCTGTATTCGGACATGCCGCCGATGCCGGCGATGAGATTCAGCGGCAGGAACACCACGTTGATGATCGTCAGGTTTTTCAGCAGGACGTTCATGTTGTTGTTGATGATCGTGCCGCGCGCGTCCATCAGGCCCGAAAGAACGGTCGTGTAGATACCCGCCTGCTTGCCGGCCTGCTGGTTTTCGATCATCACGTCGTCCAGCAAGTCGATTACGTCCGACGTGAACCGGAGTTTTTCCGCCGCCGCGCGAAGCCGGGCCAGCACCGTGTAATTCGCCTCCAGCGCGTTGTGGTAATAGATCAGGCTTTCGCCCAACGCGAACATCTGAAGAAGGTAGCGGTTCTCCATCGAGGCCACGAGCTTGCTTTGCAGTTCCTGCGAAATCTGCTTGATGGCCTTGAGGTGGCTCTGGTAGTGATGCACCGTGTGCAGCAGCACCCGCAGGAGGCATTCCTCCACGCCGGTGACGTGCCGGAATTCCCGCCCTGTCATCGGAATGTTCCCATGCGGCACAATGAAGATAATCCTGCTGCCGTTCATCACGATGCCGAGCGACGAAACCTCAAATTGCATCGCCTCCCGTGTGGTGGTGTTGTCCGGGCGCTTCCAGATGATGAACACGCCGTCCGGCGAGAATTCCACGCGGGGCACTTCGTCCGGGTCGAACACGCCCTCCAGGTCGACGGCGTCCAGGTCCGTCGTCGCCGCCAGTTCCCGCTTTTCCTCCTCCGCAGGCTCGCAGTACAGGAAGATGCTCGCATTCTCCGGCGGACAGGCGACCAGGCCTTCGGACTCGATTCGGTATGTCGTCTTCATGGAACACCCTCTTTCCGCTCTCGGCCCGGCGGGAAGACACTCCCGCGGGAATACGCGGACACATCGCCGGGATCGGGGAAAACCGCCTTGCCGTTTCGCCACTGTACGCCAACGGCCGCGGCGCGTCAATACGGCTGCGCGAGGAGTTCCTGTAAATGTGCGAGAGTTTTTTCCGCGACTACTACTCTGTCACATCTAAAATTGTTGTCTGTCATCCTGAGCGGAGCGACAGCGGAGTCGAAGGACCTTACGGGTAGGTGGGCGTGAGGTCCTTCGACTGCGCTCGAAGACTCGCTCCGCTCAGGATGACAACTTGATATTTTTTGATGCGATAACGTACTACTTCTTCATCGCCTCTTGCAGCGCTTGGACTTCGTAGGCCGTCACCAGCACGGGATTTCCCTCGGACCAGCGGGAGGCCTTTTCGTTGCAGAACGATCCATCGGGGTGAACGCGCCTCGCCAGTTCGTCCACCAGTTCCTCGCGCCAGTTGTGCGTGGTTTTTTCCGGATAGGAAGGAATTTGGTTTTCTCCCCAGGCCCGCAGGGCACGCGCAAAGGCGAGGTAGTAATAATACACGCCCTCCTGGCTGCGGTCTTTGGGCATATTGGGATTGCCCGCCAGCGTCCAGTGGCGGCGGATCCAGGTATATACGCCCTGGACGCGCGGGTCGTCGTGCTTCAGGCCGGCGTAGAGCAGGCTCTTCCAGCCGACGTAGCTGATCGAACCGTAACTGGTCAATCCCTTTCCCGCCGGACCGGGCCCGGCCTTTGATTCCGCCACGCGCACGTCGCGCTGGGCGGGGGCGTAGATGAACCCGCCGTCGTTGGGGCCTTCGGCCGCCCAGGGGAGGGGATTCGATTCGCTGCGGTTTTGGCAGCGCACGACGAAGTGCAGCGCCCGCTGCATGGCCGGGTCGTCCGCCGGCACGCCCGCCGAGTGCATTCCTTCCATCCACCAGCCGAGGTTGTTCAGATCGGGCCGGCCGTGCTCGCCGTAACTCACCCCGCCGAGATAGGGATGATCCTCGGTGATTTTCTTCCCGTCCGGGCTTTCGGCGCCGGGCTGGATTTGCAGTGTGCGCAGGTAGGCGACGGCCTTGTCGATCGCGGGCTTATAGGCAGGGTCATTCGCGGCCGCCAGGCCCGTCAGGGCAATGGCGGTGCAGTAATTGCTGCGTCCCTCCTTCGGATCGTAGATCGCGCCGTCCGGCTGCTGGTAGCGCAGCATCAGGCCGTAGGCCTTCTTCAGGCGCGGGGTCTGTGAGTTGAAATCCGGGTGCTGCACGAAGGCCTTGGCCGCCAGGGCCGTGACAGCCGGCGTGAAGGCGCCGTCGATGGACCATCCGCCGTCGGGCTGCTGTTTGGAGGCCAGGTACGCCAGGCCGCGATTGATCAGCTCGCCGGCCCGCTTCGCGTGCGCGGCGTCCATCGCGCCTTCCGGGGCGGGGGGAAGCGAAAGGACTTTGCCGTCGATGCTCGGCTGGGCCTTGGCCGGCTCGTCGCACCACCCCCCAGCCGCCACAGCCAACAAAACGCTCATACCGAAAAATGCGTACTTCATAAACTGTCTCCTTTCGTCAACCTGATCCGCTAATTCCTGCAGGGCCTACGTATCAAAATTCTTTATGTCTTCCGTTATCTTTCGCCTGCCTACCGGCAGGCAGGCCTGAAAGGCGTATACATACCAGCCCAGGGCAACGCCCTGGGTTTCAGGCCG
>JAFGEJ010000192.1 GCA_016931655.1 Phycisphaerae bacterium
ATGAACTGCAACGTGGCAAAACGAACCAAATAGAAAAGGCGAGAATTCCTTGACATTGCCCCTTTGCTTATAGAAGGGGCGATTGAAGGTTTTTTACAAATACATTCGTTTCAATCGCCCCTACCGGCTACCGGTTTGCGCTTCCCAATAATCCCATTCAGCGAGATCCGGGCCTTAACAGGCCCGGCTCGTTACCGACTCCTGACTACCGGCTACCGACTACCACACCACGTCGCGGAGGCGCAGTTCGACGTTGGTTCGGCCGTTGAATGTGTTGAGCATGGGTTCGGCGGCGATGTCGAGCGTTTCCTGCCCCGGAAGATGATCGGCCAGGTCGCCCATGCCGAAACCCACCGCGCGCATGGCCGATCCGTTCTGCGAAAGCAGCAGGCTGACGGTCTGGCCGTTTCGCCCCATGCGCTTGGGCGGGCAGGCGAGCTTGCAGCCGCGAAGGGCAATCACCGGGCGGGGGTTGCCCGCGCCGAACGGCGCCATCCGCCCAAGCAGATCGACCACGTTGTACCCCAGGGCCGGGAGGGTCGTTTCCGCGTCGATTCGCAGGGCGGGGATGAGCTGTTCCGGCGTGATGTTCTCGGAAGCGTACACGCCGAAGGCCTCGCTGAAGGCGGAGATGTTTTCGGGTTGAATTTTCAATCCGCCGGCCATCGCGTGCCCGCCGTGCGATAAGAGGTGTTCGTCGCAGGCCGCCAGCGCCGCGGCCATGTCGAAGCCCGGAATGCTCCGCCCGGAACCCTGGCCGAGGCCGTCGCCGTTGCGGGCGATGAGGATCGCCGGGCGGGAAAACTGATCCACCAGACGCGAGGCCACGATACCAATCACGCCGCCGTGCCAGTTTTCGTTCGACAGCACGATCGCCCGGCTGCCGTCGCCGTCCAGCCCGGCCTCGACGACCATGTCGCAGGCCTCAGCCGCGATGGCCCGTTCGACCTTTTGTCGCTCGGCGTTCCGGGCGGCCAGCCAGGCGGCGATTTCTTTCGCGCGGGCGGCGTCGGAGGTGGTCAGCAGTTCGACGGCCTGGGCGGCGTGGCCCATGCGCCCGGCGGCGTTCAGACGCGGCGCCAGCACAAAACCGATGTGATACGCGTCGAGAGACGACTCCGCGAGCTTCGCCGATTCCAGCAGCGCCCGCAGGCCGACGTGTTTGACCGCCGGCAGGCCCCGCAGGCCGAACGTCGCCAGAACGCGGTTTTCGCCCGTCAGCGGGACGACGTCGGCGATTGTGCCCAGGGCGGCCAGGCACGTCGCCTCCAGCAGAAATTCCCGCATGGTCTCGTCCACGCGCGTCTCGCCGACCAGTTCCCGCGCGACCTGCCAGGCCAGCTTGAACGCCACGCCCGCCCCGCAGAGATTGGGATTGGGATACGCCCGCCCGCCCTCCTCCAGCAGCGGATGCACGACGGCGGAGGCGTCCGGCAGGCGCTTCGACGGAGCGTGATGGTCGGTCACGATGATATCCGCCCCCCCGCCGACCTCGGCGAACACGTCGGCTGCCCCGATGCCGCAATCCACCGTGATAATGAGCCTGGCGCCGTCGGCGATGAGCGATCGCAGGGCCTCGGCGTTGACGCCGTAGCCTTCCTCCAGGCGATGCGGCACGTAGGCCTTCACGGGGCAGCCGACGAGTTTCAGGCAGGCGTGAAGAATGGCGATGGCCGTCATGCCGTCCACGTCGTAATCGCCGTAGACGGCAATGGGTTCTTTTTGTTGGACGGCCCGGGCGATGCGCCGCGCGGCGGCCCGGCAGCCGGGCAGTTCGAGGGGATCGTGCAGGTCGGTGAGTTTGGGCTGAAGAAAAGCGCGGGCCTCGTCGGAGTCGTCCAGGCCTCGATTGTGCAGCACCTGCGCGACCAGCGGCGCGGTGCGGAGCCGCCGGGCCAGATCATCCGCCCCGCCGTACAACGGCGCGACCTGCCAGCGTCGCGGATTTCGCGTCCATGCTCGCCCAGCCATACCAAACGTCCTGTTCGTATTCGAGTTAAAGGAAATTATACACGCCCCACGCGCCCGCACGCCAGAAAAACCCGCCGCGTCGATTCGAGGGGCGTAGTGGCACCTTCAAGAAAGGACGGGCTTGAAGAGCACGTCCTTTCTTGTGGGTGCTCTATATCGTTCCCAAAGAAAAGCACCCACAAGCGAGAAGACTCGCTTGAAGGTGCCACGTCCAAGCGTCCCACGGGCATCCTGCCCGTGGAAACGTTCGCTTTGCAGGGTCAGGATGACCCTGCGACACTTGGGCCAGAGGCCCAAGCCACGTTTACTTGTTCGGATGGCAAAGCATTATTTTTGGGCCTTTTCCTTTAGGCCGTTGGGGGATATAATCCGGCGTTGGTGTTGGCGAAACGAGTTATGAAAGTTTTCCATGCGTCGTGAAATGGGCAAAATCGGTTTGCTGGTGTTCCTGGCGGGTCTTCTCGGCTGCGAGGCCTCCACGCCCGTTACCGGTACGATTGCCCAGCGGCTGCAGGCCGAGGACCCCGACGTTCGCATCCAGGCCGCCGTCGAGGCGGGCAACACGTCCGACAAGGACGTCATTCCACTCCTGGTGGACCGCCTGAGCGATACCGACCGGGACGTTCGATTTTACGCCGGCCAGGCGCTGGAGCGACTGGTCGGTTCTGATGTGTACAAGGAGTTGGGGTGGGTTTCGTACGATCCGCCCGAGCGGCGAGAGAAATCTGTAATGAGGTGGCGGAGATGGGTGCGGAAACACCACGGACAAACAACGACCCAGCCGGCGACGACGGAACCTTCATGAGCGAATCGGCGCCAATGAACAGAACGCTTCGAATGGAGATTCAGTCCGATCCGGCGGAATTAAAGAGCGTCCGGGTCGAGGTGGAGTCGTTCGCGCGGGCGCTGGGCATGACGGAACACGCTGCCGGCAAGGTGGTGCTGGCGATGGATGAGGCCCTGACGAATATCATCCGCCACGCCTACGACGGCGCCGCGGATCGCCCGATCGAGATCGACCTGGCCGTTCGCGACGCGTGCCTGCACGTGACGCTTCGGGACTACGGCCGGCAGGCGCCCCGAGCGACGATCCATTCGCGCGACCTGAGCGACGTTCGCCCCGGGGGGCTGGGCGTGCACATTATGACCAAGTGCATGGACAGCGTGGATTACCAACCCGCTCCGGACGGCGGGACGACGTTGATTATGACTAAATCTCTGCGGGATTCGGACAACGAAAGGACCAACGGGCCGTGCCATGACTGATTCGCCGATTCAAACCATCACGTGGGAGGGCAAGGTCGCCGTGGCGAGCATCGCCGGCGACATCGACCTGCACCGCAGCGCCGCGCTTCAGCAGGGCCTGCTGGGGCTGCTGGACGAACAGCCGCAAAAGGTCGTCGTGGACCTCTCGGCTGTGCCGTACATGGATTCCTCCGGCGTGGCCTCGCTGGTCAAACTCCTCAGCCGCACGCGGAAACTGGGCGTGGCGCTCGTGCTGCTTTCGCCCAGCCCAAAGGTTCGGAGCATTCTGGAAATCACTCGCCTCGACAGCGTATTCACCATTACGGACAGCAAACAGGAGGCGACGGCGTAGCATGGGCCAAAGCTCCCGGGGCAACCCGATTGAACATCTCGGCACGGTGGTGCTGCACGGGTTCCAGTACGCCGGTGGAATCTCTCTTTTGCTGGGCGACGTGGTTCGGGGCATCGCCAAGGCCGCCCGACATCCCAAGTCGCGGGATATTTTATCGCTGGGCGAGCAGGTCGTGCGCGTCGGCGTGCGGAGCATCGGCATCGTGGCGCTGGTGCAGGGGTTCGTGGGCGTGATCCTGGCGCTGCAACTGACGCCCACGCTGGAAGACTACGGCCAGCAGGCGCAGATCGCCACGATTATCGGCATCAGCGGTTTTCGCATGCTCGGGCCGATCTTCACGGCTGTGGTGCTCAGCGGATTCGCCGGGGCCTCCATCGCCGCGGAACTGGGCACGATGGTGGTGGCGGAGGAAATCGAGGCCATGGAAGCGATGGCCCTGAACCCGACGCGCTTCCTCGTCCTGCCGCGCGTGCTGGCGACGTTTGTGTGCATGCTGCTGCTGACGACGTTCGCGGACCTGATGATCGCCGCGGGCGGCTGGCTGACCGCGCACATGGCGCTGGGCGCCGACGTGTACAACCGCTACTGGGAGCGGATGCGCGACGCACTGGTGTACAAGGATTATTTCACCGGGCTGATCCAGGGCGGCGTGTTCGGCGTGCTGATCGGCCTGATTGCCTGCTACGAGGGGCTGCACGTTCGCGGCGGCGCCGAGGGCGTCGGCCGGGCCACCACCATGACCGTCGTGTACTCCATCGTCGCGATCGTGCTGGCGGCGTCCGTGTGCACGGTGATTTTCTACACATTTGGATTTTAGCGGTAAGGAATCATCCACGGATTACACGGATAAGAAAGAGGATTTCACGGAAGAATTTGAAATGGCATGGCCAAAACCGCACGAACAATTGGTTTGTTGCACGAAGAATTAAGCTACCAGATCATTGGATGTGCGCAAAAAGTACATGGAGTACTTGGGCCGGGATTTCCCGAATCGGTCTACCAACGCGCACTGAGTCGTGAATTTGTGAATTCTCAAATTCCGTTTCAGGCACAACAATCGTTTGAAGTATCGTACGAAGGATTGCCTTGTGGTCAATTTCGTGTGGATTTTTTTGTGGATGAACGCATTATTGTTGAATTGAAAGCCGTTGACAACCTGTGTAAACAACATGAAGCCCAGGTTCTTGCTTATTTGAAAGCGACTAATTGTCATATAGGTTTGTTGTTCAATTTCAGCGACGTCAGCCTGAGGCAAAAAAGACTTGTTTTATAAAAATCCGTGTAATC
>JAFGEJ010000193.1 GCA_016931655.1 Phycisphaerae bacterium
AGTCGATCCGAGTTGTTTTTTGATACAACAACATTGATATTAGTCAGTTAAGAAAATCTAAAACCCAAACGTTGGGACAGCAGTGAGTCGAAACATATTGTCATCCTGAGCGAAGGCCCGAAGGGCCGAAGTCGAAGGACCTCGCGGATGTAAGGTCCTTCGACTCCGCTTCGCTCCGCTCAGGATGACAATCACTGGACATTTTTCCTGTTATCTAACGCTAAAATGTCATGGGTTTGGGTTGATATTCCGGCGCGAGGCGCAGCCACGGAGCCTTGGGCCTTTCCATGTAGCCCCACTTTTCCAGAGCGCCGCGCAGCGATTTATTTTCCGGTTTCTTCGCCGCTTCAGGCAGCGGAACATTCGCCATGACGGCTGCGATCGCCTGCTGCCACGCCTCGGCCCCGGCGGTGTACCCGCCCGGATGCCCCAGCATACCGCCTCCGGCGGGAATTACAATGTCCGGCCCGTATTCTCCGATGATCACTTCCGCCAGTCCCGGATACACGCCCGCGCAGGGCATGGGGAACGTCGGCTTGATGTGCCCCCACGGGGCAAGCTTCACAAACGACGTGCGAATGCCCTCTTCCATCGACACCATCGGAATCGACGACCACATCGTGGGCGTGAGCATCAGGTCCGCTCCGCAGAGGCGGCAGAGTTTTGCCAGCACCGGCCAGGCGATCTGCTTCATCATGGCGATCATGTGCGAGGCGTGCAACATGACGGGCACGTTGATGTCCGGGTCGGACGTCAGTTCCCGCAGGGCGCCCAGCCCCGCGGAGTACGTCACCAGCAGGCCGTTGGCGCCCAGTTCGACGGCGCGCTTGGCCTTGTCGCGCATTTTGGTCGGCTCGTCGGTAATGCTGCACAGGTAGATCATCTTCTTGCCGGTCTTGTCCGCGACGCGATTGATCTGGTCCATCACCAATGGCAGGCGCTGCTCCATGGTGTTGTTGTACGCGTCGCCGAGCATTTCGTCGTCCTTGCACATGTCAGCCCCGCCGGCGAGCGTCTGGCGAACCTGGTTGGCCGTCTGCTCGGGCGTCATGCCCATCTTCGGCTTGATGATGTGCAGGCTCAAAGGCCGATCCTTCACGCCCGTTAATTCCCGAATGCCCGGAACGCCGAACTTCGGGCCTTTGAACTTCGCCAGCAGATTCCTGCCGATGAACAAATCCGTCAGCATGATGTTCTTGGAATACGCGAAGCAGTTGCCCGCGATCGCCAGCAGCATCATGGGAACGTTGTCGCCCCAGGCGCGAATCGGAAACGCCAACTGCACCACCGCCGACTTCGTGTACGGATCGTCGCTGGGGATTTCGTGATAGCCGACCATCTTGCTGGACATCGCCTGGCGGACGGCTTCGGTGTCTTCCTCCACCTTCTCCCACGTGCCGGTGGAACCTTCCAGGCCCATCGCCTGCACCAGGGCAAAGTGGTCCAGAAACTTCTGCCCCTCCAGCCGATCCTTCAGGTAATACGACGCCACTACGTGATCGTCCAGGTCGATCCCGTCCAACATCTTGTGAAAAATCTCAAAATCGTAGAATGATTTCATCCTTTGTTCCTTCACTTTCTGTCAGTTTTTCTATCCGGAAGCGACATGCAATCAAGTGAGGTGAGCTTACGCCGGCTATCCTCCGCAGGTGCAAAACCAATCCGGGAATCCTGAAATCCTGTTTAAAAATATCCAAATGATCGTACAATGAACATTTTAGCTCATTTTGAACAGAACACAACCACAATTTGATCGAAATGAGCATATTTTAAGTGTTTTTGATGGCTTCGCAGCCAAAGGATGATATTTTAAGAGATTGTCAATGAAGAGGTTATGAATCTGGCGTGCTAAAAAAACGCACGATTCGCCGCAGGCGATACATTCATCGAGTATGGCGACGGCATTTTCCGAGGGGCTCTCCGGCTACCTTCGATTCGGATACTTCATTCCGGCAATATCGCCTGCATTGTTTTTACCTGCATCCACTCGCCCACGGGAGCGGGGGTGACACTTGCCTGATACCACGCATGGTTGCGTTGGATCCAGGCGGTGTAAGTTCCCGGCCCGGCTTTGCAGACGAACCAGGCCTTGCCCTCATCGTCGGTCACGCCGCCGATAGCGTTGGTCGGCTGATCCGTGGGCGTCAGCCAGACGGCGGCGTTGCAGATGGGCTTGCCGTCCTTGTCGAGAACCTGCACAACCACTTCCGGGCTGAAGTTTGGTTCGAGCTTCGGAACTTCTCGCATTACGTCTTTCAGGGGATCGTACGTACGAAGATACGCGCATCGCGGCGCAGTCGGATCGTAAAAGTTATAATTCTCTCGGCCGTAGGTGAGGGATTTTTGTTTCACTTCCGGTCCGCTTTTCGCCGGCCAGGCAATCGGCGGCGTCTGATTATTGTAGTCAATACCGTCCCAAAGGAGTTGGAAGGGATGATAGGTTTTCATGGCACCTAAGGGCCAAAGACCTGCTATTTCCTGCGCGCGGAACGTCTGGAGGCGGCCTTCGAGATATTTTGCGGCGGCGTTGACGGCTTTGTAATAACCGGGGCGTGGATCTTCACCGCGCTGACGCGTATGGATTACATCGCCCTGGTACGTCCAGCCGAACGGCCCGCCCATGCTGATTTCGCCCATGGTGCAGGGCTTACCGTATTTGGTCTTCCAATCGTCCCAGACGCGGGGATTGACGTAATGCCCGTCAATGATGTCGAGCCGGGGATCCTTAAACAGGTCGGTAAAGATGAAGACATGTCCGCCGTTATTCACCGTCGGCCGGGTCGGGTCCATTTCCTTGAAGGCGGCGTTTAACTGCAACAGCTGTTCCGCGCGATTCCGCCATTGGGGAGTCAATTCCTCATGTTCCCGCAACACTCCGTGTTCATTTTCCGTACCCCAGATCACCAGCGACGGATGGTTCCGTTGCGGCTGGGATTGTTCGATCAGCCAATCCACGTGTTGTCGGGTTTTTTCCGGATGCTCTGGATCAAACTGCTCGGACGGCCCGGCGTAATTGGTTTCCTGAATGACCAGCATGCCCATTTCGTCCGCCACGTCCAGCACTTCGGGGTACAATATTCCGCCTTTGTGAAAACGAACCATGTTCATGTTCGCCTGTTGGTTGGCGTCCGCATAATGCCAGCGAAGATGATGCCGATGATGCGGTAACAACCACGCACCGATGCTGTGGCCCTGCACGTAATACGGCTTTTGGCCGTTGAAGACAAAATCCGGCCCTTCGATCCAGAACTCGCGGAACCCGAAACGGACATATCGACGGTCCAGTGTCTTTTTGGTTTTGGAGTCTTTTACTTCCAATTCCAGGTAATACAAATGCGGATTTGACGGCCCCCAAAGGATCGGGTTATTCCACGGTTTGGAAATAGCAAGCGTTTTTGTATTTTTATCAATGATTTTAGAATCGAATTGTAACACCGTCGAATCGCCGTCTTTTACACAGGCCGACAGGATCGCGCCGGCGGCGGGGATATCCGCCAGGGATACGTCCACGTCGAGTTGCTTTTTGCGAACGGACGGTTTGACGAACACATCGGAAAAATGCGCCTCACCGGTAATCCGCAGAGACACGTCGCTCGTAGGCCCGCAATCGCGGGGGCTGGGGGATCTCCAGTGATGGCTGGAGTCGCCGCGGGAGTAATGTTTCACAAATCCCGGCGCATAGGTTCCTATCGTCAGGCGATCTTTGATCTCCTCCAGGGGAACGTTGCCCGGTGTGGAAAAGTAGATGGTCGTTTGGTTCCAGTCCAGTTTACGGTAATAGCGGCCGTCGCCCTGGTTCACGACGTCATCCAGCGACGATTTTTTCGCGATATCCTTTCCGTCCAGATACAGGCGAATTTCGTCCGGTTTCTGGTCCCACGCGCCGACATCCGCATAGATCAGGTACGCATGCCCTTTGTACTTCGCGATTTCAGACATATTTCCCGGAAGTTTGTTGATCCGCTCTTTCAGAAGAATCCCTTTGTACACGTTCTGGCAGAAGAGGTTAATGGTGTTGGTTTCACCCGGTCGGAGATGATCGGTCAAGTCCACGTCGAACTGTTGTATGCCCGCGTGTTCGAGAAGCTTTTTCCCATTGCAATAGACCGTGCAGAAATCGGCGACGGACTCGAAGTGCAGCACGACCCGCTTGCCGGCCCATTCCTTCGGACAGTCGATGGTTTTCCGCAGCCAGGCGCTGACGCAGTTCTGGTTGAATTCGAAAATCTTTCCTTTCAAATCAAGTGAAGGAACAACGATGTCCTTCCAGCCGCTGGTGGGAATATCCCCCGGCTGGGCGTCCTTGCCGAGTGGGCCCGGCTGCCACTGCCAGACACCGTTCAAGCACAAATCGCCTCCCAGAAGATCGGGTTGCGTTTTCGTCGGCTGAAATTCCTCTTTAACCATTTCGGCTGGTTTGGGTTTGGCCATCGGGTTGGGCTTGAATTCCACGTATCCCGAAAGACGGTGCATGGGCAGGAATCCCGTTACCTGGAAGACGCCCGTTACCGCGTAGGTTTTGTCCGCGGCGTCCTCGCCGCCGGGGATGAAGCGTTCATTGGGATTGGACTCGTAGACCATCGTCCCCAGGCCGTTGTCGCCGCTGAGTTTCACGCGTAGTTCAAAACCGTCCTTATGTTCATCAAAATACGTCAGCAGCTTTTTGTCGGTAATGAGAAATTGCGCTCGCATCTCGCCGGCGGGGAGTTCTTTCTTCATACTCACACCGTCGATGACGCATTCCACCGTCGTGGGCGTATCGGCGTGATAGCGGATCACATCGATCCGCGCCTGCTTGACGTCGGAATTTTTCGCGATGGGCAGGCTTCGTTTTACGGTCACGTCGGCGGGGCCTTTGGCCCAATACAGCGACGTTTTGGGACGCTGACGATATTCGCAGATCGTATAGGCCGACTTACGGAAGCGCCGCGCCTGCGGGCCAATGGGAATTTTCTTCCCCGAAGCCGTGGCGCTAATCAGAATCGGCGCGACGGCGGTATTACGACTCTTGAAAACAATCTGTTTCACGTCCTTGTCCGGGTGCGGATTCTTCCACTCGTACAGATAAAATCCTACGTGGGGGAATTCAGGGTTCTGTCCGTCCCAGGCGACGACGGCGTTTTCCAGATCCTTCGGATCCCACCACTCGCCGATCTCCTTGCCGGTGTACAGCGGAATCGTCTCCGTCGAACCGTCGGAATACGTCACGAGGTAATCCGCGCAGTGAATGCCGTATTTGCCCGCATAGGCCGCCGCATGAAGGAAATACAAATACGGCGCCTTGCCGTTCACGGGGATGGGTTTGCTTTCCAGCGGCATGTTCGGCGTGTTGATGCCCTTAAGGGTCACGCAGCCGGGGCGGTACGCGTTGCCGATTTCCTCCAGCTTGTCGACAATGTGAAACGGCACGTTGCGGAAATACTGATAGCCGCGCGGAATATAACGAAGGTCATTGGCGCCCTGGTCGGTCCAGCCGCCCTCGTTGTCCATGGCGGTTTTGTCCTCGAAGGTCCGGTTCGCCACGGCGTCGAGATACAGGTATTGCACGGCCTCGCTCTTGCCGGGGGAGTTGCCTTCGGATTCCCCGGCGGTGGTTTCATCGTCCTTCGTTGTTGCAATGCGAATCCGCGCAATGCGAACGATGGCCGGCTCGGAAGCGTTGCCGTGCTGTGCCGTGCCGATTTTCACCGTGAAGGGATAGATCAGCCACTTTCGTCCGATCAGGTCCAGCAGTGTGATGTCCTTGCTCTTGTCGCCGCGCGACACCGTCAGAACACCCGAACCGTTGGTCAGCGTCAGGGAGACGCTGAACGGCCCGTCCAGCCGGAACGGCAGGGATTCCTTCGCCAGAGTTTTTTGTTTTCCCTCGTCGAACTGACGAATCAGCACGGTACTGTTGTCGTTGCCGTGATCGATATTCACCCACACTGCCGGCGGCCGATGCGCGTGGCCTTTCTTCGGCAGCAGGATCATAAAGAAATCGCGATACACATTCTGCGAAGCAACGTCCACGTCCATTTTGACCGTCGCTTCGGAGAGCGAAAATTCGCCCGTATAGGTCACATAATTGGCATCCCAGTTTCTGTTGTCGCCGGAGAGACTTTCCACCTGCAACGCGCCGTTTTCGACGGCTGCTTTTCCATTGGACGGATTTGACTCCCAGCCGACCATTTTGGCGTCCTTGTCAAACTGCGAATCGACAAGAACGTTCCAGCCGTTCTGCTCTTCCGCGAGAATATTCCCGCAGGAAATCAGCAGGACCACGACGGCCAGGGACAATACGGCATAACGATGTGTGTGTGATGTCATGAGGCGCCTCATCAAAATGAATAAAAATTGTTTATCGACCCGTTGGGAAGAACGCATGATAAAGAGCTATATTGCTTTAAGCAATAACTTCTTGACTCACAAGGCGCTCTACAACAAACGCCCCTTGCTTTTGCAGCCTCAATAAACAAAAAATCCGGAATTGCTCTCCGGAAGGAAAAAACATCGCAGCCGATAAGGGATGCCGGCTGCGCCAAAATATACCTGCCGTCAAATTCGGTGCAGATTTCAGGCTACGATTTCTGACTGGGCAGCCTGGTTGTAATCGGCAGAGGAAGGGCGACGACCCGTTTTTCATGCGCGGCGATGTTGGCGGCCAGGGAAACCTCGGTCGCCTTGTAGACGTCCTCGATATGCGAATCGACGGAGCGGTCCTCCTCGATGTCCCGGATCAGATCCTCCAGCATTTTGTGCGTCTGCTTGCCCCAGGAATGCGGCAGCGGAACCAGCTCCGTTCGATACGTCTTTTTGCAGAAGTACTCCAGCTGATCGCCTTCGCGCTGCCCCGGGCGCGAGCCCGGGGGATTGGGTTGATCCGATATTCCAGAGCCCTTTAGGGCGATGGAAAGGTTCAATCGTCCCTGGCGGGACTCGCCCACAGGGAGCACCTTTTACCCCGCACTTGCGTGCGGGGCTAC
>JAFGEJ010000194.1 GCA_016931655.1 Phycisphaerae bacterium
CCTTGTCACAGGAAAACAGAGTACCCCATCCCCGCTACCTTATATACCCCGCACACAGCCACCCTCTATGGGATGCCTGTGAATCCGTGTAATCTCTCTTTCATCCGTGAAATTCGTGGATGTTTTTCGAATTGCTTCTTCAGGCTTGCGTCTGCATCTCATGGGCGAGGGTGTCGAAGATGCGGCTTTCGCGCATGCGCCCGGCGACCCAGAAGCCCAGCAGCGAGCCGCTGCAGCCGGCGGTGATCCAGTCGATGGGAAGGGCTTCGTATTGCGGGCGGATTGCGCCGTGCGTCAGGGCGGCCAGCAGGTAGAACACCACGGCTGCGACGATCGGCATCAGCCAGGCGACGAACATCGTCCGCGTGGGAAACACGTGCCTCGCCGCCGTCGCCGCCAGGGCGAACCCCGCGAACAGGGAAAAGAGAATCTGCCCCCGCTGGTCCGACTGCATCAGCAGCGACACCAGAACGACTCCCACCACCACGCCCAGCAGCAGGCACCCCGCGCCACGTCGAAACACTCCCGCCGCGGCGCGATGCTCGGCGGCGCGGGCGTCTTTGGACTCGCGCGGATTCCGCCACCTGCTTAAAAGCGACCAGACGGTCCCGATCAGCGTATCCCGCACGCCCAGCGGGAGGCGGGTCTCCCGGCCGTCCAGAACGTCGCCATCCCACCGCACGTGCACGCGCGAACCGCGGAGAATCTTCCGCTGGTCGTCGGTGAGCCGATCCAGCGGGTCGGTCCAGACCCACGCGGGATGCGCCCGGCCCAGCAGGGCGCGAACCAGCATCACCACCCACTCCGCCAGCAGCACCGCGATCCCCAGCAGCAGCACTTCCAGGATCAGCAGGCCGTACAGGCCGCCGCGGGGTGCGCCGTATCGCCACAGGAGCGTATCCATCGGTTCGCTCAGCAGTGCCAGGCCTCCCAGCGCCACCAGCGCCGTCAGCAGGCCGCCCTCGGGACGGGAGTGGGTGGTCAGCGCCCCGGTTATCACCGAGAGCACCAGCAGCATCGCGCCGGCCAGCAGGAGTTTGGCGAGGTTTCCGTTAGGCAGCATGGCGATGGGACCCAGCGGATCGGCCGGCTGAAATGCGCCGCCCACCCAGAAGAACACCACCGCCAGCAGTCCGCCGCCGGCAACGAGAACCTGTGTCTTTTCAAATAAATGAAATCGTTTGTAATTCATTGCGCTCTCGACTCCCGTTGTCGAAACCGGTATGATAACCGCGAATGGATAAGAATATGCTACGTCGTCACTCCAAAAGAGTCCACGGATTTCACGGAACAAAAACAGATTACACGGATTCTTCTTTTACCATCCATCCGTGTAATTCTTCTGAATCCGTGTAATCCGTGGATGATTTTGCAACGGTGTTTTTTTCATATACAGCAGAATTATTCATGGAAGCAAAGGCAACATCATGAGCAACGTGGTCGTCAACAGTATCATTGAACGGGCGCGGCAGGCCGACGCGTGCGTAATCCTTCCGGAAGCAAGCGACCCCCGCGTGCTGCACGCAACGGAGCGGGTTCTGAAAGAAAACTACGCCCGGATCACTCTGTTGGGCGACCCCGACGCGATCACCAAACTCGCCCGCGCCGAAGGCGCAAAAATCGACGGCGCGGAAATCGTCAATCCGCTGACGGACAGCCGGCGCGACGCCTACGTCGAGGCGCTCTACGAAAAACGCAAAGCCAAGGGCATGACGCGACCCCAGGCCGACGAGATGCTCCGCCGGGAACCGTACTACGGCGGCATGATGATCGGCGACGGCCGGGCCGGGGGTATGGTCTGCGGCAGCATCTGCCCGACGGCGGACACCGTCCGGGCGGCCCTGTTCGGCGTGGGACTGGCTGAGGGCATCAAAACCGTCAGCGCATGCAGCATTATGAACACCATCGTCGAAGAAATCGGCGTGGACGGTTCGGTCATTTTTGCCGACACGGGCGTTTTGCCCGAACCGACGGTCGAGCAGTTGGCCGACATCGGCATCGCCGCTGCCGCCGCCTGCCGGAGCCTGCTGAATACCGAGCCGTACGTGGCCATGCTGAGCTTTTCGACCAAAGGCTCGGCCCACAGCCCCGCCGTTCAGAAGGTTATCGACGCGACGGAACTCATCAAAAAACGCCGGCCTGATTTGAACGTGGACGGCGAGTTGCAACTGGACGCCGCTGTCATCCCCGCCATCGGAAAGACCAAGGCCAAGGGTTCTCCCGTCGCCGGAAAGGCCAATACGCTGGTCTTCCCCGATTTGTCCTGCGGGAACATCGCGTACAAGCTGGTCGAACGGCTGGGCAAAGCCACCGCCCTTGGCCCGCTGCTGATGGGAACCGCAAAACCCATCAACGACCTGTCCCGAGGCTGCAGCGTGGAAGACATCGCCCTGATTACAGCCATCACCGTCGTCCAATCCCTGTAAAGCCCAAACATACCCCTATCAAAGTATCCCGTCGGGTTATAGTTTTAAGGCCTGTCCTCAGTAGAAATCCTGATTTTCTAAGGATTTTCCCCATTGTGCATATAGGGCGAAACGTGTACAATAGTTCACAGTTGTACGTCGGTGAGTCATACGTGCCTGGCGGCTTGCCAAAAACTCAAAATGAAGTGGTACGTCTTTTAAGAGAGGACAAAAACGATGCGATTTTCACATGCTTTGGCTCTGTGCCTGTTGGTTGGGGTCTCTTCGATCGCGGCGGCGGATACGATTCCATACACGGTCACGATTCCTGTTACCAAAGTCGCCGACGGTTTGGTGGTGTATCTGCAAAAATTCGATCCTTCTCTGGGGACGCTGACGGGAATCGAATTGCAACTCGATGCCAGTGCATCCGCCGGTACCATTACGTGGGACAACGAATCGGGCACGCCGACGAGCGTTGATCTGGGGATCGGGGCCGAGGTAACCGCCGTTGCCCCCAATGCCCTGACACTGATCGCCATTCCGCTCCAGACAGGATCAGGAAGCGTGTTGCCCGATAGCGACGGCGCACCCGATTTTACCGGCGATGACGCGTTTACCGTCACGGGTGGTTCCGGCAGTGATTCCGATACGGACTATCCCGGCACGGTGGATTTTTCCTACTATACGGGCCTGGACACCTTTGCCGTGTCCATCAGTAGCGCTTTAGAAACGTCCATGGATACGCACGGCGGGTCGGGAGCAAGTTATTCCGAAGCGGGGACATACAGCGGTATGGTAACAGTGATCTACACCTACGTGCCCGAACCGGCGACGCTGACGCTGCTTGGAAGCGGCGCGGTGCTTCTGTACCGCCGGAAACGACGATAGAACAAACCAATTCTTCAAAAACGTGTATGCGGGCGATCCCTGAGGGATCGCCCGTTTTTTTTGGGCTGTGGGCGGGCCTTCCGCGTGTCAATATCTCCCTGTTCACGGCGGTGTCAACGGGAGTTGCGCTTGACCGCGGCGGCGCGGTCCGATACAGTAGAAATGCTCCCGGCGGCGTAGCCAAGTGGACTAAGGCGACGGATTGCAAATCCGTTATTCGTGGGTTCAAATCCCACCGCCGCCTTTGCGGATTGCTTCGAGTCGGGCTCGGCCCCAAGCCAGTGAGGTAAGCCATGAACAGCAGGACGTATCGTTTCGTGTTGACGGCATGTGTGGCGGCGTGTCTGGCCGTTTTACCCGCATGGGGGCAGGATGAGGAGGAGGGGAAAATCCAGGCCGTCAAACTCAAGGACGGGCGGACGTTTCAGGGCGTGGTTACCCGGCGGGACGACGGCATTGAAGTCAAAACCAAGGGCGGCGAACTGAAGTTTCAGGAGGACCAGATCGAGTCGATTCAGCCCGTGGTGCCCGCCAAGGACGAATACCTCGCCCGCCGGGACGCGGCGGACCTGAACAGCGCCGAAGCCCGCTACACTCTGGCCCGATGGGTCTGGGAGCACCACCAGAACGACAAAACTCTCCTGCTGTATGCGCGGGACGACCTGAAGGCCGCCCTGGAGATTCAGAAGAGTTACACCCGCGCCATTCTCCTGCTGCGTCAGGTGGAGGCGAAGATTCGGGTTCTGGACGCCGCCGTCGCGGCGGCCTCACGCCGACCGGGGGAAGCCCTGGCCGTGGAGGACCGCGACCTGGTCACGGAACAGGATATCTTCCGGATCCGTTTGATGGAGCTTCGTGAGACGGATCGCGTGATGATCCAGTACAAAAACAAGGTCCTGAAACGGTATATCGACTCCATGCGCGGGCGCGAAACGGACGGCTGGGATCTGCACGGAAAGGAACAGCATTTTCTCGCCCGGCCTCGCAGCGTCCAGGTCATGGAAATCCTGCGAAACAAGCCCAACGACGTTTCCCTGCAGCGGGACATTCACGTAATGCGCGATCCGAAGTTCATGACCGACTTCCGCACCCACGTCTGGCCGATCATTCAGAATCACTGCGCCGCGGCGAATTGCCACGGTGGTCCTACGCCCAACGGCGGGCTGAAATTTTTCGTCATGCCGGGACTGAATCCGCGGGCGGACTACACGAACTTTCTGATTGTCAGCGGATGGGAGAAGGGGAAAAACCACCTGCTGGACCGGCAGAACATCGAAGCGTCGCTGATTCTGCAATACGGGCTGAACCGTAAGGTGGCCGAGAAACGCCACCCCGTGGAGATTCCACCGATTTTTACCGGTATTCGATCGCCGAACTATCGCCGCGTGTACAACTGGATGAGCTCCCTCCGGAAACCCATTGCCCCGAACTATGACATTCACTCCGGATTCCGCCCGGCGGGCATGACGCTGGACACGAGCGGAAAACCGAAGTTTTATGACGAGATGGACCAAGAGGGGAAAGACAAGGCCAAGCCTGCCGAAAAGGACGCCGAGAACGTTTCGGACGACGACGAAGCGGAAGCCGGTGAATAATCCCGCGAAAGGAGCCGTGAGAATCCCGTGCAGATAGTCGTCATGGCGATTCTGATCCTGGCGCTGACGGCCACGGCAACGACGTTCGTGGTGATGGGGATTCGCCAGACCCGCCGCACGCGGCGGCTGGCCCGTCGGGCCGAAGAGCGAGGGCTGCTGTTTTCCTCCGACGATCCCTTTGACATTCCCGAGCGCTATCGCCGCTTCACGCTCATGTCCTGCGGCCATTCGCCCCGGGCGGTCAATGTGGCCCACGGACGACTGGACGCCCTGCCCCTGCGGGCGTTTGAGTTTCACTATGAAATCGGGCATGGAACCCGGCGAACCACCTGCCGGTATACCGCGGTTATCGTGGATATGCGCTCGGAAACGGGCGACCTGATCATGTGGAATCACACCGACGCCGAATCGACGCCCTTAGAGGCGCGGGACGCTCCGGGTCGGATCGGATGCTGGTCCTGTCGCGGCCGGTCGGACCAGGCGGAGCGATTGGCACAGGCGGCCGGCGGACTGGCCGCCGAAGGCCTGAGCCTCCAGATCCGCGGGACGGAAATGCTGCTTTCCCTGCCCGCCGCACGGGTAAAAGGACGCGACTATTTCACCTGGCTGGACGAAGCGGTGCATCTGGCCCGCACCGCGGGCGGCCCGGAAGACGGGTGAGGGACCTTTTTTCCTGGCGGCATGATCGCTTTGAGCCTTGTGAGCACGTAA
Organism: Phycisphaerae bacterium; assembly: GCA_016931655.1. Classification (GTDB taxonomy): domain Bacteria; phylum Planctomycetota; class Phycisphaerae; order SM23-33; family SM23-33; genus JAFGEJ01. Next base: position 5,603 of record JAFGEJ010000194.1, read on the forward strand.
AAAACGCGACACAGAGAGACAGAGAAACTGAGAAGATTTTAATTTTTTCCCACCATCTATATCTTCTCTGTCCCTCAGAGCGTGTATGAAAAGTGGCTTGGACATCTTGTCCAAGTGTATCACGGGCATCTTGCCCGTGGGAAAAAGTCCCTTTTGGCAG
>JAFGEJ010000195.1 GCA_016931655.1 Phycisphaerae bacterium
CATAAAACGCAATCCCGTTCGCTACCCATTTCTGCAAGAACCTCGTTGGAAAGCACGGCTGAAATGCTTATCTTAGGGCCATTGGGCAAGATGCCCTCGGTACTCGCGGGCAGGATGCCCGCGACACTTTCTAAACGGGCTGTTAGGGGTGGCAAAAAAAAATCTTTTCAGGAAAGCCGTTTTTTATCTGAGGAACGGGCAGGAGGCGTCTTCGGCGAGCCAGTCGCCGGTCGCGGCGAAGGCCCGGGCGCGGCAGCCGCCGCAGAGGGTTTTGTAGTCACAACGGCCACAGGCGCCTTGAAGCTGGTTCGGGTCCCGCAGTGCGGCGAAGACCTTCGACGTTTCCCAGATCGTTGCAAAGTCCGTTTCCCGCACGGAGCCGCAGCGTACGGGCAGATATCCGCAGGGAAACACCTCGCCGCGGTGCGAAACGAACGCGACGCTTCGGCCGCACAGGCAGCCGCGCCCGCGAGCGGGCGAAAGGCCCCGCCGCGACGCGACGCGATACACCTGCGGCCCGCACGTGGCGCGAAGCTCCAGGCCGGTATCGGTTTGATGCCCGCAAACCCACTCCAGCACGCGGAGATAGTCCTTCGGCGGGAGCTGCTGCGCGGGGGCCAGTTCCGCCCCGCAGCCGACGGGCACGAGCAGGAACAGGTGCATCGCCTCGGCCTGGTGTTTACGGGCCAGCTCGGCCAGCGCGTCGAGTTGCCCGGCGTTGGCGCGCGTGACGGTGACGTTGAACTGCACCTTCACGCCGGCTAGGCGAAGATGCTCCACGCCCGCCAGGGCGCGGGCGAAATTTCCCTCTCCTCGCAGGGCGTCGTGGGCGGCTGCGGTTGCACCGTCGAGGCTGACGGATACGCGGCGGAACTGCGCCTCGGCGATCCGCCGGGCCGATGCGGTGTCGATGAGCGTTCCGTTCGTCGCCAGGGCGATGGGCAGGTCCAGCGAGTGGGCGAAGTCCGCCAGGATCGGCCAATCGTCGCGCAGGAGCGGCTCGCCGCCGGAGAACACCACCACCGGCGGGCCAAGGCGGGCGGCGGACTGGAAGACGGCCTGGACCTGCTCGGTCGTCAATTCGTCGTCGGCCTTTTCGGTCTCCAGCCGGCGGCAGTAGGCGCAGGCGAGATTGCACCGGGCGGTGGATTCCCAGAAGAGCATCCGAAGCGGCGGTGCGGCGGAGGGGATCATGCCTCGCTCCCGCGGATTTCCTCGTCCCTCAGATAGCAGGCGGGGTCGTCGCCCCACGGGCCGTTGCCGGCGGCCTCGGCCCGGGCGCGCAGGTTGCCGTTGCACACGTCCAGAAAGCGGCAGCTTCGGCAGCGCGGCGGCAGCAGCGGCCGGCGACGGCGCAGTTGCGCCAGCAGGCTGCCCTCGGCCGGCCGGGACCACAGCTCGCTGAAGGGCGTTTGGCGGATGTTTCCGACGACCTGCCGCCGCCAGAACTGGTCCGGGTGCACCGCGCCGTCCCACGAAACCGAGGCGATGGCCAGGCCGGACCGGTTCCCGCCGTTGCGCCGCAGCAGTTGCAGGGCCTTCTCGGCCCGGTGCGGCTCTTCGCGCAGCAGCTTCAGGTACACGTACGGGCCGTCGGAGTGATTGCCGACCGTGAGCACCTCGACGGCCTGGCCGTCGCGGCGGAGAGTTTTCACGCGGGCGAGAATTCGATCCAGCGTCGAGCGGGTTTGTTCCGGCGTGGGCGCCTCGGCGGCGTTTTTCCGGCCTCGCCCCACGGGCGTGAAGTGGTAGAAACAGACGCGATGGATTTCCTCCCGTTCGATCAGGTCGAACAGGGCGTCGATCTCCTCGAGGTTGCTTCGGGTCATCGTGAAACGCAGGCCGACTCGCAGGTGCGCGTTTCGGCAGGCGCGAAGGCCCGCCAGCGCGTCGTCAAACGCGCCATCACGGCCTCGGAAGGCGTCGTTCCGGGCGGCGGAGGCGGCGTCGAGGCTCACGCCCACGTACGCGACGCCGGCGGCGGAAAGTTTCGCTGCCGCGTCGGGCGTGATGCACGTGCCGTTGGTGGACAGCACGGTTCGCAGACCCTGGTCCGCGGCACGACGCAGCAATGGGAAAAGGTCGTCCCGCAGGAGCGGCTCGCCGCCGGACAGCAGCAGCACCGGCGCGCCGAAGGTCGCCAGGTCGTCGATCAGGGCCTTGGCCTCGTCGGTGGTCAGTTCCGGGGCGTCGGTTTCCGCGTCGCCGGCGGCGTAGCAATGCACGCATCGCAGGTTGCACCGCCGCGTGCAGTTCCACACGACGACCGGCCGAACGGACGCCGCGCTATCCCGGCCGGCGTAGCGCAGCGCGTCGCCCGGAAATGACCATTCCCCCTCGCGGTACAGTTGAGTCAGGTTAATCATGCGTTTCCCGAACATTCTATAGGCAAGGTGGAGTGGTTATCCACTGTATCCGTCTGGCCGGCCCCTTGCCTTGCGGGCCGGGGCGCGTACAATAGGGGCCGCGACGGACGTGAGGATGGTTTCCCCGGCGGGAGGATTCCGCCGCAGGGGTTTTGGAAACGCAAGGATGTATCATGACGTACTTCTCTCTATTTCTCGGCCGATTCTTCCGCTCTTCCGGGTGGAGTCGCCTTTTGTATTGTATAGTGCTGGGGTTGCCGGCGGCGGTCGGCTGCGAGGACGGCCCGCGAACGATTCTCGTGCAGACCCAGCCGTCCGGCGCGAGCGTGTGGATCGACGGACAACTCGTCGGCGGCTCGCCCTGCAAAGTGCAGTGGAAAGACACATGCCCGGAGGATCTCTGGGAACTGCACGTCATTGACGTCAAGGCCGACGGGTACGAACCGCATCGGAAGGAAATTCGCTATCGCTCGGGAGCGGCCTGGCTGCCCGAACGCCTCGAACTTACCTTAACTCCGACGGACGCTTCGGTGATCCGCGGCGGCGAGGAATCCCCGTTCCCCCCGATTCGTAAAAGCATGACCATAACGTGGACGCCGGGTGAAGAATTGGCGGTTTTGCCGGCGCCGGCGAAGGACGCCGTCGGCCCGAAAGACAAAACGCCTCCGCCAGGCCGGGATAAACCAACGGAGCGGGAAGTTTCTCTCTGGCGACCCAAGGGCAGGGCGCCCCGGACGCCCGTCGAACCCCAAAAAACGCCGGAAAAATCGAAAACAACGTCACGGGTGATTTTGGCCCCGGCGGCGTCGGAAGTGGAAATTCCCCGCGAATCGTCGAACCCGCGGACGATTCCGGTGTACCCGGCGGAGGACCTGCTGGCCTGCGAGGTGCGCTTGGTGCGCCTTTCCGACGGGCGCGTGATTGCCCAGGCGAGTCTGCAGGGGCCTTACGCGAGACGAAAGCGGATGGCCGACGTGCTGGTGAAACTCCTCGCCCGCCAGGCCCCCGACGACGCGTTCGTCGCGGTGGGGTGCCTGTCCAATCGGCGGCGAGGGCCGGACGGGCAGAAACTCTCCGACGAGATGACCCGCGCGGTCGAAAGGGCCGTTCGGCGAGAGCCGGGCCTGCGATACGTCCGGCGGGTGAACCTGCGCAACGTGATCCTCGACGAGGAGATGGTCGAGTCGGCCAAAATCGTCGCCGACCGCCGCATTGCCCACCTGTTTGACGGTGCTCAATACGTTATCGTCGGCGGGGCGGCCCGGGCGGTTCCGGTTCCCGCCGAACCGCGTGAGGAAGAAGAGTAACGCCGCCACGACGTTCATTGCTCATCGTGTCGTTGAAAGGCCTCTCCTGAACGAACCTCTATTCCGTTCGGCCGCAGCATTTCTTGTATTTTTTGCCTGATCCGCAGGGGCAGGGGTCGTTGCGTCCCACTTTGGGCACGTCCCGCTTGATGGTTTCCACTTTTTGCGGGGCCGCGGCCGCCTGCTGGTCGGCCATGTCCCGCGCGAGGTGGTCGTAGCCCTGCAACTGCTCGTGGACCATGCTGGAGACCTGGTAGACGTCTTTCATGCGGGCCGTGGCGGTCAGGCGCACCTTAAAGATCATCTCGGCGACTTTTTCCCGTATGCCGGCGAACATTTCGTCGAACAGCCTGCCGCCTTCGCGTTTGTAGGCGACCTTCGGGTCCTGCTCGGCGAAGCCCCGCAGGTGAATCGTTCCGCGCAGGTGGTCCATGCCCAGCAGGTGATCCTTCCAGGACACGTCGAAAATCTGGAGCAGGACGAACCGCTCCAGCTCGGTCATTTCGCGGCGGAGGAAATCGCGCCCGGCCTTGACGACGCGCCCGAAAACGTCGCTATCGAAATCTTCCGGCCCCAGTTCGGTATCGAAGCGATCCTTCGCCATCGCAATCGCCGCCTCGGCGCTCGGCGTCTCGCCGAGGCGCTGGCGGACCATCGCTTCCAGGCGGTCGCCGCCGACCCAGGCCTCCGAAAGCGCCAGCAGGCGGCGGTGCACCTCTTCGATGGACAGGCCCCGCAGCGTTTCGACGGACAGGCCCGCGTCGTATTTTCGATTCGCCCACTGGACGAGCGCTTCCACGGCGTAGACGTTTTCCGTGCCCGTCTGGGCGATGGTCATTTCCAGGGCGTGCTCGACGGGATATTCGATCCGCCGGCGGTCGTAGGCGGCCTGGATTTTTTCGCCCAATACCTCGCGGGCGACCCGGCCGTCGTCTTCGCCCGAGGCGTCGGTAAGCTCATCGAGGGACACTTCCACGCCGAACTTGTTCTGCGCCCAGTCGGCCAGGGCTTTGCGGGCGAAGTCCGGCTCGAGCATCGTCACCAGCGGTGAGAGGTCGATTTCGTCGATTCGCTCGGCGGCGGCCTCGCCCAGCATCTGCTCAACCTCGTGCGCGTCCATCTTGCGGAGCTGATTCTGCGAGACGTTCACGCCGAACCGGCTCATCGCCCAGCCGCTCATGCCGCGAAGGTCCCAGCTTTGCGAATCGTCGATATCCTCCATGTACTCGCCGAGCGTGACGGAAATCGTCTCGTACGCCTCGGCCTTGGCCCGCTCGCGCAGGTCGGCCTCCAGCGAGGGCATCTCGTCGGGCGTTTCGGCGTGGATCTGGTCGTCCCGGACGGGCGTCTGGAGGTTCGTGGAGGCCCACTCGGCGATGCATCGCTGGGCGTAGCGCCCGCCGAGGAAATTTTCGACCGCGGCGTCCAGTTCGCCCAGAATCATCTCGAAGACCATGCCCTCCAGTTCGCGCCCTTCGAGAATCCGCTGGCGCATCGAATAAAACGTGCGCCGCTGGACGTCCATGATTTCGTCGTATTCGAGCACGTTTTTGCGCATCTCGAAGTTGCGTTCCTCGACCTTCCGCTGCGCCCGGGCGATGCCCTTGGAGATGCGTTTGTCCTCGATGGCCACGTCGCCCTGCAGGCCCAGCCAGCCGAGGACTTTCAGCGTCCATTCGCCGGCGAAGATGGCCATCAGGTCGTCCCGCAGCGACAGAAAGAAGCGACTGGAGCCGGGGTCGCCCTGTCGGCCGGATCGGCCTCGAAGCTGGTTGTCGATGCGCCGGGCCTCGTGGCGTTCCGTGCCGACGATGTGCAGCCCGCAGGGCACGTCCGCGGCGCATTCGATTCGGCCTTTGGCGGGAAACGCCGGATCGAGCTTCGGCTTGAAGCAGTGGGCGCAATTCGTCGCCAAATCCACCTGGTCGCAGTGGATGCAGCACTTGTTCACCCCGGCGGGGTACAGCGGGTCGGGGTCCAGGCCCATCGCGAGGAGCGTTTCGTCGTCGGGGACGCGACATTTCTCATACACCACGCCGGGGCCGAGTTTGATGTCCGTGCCGCGACCGGCCATGTTCGTGGCGATGGTCACGTTGCCGACCATTTGTTTGGAGTCTTTTTTCAAAGGCCGTTGCAGGCCCGCCTTTAAGACGATTTCCGCTTCGCGGGCGGCGTTCTCGGCCCGGCCGTTCAGGACCTCGTGCTCCACGCCGTACATCCGCGTGAGCATGGTCGAAAGCAGCTCGGATTTTTCGATGCTCGTTGTGCCGACCAGGATGGGCCGGCCTTTCTTACTGACGGTGTTGATCTCTTCCACGAGGGCCTTGTACTTGCCCTCGACCTCGCCGAAGATCAGGTCGTTGTGGTCCGCTCGGTTGACGGGCCGGTGGGTCGGAATCGCGGCCACGTCCAGTTTGTAGATTTTCATGAACTCGTCGGCCTCGGTCATGGCCGTGCCCGTCATGCCGGCAAGTTTTCCGTACAATTTAAAATAATTCTGGAGCGTGATCGTGGCGATGGTCTGTGTTTCTTCCTTGACCTGGACGCGTTCCTTCGCCTCGACGGCCTGGTGCAGGCCGTCCGACCATTGACGCCCCTCCATCAGTCGCCCGGTGAACTCGTCCACGATGACCACGGCGCCCTGCTGAACAACGTAGTCCTTGTCCCGCTCGTAGACCAGGTGCGCGCGGAGGGCCTGTTCCATCAGGTGGGGCCAGTCCATGTTCGCGCCGACGTAGAAGCTGCCCACGCCGGCGATGTCCTGGGCGGCGGTGACGCCTTCGTGCGTCATGTGGGCGCTCTTGCGGTCGAGTTCGACCTCGAAATACCTGGTCTGGCGGGCAAGTTCCGCCTCGGCCTGGTCGAGTTGGGCTTCGGTCTTTTCGAGCTTGTCGCGCAGGGCGTCGCCTTCGGGGCCTTTGCCCGCCTTGGCCAGTTCGCCCATGACGGCCTTGATATCGCGCTTGAGCGTCTCGACGCGCCGGTTGACCTGGTCCCAGGATTTATTGCGCTGCAGTAGTTCGCGGGCGACGGCGTCGGCCTTCTTGTAGCGGTCGGTCTGCCCGTAGGCCGGGCCGGAAATAATCAGCGGCGTGCGGGCCTCGTCGATCAGGATGTTGTCCACCTCGTCGATAATGGCGAAGTCCAGCGACCCCTGCACCTGGTCGGCCGTCGAGAGCTTCATGTTGTCCCGCAGATAATCGAAGCCGAACTCGCTGTTCGTGCCGTACGTCACGTCGCAGGCATACTGCGGCTGGCGGTCGGCGGGGGACATTTCCGTGCGGATGAAGCCCACCGTCACGCCGAGCAGGGCGAAGATCGGCTGGGCGAATTCCGCGTCGCGCTGGACGAGATAGTCGTTGGTCGTCACGACGTGCGTGTGCTTGCCGTCCAGCCAGGCCATGTAGATTGCGGGATAGCAGGCGATGGTCTTTCCCTCGCCGGTGGCTTCCTCGGCGATCCAGCCTTCGTCAAGGACCATGCCGGCGACCAGTTGCACGTCGAACTGGCGGTGATTTCGCCCGCGGCGGGAGGCCTCGCGGATCAGGGCGAAGGCTTCGGGCAAGATCGAGCGGCGTGCTTCGCCGCCTTGCCGCCGCTGCTTCAGCGCCCGGCTGCGGACGAGGAGTTCCTCGTCCGACAGGGCGCGGATCTCCGGCTCGAGGGGATTGATCTCCTCGGCCACGATCTTCATGCGCGACCGAACGATCCGCTCGTTCCGCGTCCCGCCGATGGACTTGATAAACAGCTTTCGGAAAAGGCCTAGCATAGGATTAAAGGGGTCAGGTACCTTTTTTGCGTGTTCACATTTATCCCGAATACGTTACCATATTCCCATACCATAACCGTAAAGAAATAATCAAGATAGAAGCAAAAAAGGCGCCGGACCCCTTTAATCTCGAATCATGATACGCATTCTCCCAATGGTTGGGGCAATTGTAAGGAAGCATCCCCCGCGTTACAAGCGCGTTCAGCGACTCTTGACGAATTGTGAGCGACCGGATTGCACGAAAACATACGCACCTCGAAACTGATGTTTGGAAAAAATAAGTATATGGTTGTAAAAATATGGTTTTCGCGGTATTATTTCTCCGTACTGCTTTCTCGTACACACAACTCCATGATGCGTGGGCATGGTAAAGCTTGACTTGAGCCTATGCTGAAAGGAGATTTGTCATGTTGAGGAAAAGCAGGTATTGCGTCGCTCTTATTTCTTTCATTGCTTCACTCTTGATATTGTCGGCTGGGGGAACTGCTTTGGGGTGGTCCGGTTTCGAACACGCCGATATGTGCATGGGTGTATTCACGGATCCCGGGGTTGAACACCTGGTGAACGAAATGAATTTCACCATAGCCGAATATAACAGCATTGTAACCTGGTGGGGCGAGCCGCCGGATGAATGGCATGACGGCCAGTGGGTCACCATCAACACACGGGCGTATATCGACACAGCCGGGGATATGTTTGATGGAAAAAACTGGAACACGCTGAGCGAGGTGGACCGTCTTCGATATCTCATGCACACAGCCGGGGACGTTGCCGTGCCCATCGGTCACAGTCCCGCGCACTATAATCCGGGAGGATTTTCGGGAGATTTCGAGGCTACGTTTGAATTAATGAGCTTTGCTTACTGGCAGGATCCGCCCGGGCCGTACGCTATGCCTCATATCTATTACAGCTCGGTCTTCACAAACTGGCAAACGTGGAAAAACTTCTATTTTGACGGGACAATCAACGATATCAAGGAAACGTTTTACGAAGCCTGCCGGGATAATATGACCTGGCTCAAGGAAAAATATGAAAATGATACGCTGACCAACGACGATGTGATTATGGCTGCGTGGAACGGGAAATATATCGCCAAGATGCTGATGCGCGCGGTACTGGCGGACTATCTTCTGGCGAAGAAAAAGCCGGTTGTCGAGGCCTCCGAGGAATACTCCGGGCCTCCCTGGGGACCGGCGACGATGAAATTCTATTGCGACGGCTCCTACGATCCGGACGATATCTGCTGGGATCGCGATGGGAAATATGAGCAGATGTATGACACCCTCGTGCGGTATGAGTGGGATTTTAACCGCGACGGCATCTGGGATTGGGGATCGGACACTCCCTACTGCAGCCATCCTGTCGTCAACCTGCTGGGGCTTGGTTGTCCGGAAGGCCTTTCCTATTACGACGTCCGATGCCTGGATGATGAAGGCAAGTGGAGCGATATCCGAACCGAACAGATGTATATCGGCCCGGCGCCCGAACCGGCATGCCTCAGCCTGCTGGCTGTCGGCGGTTTGACATTGCTTCGACGTCGACGTAACCGATAGTGATTTTTTAAATAGACTTGCACCATGTATAAACACCGCCCCGGAATCCAAGGCGGTGTTTTTTTTATACGTGGGGATATCTCATATCTCTTTCGGATTCACAGGCATCCCATAGAGGGTGGCTGTGTGCGGGGTATATAAGGTAGCGGGGATGGGGTACTCTGTTTTCCTGTGACAAGG
>JAFGEJ010000196.1 GCA_016931655.1 Phycisphaerae bacterium
GGATACACCCACATGCCGTCCTTCCCTCGCACACGCCGGTCCTGATCCTTCGAGCCGCACGCGCAGGACAGGTCGTATTGCGCCTCCTGCGACAGAATTTCGAGCTTTTTCGACGTATCCATCTTCTTCGCCTCCCTGCGAATTCCGATTTTCCATAATACTAACAAAATGCGAACACAAAGGCAAGTATTTTTTGATTTTTGCATCCCGCTCCCAATTCCCGCTGAAATCGTCCACGGATTACACGGATAAAGAAGGATTGCACGGATTTTTTATTATGAAAATAAATGAGGCTGTCCAGAAATTCAGGTAACCAAAACATGGATGGAGCTTCACCGAAATTTTGTTGTTTTTTTCTTCGCCTCGAAGGGGCAGAAAGCATTTGGCCGGGGGTTCGCTTCGCTCCCCCCCGGCTAGACGCTCCTCGGCCCTTTGGGTCGAAAAGAAGAAAAAAACAACACAGGAATTTCTGAACGGCTTGAGATATTTTTTATTGTGAAAAATAATCCGTGTAATCTCTTACAATCCGTGAAATCCGTGGATGACGCACCAGGATTGTCATTCCAGGAATCTCCAGTCTCAAACTCCCCCTTTTACCGGCGCGCCGGATGGTATAGAATCCTCGTTTCGCACCCCATTGGGGAAGGCAAGAGGCATGACACGGATTCTGGGCATATCAGCGTTTTATCACGACTCGGCAGCCGCGTTGGTGGAAGACGGGCGAATCGTCGCCGCGGCGCAGGAGGAGCGCTTCAGCCGCAAGAAGCACGACTATCGTTTCCCGCGGCATGCGATCGACTACTGCCTGTCGGAGGCGGGCATCACGCCGGCGGAGCTGGACCACGTGGCTTTCTACGACAAGCCGCTGCTGAAGTTCGAGCGGATCCTCGAGACGTACCTGGCCTACGCGCCGCGCGGATTTGCCAGCTTCCTCAAGGCCATGCCGCTCTGGCTGCGTCAGAAGCTTCACCTGCCGCGTGAAATGGACAAGGGCCTGCACCGCCAATACAAGGGCCGCTATGTTTTCCTGGGCCATCACGAATCACACGCCGCCAGCGCGTTTTTCCCCTCGCCATTCGAGCAGGCGGCCATTCTGACAATGGACGGCGTGGGCGAATGGACGACGGCCAGTTTCGGCGTGGGTCGAAAAAACCGCGTCGAGCTGACGAAGGAACTGCGTTTCCCGCACTCGCTGGGGCTGCTGTACTCGGCGTTCACGTACTTCACCGGCTTTCGCGTCAACAGCGGCGAGTACAAGCTCATGGGCCTGGCGCCCTACGGGCAGCCGAAGTACCGCGACGTAATCCTGGAAAAACTCCTCGACCTGAAGGCCGACGGCTCGTTCCGCATGGACATGCGATACTTCAACTACTGCGCCGGCCTGACGATGACGAACAGAAAGTTCGCCGCCCTGTTTGACGGCCCGGCGCGCAGGAGCGAAAGTCGCATCACGCAGCGGGAGATGGACATCGCCGCGAGCATCCAGGCCGTCACGGAGGAAATCGTCCTGCGAATGGCCCGGCACGTGCGCGAGGTCACGGGCATGGGCAATCTCTGCCTCGCCGGTGGCGTGGCCTTAAACTGCGTCGCCAACGGGAAAATCCTGCGCGAGGGCATTTTCGACAACCTCTGGATTCAACCGGCCGCCGGTGACGCCGGCGGTGCGCTGGGCGCGGCGATGTTCGTGTGGCATCAACTTCTGGACAACCCGCGAACGCCCGACGGCGTGAATGACGTGCAGTCGGGATCATTACTGGGGCCCGCCTATACGAACGCGGATATCAAAACATTTCTGGATTCCGTCGGCGCGACATATGAATTTCACGAGAACGAGGACGACCTGCTGGAGGCCGTCGCGGACTGCATCGCCGACGAAAAGGTCGTGGGCCACCTGGCCGGGCGGATGGAATTCGGGCCGCGGGCGCTGGGCAGCCGGAGCATTCTCGGCGACGCCCGTTCGCCGAAAATGCAATCCGTAATGAACCTGAAGATCAAGTTCCGCGAGTCATTTCGGCCGTTCGCGCCGAGCGTGCTGCGGGAAAACGTCAGCGACTACTTCGACATGAAGCCCAACGAAGACAGCCCCTACATGCTACTGGTGGCGCCGGTGAAGAAGGAACGCTGCATCGACGAGGACGGCCAGGCCGCGGGCCTGGAGGGCATCGACCGGCTGCTGAAGGTGCGGCGGTCGGACGTGCCGGCGATTACGCACGTGGACTATTCCGCCCGCGTGCAGACCGTCGACCCACAGCGCCACGGCCGCTATTATAAAATCATCAAACGGTTCGCCGAAAAAACCGGCTGCGGCGTCGTGATCAACACGAGCTTCAATATCCGCGGCGAGCCAATCGTCTGCACGCCCGAAAACGCCTACCGCTGCTTCCTCGCGACGAACATGGACGTGCTCGTGCTGGAGAACTACATTCTCCGCAAGGAAAACCAGCCGCAGGCGAAACCACACGAAATCGACGAGTATTTGGCGCAGTTTGATTTGGATTAGTGACTTGCCAGGAAATTTTCCACGGATTACACGGATGAAAGATGGATTACACGGATTTTTCTATTGTAAAAATAATCCGTGAAATCTCTTTTAATCCGTGATATCCGTGGATGATTGTTAGATATCGCTTAACATCACAAGAAGCAGAAAGAAAGCAATGATTGCCATTGAATGGAACCCGGAAGCCCGAACGTTACGCCTGTTCGGCGTGAGCAGCGGATTTCTCCTGGCCTTGATCGGCGCGTGGGTGTTTTTCCGCCACTCGATCCTGGCGATCCCCCTGTGCCCGACGACCTCACGGTATCTTGGAATTGGGCTGTGGCTGGCCGGGGCGGTGCTGTTCGTTCTTGCAATCGCCTGGGCGCGAGCGCTGTGGCCGATTTACATCGGCATGAATATCGTCGCGTTTCCCGTCGGCCTGGTGGTTTCGCACGCGATTCTGTTCGTCGTGTTCTACTTCATCTTCACGCCGATCGGGCTGATCTTCCGCCTGATCGGGCGCGACGCGATGCACCGCGGGCTCGACCCCGCCGCGGCAAGCTACTGGGACGACCACGAGGCCCATCCCCCGGCCCGGAGATACTTCCGGCAGTTTTAATACGGATTTCTTACCACAGAGACGCTCAAAATCGAAATATTCAATATTCAAATTCCAATATTCAAACAATACTCAATATCCAATAGGAAAAAATTCCCGCCGCGTTATGGA
>JAFGEJ010000197.1 GCA_016931655.1 Phycisphaerae bacterium
GGCCTTGTTTTCGGACAAAACCGCCCCGCTTTGGGCCGAATCAGAAAAGAAACCGTAGAACGTTTCTTGTAAGGAACGATGCACAAACTACCGTTTACGGCGGATCAGCACGCCCAGGCCTCCCAGGGCCAGCAGGCTCATCGTCGCCGGCTCGGGGACATAGGTGATCTCCAGGGCAGGAGCATTCCCGCCGCCTTCTTCCATGGTAAAGTTTACCCGGCGGTTATGCGTATCATCGGCCTGGCGGACGATGAAACCTTCGTTGTCCAGTGTGCCGGCATACCACTTCTTTACGATCTCCGTGACGTCCCACTCGACCCATCCTGTTCCGGAAAAACCGAAGGTCGCACTGGCGGCATCGGTGGTCGTATAGTCCGCGTTCGCGACGGGACCGCTTGAGCTGCCTGCACCGGCATTCCATTGCCCCGGGGTGTAATCAGAAAAGGCACGGTATGCGTAGCAGACATCGCCTTCAGAAGCCCAATAGTTGTTCTGGGTTCCCATTTGGACCGGGACCGTCATAGCCGAGGCGTTGAACGTGCGGCTTTCCGACGGGTTGTCCATGCCTTCGACAAACAGCTTCAGCTTCGCGCTGGTGATGGTCTGCCCTGCCGGAAGCTGATAGGCGGCGCTTCCAAACATATCATCGAACCGGAAGAAGGTAATCAGTTCCTGATCCTCCCAGCCGCTTCCACAAGTAGCGCTTCCGCCGTAGTTGTAATAAGGCTTTTCCTGCCTGACGCCGGCGTCCACGCCCCCGTCGTACGTGCCCACATTGTTCTGGAACGTGATCGTGTCCGCCCAGACGGGGCCGCACACGATCGCCACTAGCATTAGTAGGCCAATCGTCCTTTTCATTGTCTTCTCCTTCTTTAAACAAGGTTTTCCTTTTTTTCGCGGGCCGCGGAACACCCACCGCCCCGACTACACTCAATCTCAAATTTCAAATTCCAAATCTCAAATCTCAAATTTCAAATTCATCACATTATCCCGCCGAGGCCCGAGGAACGAACGTCATATGGACGTCCATCCGCCGCGGGGGAAGGTCGGGATTCTCCAACCGATCAAACAACATCTTTTCTACCAGTCGTGTCACCTCCTCGTCCTGCCGGTGGATACTCGCCAAAGCCGGCGTAAGAAATTCTGCATACGTGCTGTCGTTGAATCCCACGACGGCCACGTCGCGGGGAATTTTTTTTCCTCGTGTTTCCAGCCATTTGTACGCCGCCACGGCCGTCTCGTCCGTACCGCACAGCAGCGCGTCGAACGGAACGGAATCCGGGCAATGGGCCTCCAGGGCGTCCCACGCCACTTTGGCAAGGCTTGTCGCGGGGGGATTGCTTCGATGCAAAATCGTCGGTTCGTCTTTATAGTTGAATCCACGTTCCTGAAGGCGCTGGAGGAACGGATCGATCTTTTCTTCTCTCGGCGCCGGGGGCACGAGGATCATCGGCCGCCTTCGCCCGGCGTCCACAAAATGATCCACGGCGTCGTGAATAGCCTGCTGACGAGACAGGATGACCTGGTCGGCGGTCGTGTCCGTCGGAATTGCCGGAATCAGCACGACGGCCTTGAAGGCCGAGAACATGCTCTCGAAGTCCTCGATGTGCATGTGCGAAGAAATTTGAATCACGACCGCATCGACGCCGCGACGAATGTAATCCCGCAAAACGCGACGGATCACGTCTGTCTCGAAAGAACTGTCGGAGACCTGCGTGACATAGTGATGCGCGTGAACCCTCCGAGCGATCATCTGCACCAGCTCAGTAGGACCGTGCGGCCCATGCAGGGAAAAAAGAAGCCCCACGGCCTGCGTCTTGCCGCCTCTCAGGCCCCGGGCCATGATATTGGGGTGATACCCAAGCCGCCGAGCGGAATTCATGACACGGTCCCGGAGAGCCTGTCCGTACCGCAGGTCATTTCGCAGAATGTTTCCCACAGTAGACATGGGAAGCTGAACATCCTGTGCGATATCTTTTATTCTGACCGCTGTTCGCATAATTATTTTTTGTAAAAAGCCCAATTGAGTACGTTCTCAATACATATAAAGTGTAATTGATAACGTGCTCATTGTCAAGATTTATTATTGACTTTTTACGGCAATTCGGGTAATAAAACTGCGAAGAAGTGGTCTTTTGCAGCGAATTTGGCTGGCGGTGGAAGAGAAATATCATTGGTTTGATGAGATTCTGGGAAATGCGCAACCTCTTTCATTTGAATAGCTTAGGGGTGACTCGTTTAGAAATCCTTCTTATGGGAAAAATCAGCCGGGTGATCGTTTCGCATTTACGGAGGAGAACAACGATTGGTCATTTCATAAGTATATATAAAAAATGGTCTTACGCGCAATTTTTGCGTCGAATTTTTCCCCGTTGGCGTCTATCCTGTTTGCAAACCCACAAAAAAACGAGGGCACTGGCCTATGACTGAGGTTGAATTTCAGTCGTACAATGACCTCTCAATATCCTAACGATAATTGATTCCTCCCAATCCCTAAGTAAGGTATAACAAAGGAAAAATATTTTTATGTCCAGGCATGAATTCATGAACGGGAATCCTTCTTTGCCATTTCCGTCGTCGTCCGCCCAGCCGCGGCAAGTGGTCGTGTTGGACGCGGACACGGCCCAGCCCGTTTGGCGCAGCCATCCGCTTTGCGACGGGCGGGATTCGGTTCGCGTTGACGTTTGGGACGGCGTATTCCTTGGCCGATGCGAAAACGGATGCCTCCTGCCGCGAGGACTCTACGAAGCAGTATTTACCGACGCGGCTGGTGCATCCTGTGGGCAAGCTTCCCTTCAGATCGCGGAGAAACAAATCTTCTCCGGTGATTTGACGAAAACCCTGGATTCGTGGTTCGGTTCTGAGGTTGAATGGCGCACAGACGGGGCATGGCGGCCGGGGCCGGAAGGAGCAACGGCGGAGAATAGCCGGGCGTTTCTCTTTGTCGACGGTGCAATGCACGGCCGTCTGCAGGCGGAATTTTTCTGCAAAACCACACCGGCTGAAGATGCCACGTGGGGCCTGATTGCCCGACACTACAATGCCTTCGCCCATCTTCGGGTTCTTTTCACGTACGCGGAGGACAAGCTGAACGTTCGTCTGGTGCAGATGTTCAACAAACCGCCGGATCGGGAAGCATTTTCGGTTCTGGCCGAAACCTCGCTTGATTTCCCGGCCGGGCAAAGCGTGGTGGCGGCCTGGGAAATGAACGGTTCGCGACACAATATCGCGCTGAACGGAAAACCGGTCCTGCAGGCGGACTGCGATTTCATGGGCGGCGTGACCGTGATGGGTCTATTCGCCGATCCACAAACGGTTCCCTTCCAACGGCTGGCGATGACGACCACGCAGCCGGAGGCGACCTTCACCATTCGCAACGACGATTACGAAGCCGTCATTCGGCCCGGGAATATTCACCAGCTTCGCCTTCTGCACAGCGGCGCGCCGGAGCAGAACCTGTTCTGGGAAAGCGGCATTCAGTTCGGCCATATTGGCGCTTCGGAGATCAAGTTTTCGCCCTCCGCGCGGCTTGATCTGTTGGCCGAAGGCCCAGCCGTCCGTCAGGTTCGCTGGCGGGGTCCGATGCCGAAATTCGTGGAGCGCAGCGACGACGTTCGCGGCTGGTCGCACGGCCTGGCGAGCTTTTACCCCGACCGGATCGTGATCGCCGATTACGTCACACCCTGGGTTCGCCGAAGCGTCGGCCCGGACTTCGACCTGCTGGCGAGTGTGATGAACGGCCCGGCGAAGATCGCCCCGGCTGGGAAGACGGAATTTCTCGACTGGACCTTGCCCGCCGACGGTTCGACGAAGGCCTTGCCGTTCAAGACCTGTCAGGAGGCGTTCCCGCTGGCGGCGGCGTTTCCTTACAGCCTGGGTGGAAAGACCTGGTGGCTGATCGCCGTGATCGGAAATCTGCAGAACGTGGAATCCGATGCGCCAGCCAGTCTGTTTGCCTGGCGCGACCCGCACGGTCTGACGGCCAGCCACGATTTTCGCGCCGCCCCAACGCAGCCGGGCACGGAATACGGATTCTCCATCACGACAACCTGGATGCAGTCGGATGACTTCCAGGCCGTCGCCCAACGGGCGCTGCATCTGCGGGAGGAGTGGCTGCATCCGATGAACGTGGAGGCCGCTTCGGGAAGAACGGTCTGCTATTCCCGCGACCGTGAGAACCCCGCCGAGGCGATTGCCTTCGACGGCTGTTTCGATAGGGCGATCGGCGCGTATGTTGTCGAGGCCCAGGACGGCAATTTGGAACTGAAACTCGACCCTGGGGATATCCGGCGCGAGTCGGTGGTGTTCCTGATCCGCCATGTTTCGGCCAAGGCGGCCCTTACCTGCCGGCTGGGCGAGGCGGAGTTGCAGCGTAATGAGGATTACATCGAGCAGGCCGTCGATGCGACGACGCGAATGATCGTTCTGCAACAACCCATCGATCAGCCGACGGTGCTGCGCGTGGAAGCTACTCGGGCCGCCGCCGTTGAGGCGCCGCCGATGCCGGCCTCCGACGCCCGCGTCCTGCACGTGGATTTCGAGAATTACGCCGACGACGTGTTCGGCATTCTCGACGCCGGGGTCATTCGTGCAAACAATCCGTTCGCCAAAGGGAAAGAAAAAGAAGCCGCCGTGCTGAACGACCCAAAGCTGGCGTATCGCGGCAACCGATGCGGATACCTTTGCGGCGAGTCGGACCAGGGCGGCTGGATTATTCTTCAACCGCGATACGACGCTCCGCGGATCGCCGGGGACGAAGTGGCGGACTTCATGTTCCGCTGCGTCAGTGACAAACCGGTGGAACTGGAAAAGTTTATCGTATGGTCGGCCCGGCACATCGGTTCGGATGAAAGGGTCGGCGTGATTCTCTCCGCCAACGGTTCCGCCGCCGGCGGAGTGTACCGCCTGGACGTGGGAGACGCCGAAGGCACGCATACAGGCGCGGCTGTGAACCTGCGGCAGGACGAATGGATTCACGTCGTACTCCAGCGGAATCCGAACCAGGGACGAGTGTACGTCTGGGCCGGTCCCGTGGAGCAGGAAACCTTCCTCGGCGCGTTTGCGGATTTGCATCCTTCCTTGCCGGCGGAGTCCATCCGGCTGGGAGACATGTACAACAATCACAGCCGCGGTTCGGGCTACTGGGACGACATTCGCGTCGGCGGAATTCTCCAACCCGGCGATACTCTAGGCCCGCCGGAAACGTTCCGAAACGCCGGGCAGGAAAAGCCGGACATTTCCTATCCCGTTACGGTCGGCGAGGAAAAGCAACTCTTTGTCGACGACGTGATGATCGAATCCCTCCTCGGCGTGACGCGAACGCAGTACGCGCTTCAAAAGCATCCCGACAATCCCATCATGGTGCAGGAACGCCCCTGGGAAACCCAGGCCGGATGCATTCTGCCCATGAATCTTTTCCGCGATGAAGAAACGGGAAAATTACGCCTGTGGTATTCCTGCTGGGGAGCGCAACTCGGCAAACCCACGTTGATGTGTTACGCCGAATCCACGGACGGCCTGGGTTGGGTGAAACCTTCCCTGGGCATATATTCCTTTGAAGGCTCCACGGACAACAACATCATCCGCGAAGGCAGAATGTTCCGCGTGTGGCACGACCCGGCCGACCCCGACCCGTCGCGACGTTACAAGGCCGCCATTCGTAACTATTCCGGTCAGTTTGACGCCGGTTATTCCTCCGACGGACTGCGATGGCGGGTGGCTGAGCCGATCATGCATCAGGCCCAGGACGCCAGCGCCGTGTTCTGGGATCACGTCGAGAAAAAATGGATCTTCTCGTGCAAGATTTTCATCAACGGAAAACGGGCGCGAGGCTACGCCGAAAGCCGCGACTTCGAGCATTACACCGACACATATCCGATTCTCGTCGCCGACGAGAAGGACGGATCGGCCGACGAACTCTACGGCTTCAGCATCCTTCGCTACCAGAGCGCGTATGTGGGCCTGCTGAAGGTGTACCACACTGACACCGGCTTATGTGACGTGCAGATCGCCTTCAGCCGCAACGGGAAACACTGGCTCCGCGAAGACCGCACGCCGTTTATTCCCAATGATCCCACGGAAGGTGTATGGGACCACGGGAATATCGACGACACCGGTTTTCCCGTTCAAATGGGCGATGAGCTTTGGTTCTATTACGCCGGCCGAAGCGTAACGCACGACTTCAAACCCAATGACGGCTCCATGGGACTCGGAACCTTGCGGCTGGACGGATTCGTCTCCCTGGACGCCTCGGCCGCCGGCGGCGTTTTGACGACCCAGCCGGTTCGCCTTTCGGGCGATACGTTGTACGTCAACGCCGATGTGGGCGGCGGGGAAATGCAGGTGGAAATCCTCGATACCACCCAGCGCCAGTCGAAAGTCGACGAGGTCGATATACCCATTGCGCCCTTCCTGAAAACCGATTCCATTCCCATCACCGCCGACGGCGTCCGCCAGGCGGTGATCTGGAAAGACCAGCCCAGCCTGAAGACGCTGGAGCAGCGCCCGGTGCGGTTGCGATTCCACATGAAAAACGCCAAATTATTTTCGTTCTGGACGGAAAAAGACGGATAAACGCCAGCAGCGAGGTGCGAAAAATGGATCCTCAAACGATCAATGAGAGAATCAAACTCTATCGGGACGAACTGCTGCTCGACACGATCCCGTTCTGGATGAACCATACCATCGACAGGGAATACGGCGGTTTTTTGAATTACCTGGACCGAACCGGAGACGTCTACTGCGACATCAAACCCGTCTGGGTGCTGGGACGATTCACCTGGCTGCTCTCGACGCTGTACTGCGAAGTCGAGAAAAGGCCGGAATGGCTCCAAACGGCGAAACACGGCATCGAGTTTATCGAAAAGTATTGTTTCGACGACGACGGGCGAATGTATTTTGAAGTGCTGCGCGACGGCACTCCGCTGCGGAAACGGCGATATCTGTATTCCGAAACCTTCGCGTCGATTGCCTTCGCGCGCTACGCCCAGGCCGCCGGCGACGAAAAACGGCTCGAACGCGCCAAGACGGTCTTCAAAACCCTGTTGCACTATTATCACAATCCCCAACTGCTGCCGCCGAAATACGAACCCGCCTTCCAGGCCAAGTCACATTCGATGGCGATGATTCTCATCATCACCGCCCAGCAGATGCGGCGGGTGTGGGACGACCCGATCCTCAACGAAACCATCGACCACTGCATCAGCGAAGTTGTGAATCATTTCATGAAGCCCGAGTACAAGGCGCTGCTGGAAACGGTTGGGCCTAACGGGGAGTTCATCGACACGCCCATCGGGCGGAGCGTCGTCCCCGGCCACGCCATCGAAACGGCGTGGTTCATGCTGGAAGAGGCGCGGCATCGCGGGGACGATTCAATCCGCGACAAGGCGCTCGATATTATCGACTGGTCCCTTCAGCGCGGCTGGGACGAGGAATTCGGCGGCCTGCTGTATTACGTGGACGTGCTGGGCAAGCCGTGCGTGCAGTACGAACACGACATGAAACTCTGGTGGCCTCACAACGAGGCGATCTATGGGACGCTGCTGGCGTATCACATGACGGGCAAACCGGAATACGAACAGTGGTACGAACGGCTGCACGAATACTCGTACAGCCATTTCCCCGATCCTGAATACGGCGACTGGATTAAGTATCTGCATCGCGACGGAACGATTTCGGTTACACTGAAAGGCAACAGTTGGGGCGGGCCGTTCCACGTGCCGAGAATGCAATTGAAATGCTGGCAGCTGCTGGAAAAAATGAAGGGATAACGGCGTTGAGGCAATGACAACGATGTCAAACCAAGCGAAAACCGTTCTCGCCGCCCTGGCGCACCCGGACGACGCGGAGTTCATGTGCGCCGGAACCCTCGCCCTGCTGAAACGGAACGGCTGGGACGTTCACATCGCCACGATGACGCCCGGCGACTGCGGCTCGGCGAATCTTCCACGGGAGGAAATCAGCCGCGTTCGCAAGGCCGAGGCCGCTCAAGCCGCCGCCCTTCTGGAGGGGCAATATCATTGCCTCGAATGCGACGACGTATTCATCCTGTACGACAAGCCCACGCTATTGAACGTCATCGCCCTGATTCGCAGGGTCCGGCCGACGCTGGTTTTCGCGCCCAGCCCGTGCGACTATTTCGCCGACCACGAACACACCAGCCGGCTGGTGCAGACCGCCTGCTTCGCCTGCGGCGTTCCCAACATCTCCACGGACGAGGAACCCTTTGACTCGATTCCCTGGCTGTATTACGTCGATCCCCTCGAGGGAAAAGATCAGCTCGGCCGGGCCGTCGAACCGACCACGCTGGTGAATATCTCCGACGTCATGGACCTCAAGGAACAAATGCTCTGCTGCCATGCCAGCCAGCGGGACTGGCTGATGGCCCATCACGGGATGGATGAATACGTCGAAGCCATGAAGCGGCTGGCCGCCCAACGAGGCGAAACGATCGGCTGTCAGTACGCTGAAGGGTTTCGCCAGCATCTCGGCCACGCCTTCCCGCGGGAGAATCTGCTGAAAATGGAACTGAAACACCTCGCGACGGTGTCGTGAAACGCAAGGAGCAATCATCAATGGCACGAAAACGGAGCATTTTGGCGCCGGACTGGTGGGATTTTACAACGCTGGAAGACGACCTTCTCAACGACGCGGCCCGGCTGACGCCGGAAGACCTGGCCGGGCTTAGCCGCCCCGGTTTCCGCGTGGTGTTCTATGACTCGCTGGAGGATTTTTATCTCGCCGAGGCCCTCGAATACATCCACGCCTGGAAACAGGCCTCCCCGGACAATCCCGCCGGCGTCTGCGGACCGATCGGACCGACGGAACAACTGCCCCTTGTGGCGCGGCTGGTCAACGAACTGGAATTGAATCTCGCACACGGGCACTTCTGGGGCATGGACGAATGGTACATCGACGGCAAAGAAGCCCCCGCCGACCATCCACTCTCGTTTGAAAAGGCCGACCGGGAAATGTGCTTCTCGCAAATTCGTTCCGACCTTTCCATGCCCGAGGAACATCTGCATTTTCCCAAGGCCGACGTGCAGCCGTACGTGGATAGCTTCTCGTCCGTGCGCTGTGTCGTGATGCAGGGCGGGCAAGGCGATATCAAGCACTGGGCCTTCAACGACCCGTTTCCGCGAACGGGCGATTATGCCGACGCCCCGCCTTCGCCCCGGGAATATCAAAAACTCTCGACGCGCGTGGTCGATCTGCATCCCGTCACGGTGATGCAGAACGCCCGGACCAGCGGCGGAGGGGTAGTCACCGGCGTGCCCACGCGGGCGATTACCGTCGGTCCGCTCCAGACCTGGCGGGCGGAAAAGGTGTCCATCTGGCACGCCGGAACGCACGATAACCCCTTCGGCATGAGGCTGACCACGCTGATGATCTCAAAACGAATCATGGATTCCGCCGTCCCCATGAGCCTGCTGGCGGACCATCCCAACGTGCAGTTCAATTTTTACCGCCCCGCCGTCGGCCACTGCCAACCCGAAATGCACTAAAAATTACACGGGATTGTTTGCAAACGGCGGCGGTTACTTGCGAGTGAAGATCAGGAACTGTCGTTCACCTGCCCCGGCAGGGAGAGAAAAGGCGGAGCTTTCGGTCAGTTCCAGATGAAATTTGGCGGCTTCGCGTTGGGCTTCGGGGCGTTCCGCTTTGACGGCGGCGGGGGTTTTGTAGAAGATGATTTTTGCTTCCGGCGTGGGTTTCAGCAGGCTGCGACATTCGCGGAGCATCTTGCCGGCTTGGCCTACCGCTCGCAGAAGCACCACGTCGAAGCGTCCCGCGAACTGCTCCTTTCGGGCGGCTTCGCGGGCCTGGGCGTGGACGACGCGGACGTTGGCGAGTTTCAGCGAGTCAATTTCCGCCCGGATAAATTCCACTTTCCTGCCGCGTGACTCGATGCCGGTGATTTCCAGCTTCGGATTCGCCCACCCAAGCGGCAGGAGCGGGAATCCCGCGCCGCAGCCGACGTCGGCTGCCCGCAACGACGCGGCCATGATCTCCGGCAGGGCGACGCCTACGGAAAGACTATCCAATATGTGCAAATTCCAGAATTCCTTCGATGAAGTGATGCGCGTGAGATTCATTCGTTGGTTTATTGTTATGAGATCGTCGAATAACCTAACCATCACGTCCAGATCAAGATGAGCAGGATTAACCCCGCAGCGATGAAGAAACGCGGATTGTTCATTGGTGAGCGTCATGTGTTTTTTTGTCATCCTGAGCGGAGCGAGTCTTCGAGCGAAGTCGAAGGATCTCACGCTATCGAACCCGTAAGATCCTTCGACTTCGTCCCTTCGGGACTTCGCTCAGGATGACAGTAAGTTACAACACCGAGGAGAGTTCTTCGATGGTGTACTCCGCCGTTTCGTTGTCGATTTCCAGTTCGAGCGTCACGCCGGGGGCTTTGCCCATAAGGGTTTTTCCCAGGCGCGTGGTGTAGGAATAAATTCGCCCGGCGGGGTCGGAATCCCAGGGCCCCAGGAAGCCGACCGTCAGTTCCGCCCCGTCGGCTGTGCGGCGCAGGCGGACGCGCGACCCGATGCCCACGTGATCGGACGGAACGTCCTCCGGCTGAAGGATTCGTGCGGCGGCCAGTTCGCCCGTAATCTTGTTCATGCGGGCCATCAGCATGTCGCGTTCGGCGATGGCGGCTTCCCAGTCGGCGTTTTCCGACAGGTCGCCCTGGGCGGCGGCTTCGCCGATCTGTTTGGCGTTGGCGGGAATCTTCACGTCGCGAAATTCCTTCAATTCCTCTTCGCGTGCGAGGACGGCGGCCTGCGTGGTCCAGATTACCGCGTCGTTTTCCCACGGGGCGAGTTTCTTCTCCAGGAAGAGTTTGTGGTGTTTTTGGCGAAGCAGGTGGAGCATCTTGTCGCGTACGGTCTGCGCCAGGCCGTCCGTCCGTTCGATCTTGGTCTTCACGACTGCGCCCATGTGCTCGTCGATTTCCTCGATGACCTTTTGGAAGGCCCGGTAGTTGCCCGCCGCCAGGGCCGAGCGAACCTTTTGCCGGGCGTCGCGCTTCTCGCCCGCCTCGCCGGTCCAGTGATGGTCGATCTCGAAGAGCAGGTCCAGCAATTTGACCAGGATCGTCGTTCGATTCGGCAGGCCGGGGATCTCCGCGCCCGGCCCGGCCCAGATCCACAGACAAAGATGGATGTGATGGATCGGATCGTTCAGCGCCGCGGCGGCGGCTTGCGGAACGGCCGACGCGGCGTCGAGTTCCGCCAGGTGGGCCGCCACCGCGTCCAGGTGTTCCACCGGCGCGAGATACAGCAGGCGATCAAATTGTTCCCTTGCCGACGGATGCGCCCGCAGGGCCTCCAGCGCGATCGGCCAGAGTTCCGCGTCCGCCAGGCCGGCGATGACATTCGCCGGTTCGTCGATTTTACCCAATACTTCCGCGGACTTGGGCGCCTCGGCGGGCACGCTTACGCCGAGGGCTTCGACGGCCCGCAGCGCCAGGGCGCCTTCGAAGGCCTCTCCGGGCAGCTTTTCAAGGCACTGCTGCGTACGATCCTGAATTCCCCGGACGGCCTGTTGTAAAAAATCCCTGTTGGGTTCGGTTTTCCGGGCCGACGTTTCGCGAACGTACGCCCGCAGCACGCCGAGATAGTCCAGCGGGTGATAGGCCTTCTTCAGCGGTTCGGTAAATTCCTCCTCGACGCTTCGTCCCTGCGGGTGATACAGAATCGTCACGGGCGCTTTGCCTTCCAGCAGGAGGAATTCGCATTTTCGGACAGCCGTCCGCGCCCGACTCCACCAGCCGGACCATGTATCCGCGGGAAGGAATTTCGGGACGAGGTAGTCCTTCAGGTCGTCGGAGTTGATCTGCCCGCCGTGGGCCTGGCAGATACTGATGAGAACCGAGGCGATGTCTTTCTGGAACAAACGTTCCATGGCCTGCGGATCCGTCTTCTGGAGGACGCGGAAATCGTCCGCCGGCAGCAGGTCGAATTCGTCGGCAAGCAGCTTCGGCTCCAGCGTGACGGATCGGCCTTCGTCGGCGATTTCATATTCGCCAAGCTCCGAAAATTTCCGCACGCAGATCACGCGCCCGTCGAAGCGGTTGGCCAGGTAATCGCCGGGCCTGACGGCCAGGCAGGTTTCCAGCGTGCGAAGGGCGCGTTTGGGGGATTGGCCTGTCTCCAGGCCCGCGGAGGCGTAGATCGCGTCGAAATGTTCCCTGCCGCCGTGCACCCGCTTGTAGAGTTCGGCGGTCTGTTTGCGGAGTTCCTCACTGGAAGGGACCGCCAGCAGGGCCGCCTTCGCCAGTGCGAGCACGTCGGCCGGTTCGCGCTGGCCTGATTGCTCCAGCATCGCCCAGCCGAGCGTCTCGGCGGTCTCGGCCTTGCCGGCCTCCACGAACGCCTGGAGCGATTCCTGGACTTCCCCCGGCTGCAACGGGGTTTCGATGGCGTCCATCCAGGCGGACTCGGCCTCGCGGAACGCGCCCCGGCCCAGACAGTTTTTGATGTTCTCCACGTCCATATATGCCCTCGTGCAAATTTTTAAAAATGCGGGGCATATCATCGCATTTGCCAGGCCGGAAGTCCACACCGGATGCACTGTTGAACATTTACGTGAGCGACCGGGTATTCTGGCATGATAAAGAAACAACAAATCCGACACAGAGTTCCTGAGGTACTGAGAAGAATTTTTTGATTTCGATTCTCTTGTTTTTCTCAGTTTCCTCAGTACCTCAGTGTCGCTCTTTCTTGTGTGCCCTTCGGTATTTGAGTCTGTTTCAAAGACAGCCAGAAAAAACACTCACACGTTTACTCGTGTATTATTTCCGTTCAAACGTTCCGCTGCCGGGCAGGTTCTCGGGCGTGCGCCAGTCGCTTTTCCACCAGAGCTGGGAGCCGCCGTCGGCGTCGAAGTCGTCCACAGCCACGTTCAGCCGGAACGATTTCCAGTCCTTGCCCTGCAAGTTTTCGATGTAGGAGATCGGCACGGCGATTTCCGCAACGTGCCCCATCGGCGTGCGAACGCTTACGACTTTCGTTCCTTTCGGGAGCTGCCTGGGATTCCAGATCACCATCTCGCCTCCCTCGCCGGCCGGTGCGACGACGATCGGAAGCGCGTCCGTCCATTCTCCCGCACCGCCGCGATCCTTCATGGGATGGGCGTTGAGGCGCACCTCCACGCCGTCCTGCTCCCAGACGTGTTTGGCGGGAGCCGAAACGGCGTCGTCGAAGGTTTCCACGGCGATGTAGAGATAATCTTTGTCATAGGCCACGTCAAAGCGGAATCGGCCGTCCTCCGGGCCGTGATGTGTTTTGGGATCGTGCTGCACCTGCTTTGGCTGGGACACGTCAATCGTCAGTTCCGGCCAATCGTCAAGTTTGCCGTCCACGGTGATCTTGCCCTTCACCGGCGGACAGGTGTACTTATTAACTACGCCGACAGACTCCTTGTGTGTCATTTTGCACGGCTTGAATCCTTCCAACTGGTACTCGGCTGTGTAGTTGCAGGCGATTCGCATTTCGTCTCGCGGGGAAGTCTTTGGGAATTGGATACTCAGAGGCACTTCCACCGTAGTCTCGGCCGGTATGTTCTGGGGGACGTCCTTTATTTTCACAAGTGAATTCGCCGGTGCAACGACGTCGAGCGTCAGTTTGGCGGGGATATCGCCGGTATTCGTCAGCCGCAGCTTGGTCGAGATCGACTGGCCGGTTTTATCGGTCAAAAACACCGGTTCGGAGAAAAACGTAACGCCGTCCCGTGCGTGGTGCATGTACTCGAGGGACGTCGGTGGGCGGAGATCCCACGGCAGGACGCCGTTGAGTTCCAGGTTGGCTATGATCGGTTCTTTGTCGTTTTTCCGGAGCGTTACCCAGACGATCTCGTCGAATTCCCCATTCTCCAGCCCGGACAGCCTGCTGCCGCCGCCTGTGGTGGCCAGGAGGAGATACTTCCGACCGCCTTTGGTATACGGCTGATAGTTGTGCCAGTGCCCCGCGAAGACCGTGTAAGGCCGATCCTTGAGCAAAGGCTCGAACTTTTTCCAGAAGTCAAGTTTATGGATATCCCGATGGAACAGCGCTTTGTGCATGAATACGAACGTCCAGCGGACCTCCGGATTGTCCTGAAACACCTTTTTTGTATAGGCGATTTGTGCGTCGTTCGGACCCTCCGAGTACAGCACCAGGAACAGCACGTTCTTGTACACGAAGTGGTAATACCGCTGTCCGTAGCGTTTGATATACCATTTTTTCTGGACGGAATTGCTGATGTCGTGATTGCCGGCTACGTAAAAGAACGGCGCGTTTAATTTCGCCACCATGCCGTCGACTTCGTCGGCTTGTTTATTCAGTATCGCGATATCTTCCGTGTATCCTTCGATCAGATCGCCCACGCACATCACCAGGTCCGGGGCCATCAGATTCGAGGCCCGGACGCCTTTGGCGAACACACCCTCCCTGTGCCCGCCGGTGCGGTCGGAGAGAATCACGAATCGCAACGCGCCGGTGTCGTCGGGAAAGTTCAGATTCGTCCAGGGATACGGCGGGTCTTTGACGTCCGTGCGAAACTCACCGGATGTCTGGGCAAAGGCCGATGGGATCAACACCGATACGATAATCAACAGGCAGAACCAGCGTTTCATAACTAACTCCATGTGGTTAAAATGAAAGATATAATCAGAAAAAAAGGCGCACTTTGACCATTATTATATGTAAATATGATTGCTGTGCAAATTTTTTTAGAATTTCATAAATCGCAATAGGAAGTCGCATATATTACATTTTCTTAACGGGTTCGTCGCGCAGAAAAGCAAACTCTCAACTTTAGTTTGCTCTAATTTTTGTGTGTTACTTCCGGCTGGTGGATTGCCGCGGTGGAGACCCCTGTTTAGGGGCGGCTTTGGTTTTTCTCTCGGGCGTACGTTCCTTCGGGTTTCGTTTTTGCCTGTTGTCTTTCTCGTCCAGCGAAATGGGAGTTCGGAAATCCCACGGCAGCATGCCCTTGAGCGTCAGGTTGGTAATGGCGGGTTCCTTGCCCTTCTCGCGGAGCGTTACCCAGACGATTTCATCGAAAATCGTATCTTGGGGAGCTTTTCGGCGTATATCGCCGCCCGTGGTGGCAAGGACGATGTACTTTCGGCCGTTTTTGGTATAGGGTTCATAGTGGTGCCAATGGCCGGCAAAGACCGTGTGCGGCCGATCGCTGAGCATGGATTCCATTTTCTTCCAGATGGTGTGATTCTTTTCCTTTGGGCTGAACCACGGCCTGTGCAGGAACACAAACGTCCAACGGACGGACGGATTGGCTCGCAGCGTTTTTTGGATGTACGCGATTTGTCTCGTGCTGATCTGGTCGGGCGGCGGGTCTTCCGTGCAGAGAACCAGAAACAGGACGTTTTTGTAGACGAAGGAATAATAAGGCCTGCCGCGTCGTTTGTGATATTGCCTTGCGGCCAGGGCGTTGTAGATATCGTGATTGCCGGCGACGTAGAAGTAAGGCATTGTCAGCTTTCCCACGATGCCGTCGAGGAAATTGTGTTCGCGGTCAAACTCGGGGACGGAGGTTTCGTCGTCGGGCGTATCCGCCTGGTCGCCGATGGAGATCACGAACTCCGGCTGAAGCCGGTTCAGCACGTCGACCGCCCGCTCAAGAACGCCCGCCCGAGGCCAGCCGGCGCGGTCCGAGACGATGGCGAAACGCAACGTGCCGGGTTCATTGGAAAAATTCAGATTCGTCCAGGGATACGGCGGGCCTTTGACATCCGAGCGAAACTCGCCTGACGACTGGGCGAAAACCGGCGTCACAGCCGACGCCGCGACGATAACGACCAAAAGAAGGAAAATACGTTTCATTGGGGCACCATATATGTACGGGTATTTTTGCCAGTGTACAATTCCCGCCCGCGATACGCCAGTTTTTTGCTCCCGCCCGCGGGCGGGCCTAATCCTTTGTGTAAAAACGGCTTGACGGGAGGCCGCGGGGCGAGTACAAAGGACGGTCTTATGCTGGGCGACGGGATGGTACTGCGCCGATGGTGCAGCCGGAGGTTGTCTCGCGGCGCATCGGCCGAGGCCGGCTATGATGGAAGATAACAGTCTGGACAACACGGACTTATCCTCGCTTCGCGCGAAAATCGACGATCTGGATCACCGGATCGTCGATCTGCTGAATCAGCGCGCGGAGGTCGTGGTGGCTGTCGGAAAGACCAAGCAGGCCGACGGCACGCCGATTTACGCCCCCGACCGCGAGCAGGCCGTCCTGCAGCGCATCGCCCAGCTCAACCAAGGCCCCCTGCTTCCCAAAACCCTTCAGGCGATCTACCGCGAACTGATGAGCGGCTCATTTGCATTGGAAAAACCGCTTCGCATCGGGTTCCTCGGCCCGGAGGGCAGCTTCAGCCACCTCGCGTCGATGCGAAAATTCGGCGCGTCGGTCGAGCATTTTCCCTTACCGGACATCCGCGCCGTCTTCGACGAAGTCGCCCGGGGCCATTGCGATCTGGGGCTTGTGCCCATCGAAAACAGCCTCGGCGGCGGCGTGATCGAGACGATGGACAGCTTCCTGGAATCCGACGTGCACATCTGCGCCGAGGTCGTGGTGGAAATTCACCACAACCTGCTGGCCAACTGTCCGCCGGAGCAGGTCAGGCTGGTTGCCTCCAAGCCGGAGGTCTTCGCCCAGTGCCGCAACTGGCTTTCGACGGGCCTGCCGGGCGTGGAACTGGTTCCCGTCGCCAGCAGTTCCAAAGCCGCCGAGATGGCCTCGGCGGAGCAGAACCTGGCCGCCATCGGTTCGGAACTGGCCGCCGAACTCTACGGCCTGAAGATCGTCTTCGCCAATATCGAGGACAACGCGAACAACCAGACGCGGTTCTTCGTGATCGGGCGCAAGCCCACCGGCCGAACGGGCAACGACAAAACGTCGATCCTCTTCACGACGCAGCACAAATCCGGCGCACTGGCGGACGTGCTCAACGTACTGGCCGCCCACGACGTGAACCTCACCAGCATCGACAACCGCCCCTCGAAGCGGCGCAACTGGGAATACTTCTTCTTCATCGACGCCGAAGGGCACATGGAAGACGAACACCTCCGGGCCGCCATCGAGGAAATGCGAAGCCACTGCCACGAACTGCACGTGCTGGGCAGCTTCCCACGCGCGAGTGAGCCTATTTAGGGAGCGGGAAGCAGGAAGCAGGCAGCAGGAAAAAATAACAAACAGAAGGAAACAGAAGAAGGAAGAGAACAACATGGCGCGAAGGAAATTTATCGCCGGCAACTGGAAAATGAATACCACCCAAAGCGGCGCCCTGGCGCTGGCGGAAGGTTTGAAAGACGCCATCGGCGGCATCGACGCGATGGACCTGGCCGTGATCCCGCCGAGCGTGTATATCCCCGCCGTTGTCGAAGCCGTCAAAGGCAGCCGCATTGCCGTCGGCGCGCAGAACATGTATTTTGAAGAATCCGGCGCGTTTACCGGCGAAATTTCTGCGGCGATGGTTCAGGACGTCGGCTGCAAGTACGTTCTGCTGGGACACAGCGAACGAAGGCACGTTTTCGGCGAAACGGACGAACTGATTAACAGGAAGGTCAAAAAGGCCCTGGCTTCCGGCCTGGACGTGATCTTCGCCGTGGGCGAGCTGCTCGATGAGCGAGAGGCCGATAAAACCCTCGAAGTCAATGAGCGTCAGGTGCGGCTGGGTTTGGCGGACGTCAGCGCCGAAGAGATGGCCCGCGTGACCGTCGCCTACGAACCGGTCTGGGCGATCGGAACGGGCAAGACGGCCTCTCCCGCCCAGGCCCAGGAAGTCCACGCGATGATCCGCAAGCTGCTGGGCGATCTGTACGACGCGAAGGTCGCCGGCGCCACGCGAATTCAATACGGCGGGTCGGTCAAGCCCGACAACGCCGCGGAACTTCTTTCGCAGCCGGACATCGACGGCGCGCTCGTCGGCGGCGCGAGCCTCAAGGTGAACGATTTTACCGCCATTGTAAAGGCGGGGCTGTAGTTTTATTCCGAATCGGGAACGCGAATGTAACGAAACATACTTTTTTTAATAACGGGAACATATCATGGATTATCTGCTGATGACGGTGTTTTTGATCGTGTGCCTTCTGCTGATTGTTGTAGTGCTGTTGCAGAAGGGTCGCGGCGGCGGCCTGGGCGGCGCGTTCGGCGGCGGGGGCGCCGGAGGCGGCGCGTTCGGCACGCGCACCGGCGACGTGTTCACCTGGGTGACGATCGTCCTGACCGGCGCGTTCCTCCTGCTGGCAATTGTCGCGACGGTGGTCGCCCGGCCCGACCTGGGACAGGTACTCGCACCGACGCTCAGCCCAGCCGGCTGGCCCGAAGGACAGGACGCCAAAGACGTAAAGGTCTCGATGGATTGCGGAACCCGCGGCGCGACGGTCCGCTACACGATTGACGGGAAGGACCCGACGGAAAAATCGCTGGCCTACAGCCAGTCGGCGGTGATTGTCCGTCGCGGCCAGACCCTGCGGGTCAAAGCCTTCCGCGTGGGCATGGAACCCTCGCCCGTCGTGACGGTGCTCTACGCGCCCAAGGCGCCGGAAACCCAGCCGGGCGACGTTGTCTCGCCGATTCCGGCTGTCGCGCCCGCCACGGCGCCGGCGGAGTAAAGAAATTTCACCACAGAGACACAGAGGACACAGAGAGTTCTTAATGAAAAAACCTGAAAAGAAATTCTTCTCTGAGTCCTCTGTGCCTCTGTGGTAAAAAAAATGAATTCTGTAAAGGAATCCAGCGTATGCTCAAGTCGATGACAGGATTCGGCGCCGCGTCGGGCCGGGTGGAAAGCGTGGAATACGCCGTCGAAATCCGGTCCGTCAACAACCGGTATCTGAAGATCGCGCTGCGCCTGCCGGAGAGCATCCAGTCCCTGGAGACGCGGATCGAGCAGGCCGTCCGCGCCCGCGTGGTCCGTGGAAGCGTCAGCCTGACCGTTCGCATGAAGCTGCCCGAAGACCAGGCCGCCTATCGCGTCAACGCGGCGGCGCTGTCGAGCTACCTCAACCAGCTCCGCCCGATGGAAATGGACGCCAACCCCATGTTCCGCCTGGACCTCGGTTCGCTGCTGCAACTGCCCGGGGTCTGCGAACCGCCGCCGCTGGAGGCGTTGGCGGAAACCACCGCCGATGGTTTACTGAAACTGATCGAAAAGGCCCTCGACGGAATGATCGAGATGCGACGCCGCGAAGGCGAGGCGCTGGCGGACGACCTGCTGGCCAACGTCGCGAAAATCGAAACCGAACTGTCGGGAATCGCCGCCCGCGCCGGCGAGGTGGTGAAGCTCTACCACGAAAAACTCGCCGCCCGCGTCGAGGAACTCACCCGGCAGGCGAAGCTCCGCCTCGACGAGGAAACCCTCGCGCGGGAAGTGGCGATCTTCGCCGAACGCAGCGACATCGCCGAGGAAGTCTCCCGCCTGGGAACGCACACCGCCGAGTTCCGCACGCTGTGCGCCGGAGAGGAGGCCACGGGACGAAAACTGGACTTCATGAGTCAGGAAATGCTCCGCGAGGCCAACACCATCGCCTCGAAGGGTTCGGACGCCGACATCGCCCGGGCCGTGGTGGAGATCAAGACGGCCATCGACCGAATCAAGGAGCAGGCGGCGAACGTGGAATAGCCGCCCCCTCGAACCCAGCGGAGCATCGGATGTCGCCGAGGAAACGTGGAAAATTGGTTGTGATCAGCGGCCCGTCGGGCGTCGGAAAGAGCACGATCACCCGCGAGGTGATCCAGCGGACCGGCGCGGAATACAGCGTCTCGGCCACGACGCGCCCGCCCCGGCCCGGCGAGACGGACGGAAAAGACTACCGCTTCGTGGACCGCGACGCCTTTGAGCGGATGATTCGTCAGGATCAGCTTCTCGAATGGGCCGAGGTGTTCGGAAACCTGTACGGCACGCCGGCCGAGCCCGTGCGGCAGGCCGTCCGGGACGGCCGCGCGATCGTGCTGGAAATCGACGTGCAGGGCGGCGTCCAGGTGCATAAAAAAATGCCCGACGCGGAGTTCGTCCTGATCGTTCCGCCGTCGGAGGAGGAACTCCGCCGGCGATTGAAAGGGCGCGGCACGGAAGACGCCGCCTCCTACCAGGCCCGCAGCGACAAAGCCGTCGAGGAATTGCGACTCGCCCGCCGGAGCGGCGCGTACCGCCGCGAGGTCGTCAACGACGACCTCCACCGGGCGATGGATGAAATCGTAACCATCGTGGAAGCATAAAGGAGCACGAACCGATATGATCGAAGCACTCAAAAGCGAAGAAATCGTCCGCAAGGTGGGAGGCCAGTTCAAACTCACCGCCCTGATTCAGCGCCGCCTGGTCGAGTTGATGCAGGGATCCAGACCCATGGTCGAACGAAAACGGGGCATGACGGACATGGAAGTGGCGATCCAGGAAATCCTGGAGGATAAAATCGCCATCGACTACGACAACAGCGACGTACCCCGTCCCGAGGAAATCTTATAAGAACCCATAACAAAAAGAGTTTTTTGCCACAAAGAGCACAAAGGACTCAAAGTAAAA
>JAFGEJ010000198.1 GCA_016931655.1 Phycisphaerae bacterium
CTTGGCCGCGAAAACAAAGCCATTCCGAGGGCAAGATGCCCTCGGTACTCGCGGGCAGGATGCCCGCGACACTTTCTAAACGGGCTGCTAGCCGGGGGTGAGCGAAGCAAACCCCCGGAAAGCGGCAAAAAATGAAGAGCCCCAACGGGGCGACAGCAACGATTTCCTTTCATTGAACTCGCTGTCGTCCCGTTGGGACTCAAATCAAAGAGATCGTTTCCGGGGGTTCGCTTCGTTCATTCCCTTATTCTTCTTCCCAGGGAACCATTTTGTTGTATTGAAAGGTCATCTCCCCTTCCACGTAGCCGGGGTACGATTTGACGTGGTTGTCGGGAAACAGGATGGTCTGCACCTTTTTATCGTGCACCGGAAACCCCGTGCAGTCCTGCGTGTAATCGTCCTTGTCGCAATCGTCGTATGTACCCTTAAAATCGCGTCCCGTACACCCCAACAAAACATAGGCGGAGGTATACTTGATACGGCTGCGAATGACGGGATTGAAAAAAGGACCATCCGGATATTTCATCGAATCAATCCACGCCGCCCGTGTGCCCAGGAAATAGCTGTATTCCGAACCGTTGGGCTTTTCAGGACACACGTAGAGTTTTTTCACCTCGACATAGGGGAACAGTTGTTCCATCCAGCTGTAGATGCTCGGCGTGACGCCGGCTACGTATTCCCCCCAATTCCCGACGTTCGAAGCGAGGGGATACCGTTCATTAAATTCCTCGGCGTAGATGTACATCGCCGTGCCGATGCCCTTGGCGTTGGCGGCGCAGACGACGGTCTTGGCCAGTCCCTTGGCCCGGCTGAGGGAAGGCAGAATAATGCTCACCAACAGGGAAATGACGGCAATGACGACGAGCAGTTCTATCAGCGTGAACGCGCGCCGTGCGTGCTTCATATTGGTGGATGTTTCCGGGGGCCGCATGATATTGCATCCTTAACAGGCGGTGGATCTCCGTGAGCCGAAGTTGATTACGGAATGTCCGTTTCCCGGAATAACGCAAAGCACGACGGATCATTTCCTCCGATTGCATTTTTTCGCGTTTCGATTATACCACGGAATTTCCCGCGGAGAATGGACTTTCCCGCCACAAAGCGATATGGTGTGTGAGGATTTATTCTGGCATTTCGCTCCCAAATTGTCATCCTGAGCGAAGGCCCGAACGAAGTGAGGGCCGAAGTCGAAGGACCTA
Source organism: Phycisphaerae bacterium (assembly GCA_016931655.1). Lineage (GTDB taxonomy): Bacteria > Planctomycetota > Phycisphaerae > SM23-33 > SM23-33 > JAFGEJ01. Next base: position 1,200 of record JAFGEJ010000198.1, read on the forward strand.
ATGCTTCAAAATTATCAGGTCCTTCGACTTCGGGGCTCGCGTTGTTCGCCCCTCCGCTCAGGATGACAATTCAAGGCGTCTCTGCCAGAAAATATCCTCACACACTGCGATACGATTCGCCGATTCACGCATGGAACGGCATTGATGTTTATAACCCGCATGGAAAAAACATACCCGGACATTTCGCGGCGTATCAGCGAGGAGGTCCTGCCCCGCGTGCAGGGGCCGGGGCAATACGTCGGCCTGGAGACCAACGCCCGCCGAAAAGACGTGCACTCCGCCGAGGTGACGGTGGCGCTGGCGTTTCCGGACGCCTACACGATCGGCGTCAGCCACGTCGGCGGGGCCGTGCTGTATCACGCGATGAACGACCTGCCGTTCGTCGCCTGCGACCGGACGTACTGCCCGCAACCCGACGCCGAGGAAGTCATGCGAACCCGCGGCGTGTCGCTGTTCGGCTGGGAAAGCCGCACCCCCCTGCGCGACTTCGACGTGCTGGGCTTCTCGCTGGCCTACGAATTGTGCGTCACGAACGTGCTGACCATGCTCGATCTGGCGGGGATTCCACCGCTCGCCCGCGAGCGTACCGAGCAGGACCCGCTGATCGTCGGCGGGGACGCATTGGCTGACTCCCCTGAACCGCTGGCCGACTTCTTCGACGTGTTCTTCCCCGGCGACGGCGAGGAACCCCTCCGCGCCCTGGTCGAACTGCTCCGCCGTCGCAAAAACGAATACCTCGCGCAGGCCCTTTCGCGTGAAGCGCTGCTGCTGGAGATCGCCCGGACCGTCCCGTCCGCGTACGTGCCGCGGTTTTACCGGTTCGAGGAGAACCACGTTGTTCCCGCGCGAACCGACGTGCCCGCGACAATCCACCGCGCGTGTGTAGCCGACCTGGGCGATTCGCCCGTTCCGCATGCTCCCCTCGTGCCGCTGTTTGAAGGCGTGCACGAGCGCGTGGTCATCGAGATCATGCGGGGCTGTCCGAACCTGTGCCGCTTCTGCCAGGCCGGCCACGTCCGCCTGCCCGTGCGGCGGCGCGGCGTGGAAGAAATCCTCGCCGCCGCCCGCGTGGGAATCGCCGCGACGGGCTTCCGCGAAATTTCGCTGCTGAGCCTCTCGGCGAGCGATTATCCCAACCTGGACGAACTGATCGAGAAACTGAACGCCGAGTTCGCGGGCCAACACGTGTCGATTTCCCTGCCGTCGCTGCGGGCCGACGCGCAGCTGCGCCTGTTGCCGAAGCTCACCGGCGCCGTCCGCCCGACGGGGCTGACCCTCGCCGCGGAGGCCGGCTCGCAACGCCTCCGCGACGCGATTCGCAAGGGGATCACCGAGGCCGACATGCTCGCGGGCGTGCAGGCGGCCTGGCGGGCGGGACTGCGAAGCGTGAAGGTGTATTTCATCGCAGGCCTGCCGGGCGAAACGCCTGAAGATATCGACGCGATCTTCGACCTGTGCCTCCGCCTGTCCGACACGCGCCGCGACGTGGACGGCCGGCGGGGCGCCGTGACGGCGGCCGTCTCGTGGTTCGTGCCCAAGCCGCACACGCCCATGCAATGGTCGGCCATACGCCGGGCGGAGTATTTCTGGTCCGTGCGGGAACGGCTGAGGGAGCTGTCCGCCCGTTCGCCGATCACGTTCAAGTTCCACCGCATCGAGCAATCGCTGCTGGAGGGGTTGTTGTCTCGCGGCGGACGCGAAGTCGGCGAGGTGATCCTGACGGCCTGGCGAAACGGCGCCCGCATGGACTCCTGGACGGAACACTGGCGGTGGGAAACATGGCAAAGCGCCCTGGCGGAAACCGGCCTGGACTTCGACGCCGTCGTCCACGAGGAATTGCCGCTCGACGCCCCCCTGCCGTGGTCGCATATCCGCCCCCATCTCGACGAAGCCTATCTCCGCCGGGAATATAAGGCCATGACGGCTCTGCGGAATGACGAATCCGCAGACGCATAAATTGTGCTTTTTCAAGCTTGCCGTTTAAGAACGCCGGCCGCGTCGCTATACTGTCGTGGAAACCCATTCCATATAAAAACGGGAAGAAAGGAGCCGACCATGCAGGCCCGAGGCCCCCTGATGGTGGAACATCGCCTGATTGAACGGATGATCGCCGTCGTCCGAAACGCCCTGGACCGAATTCGCTCGAACAGCGAGGTGGCCCCGCAACTCGTGGAGGCCGTGGTGGATTTCATCCGCGTGTATGCGGATCGCACGCACCACGGAAAGGAAGAGGACGTCCTGTTTCGGGAGCTGGATACGCGTTCGCTGTCGGCGGAGGACCGGCGGGTCATGGAAGAACTGCTCCGGGAGCACGTGATCGGACGCGAGATAACCCAGGCGCTGTCCGAGGCCGGCGAGCGCCATCGC
>JAFGEJ010000025.1 GCA_016931655.1 Phycisphaerae bacterium
ACTATCAGAAGAAGCTATTGTTTTCATATTGGATCGATACTGATGAGCAGAGTGATCGGCCTATAATTTGTTGAATTGGTATAAGTTAATCAAAAGCGGGAGCATCGTAGACCTCCGTCGCCGGCTGCGTCGCGGGAACGTTGGGCTTAAGGTTCTTGGCGGCACCGACGATCCCGGATATGAAATGCCTGCGAGCCGACCTGACGCTGGCGGAAATCCCGGACAAGGACGAAGCCGGTCGATTCGTGGATTTTCACAGCCTGCGAGTGTCACTCAGTACGATGTTGGCCGCCCACAAAGTCAGCCCCCGCACCGCCCAGGCCCTCATGCGTCACACCGACCCACGCCTGACGGCAGCCGTATACACCGACGAAAAACTCCTCCCCCTGGCGGAAGAACTCCACAGTGTTCCCGCGATTGCCGTAGACAATCCCAGACACACCCTTGTTCAAATCATAAAAAAGGGCGACTCATTCCGAGCCGCCCTTTGAATGTGAAAATTGAAATCCAAATCAGTTCCGCTTGCGGCGAAACAAGGCCAAGCCACCCACAACCAGCAATCCCAGCGTCGCCGGTTCGGGTGTAATGGAAACCGATACTTCGGAACAGGCTTCCGCTCGGATGTTGGTAATCACGTCAGAACCACTGATGAGTTGCCAGTCGGAGATTTGTGTTGCTGTGATATCGTTCTCGTATTTGACTTCAAATTCACCATCCCCAGCAGGAATTCCTTCCAGTGTCCAACTATAGTCCTCCCACGGAGTATCTTCGCCATAAAGGATTTGCTTATATCCTTCTTTCTCGAAATACGCTTCAACCACTTCGCCTGCACGGGTGTTGTGACTCCAGGTCATCGTATAGGTTCCAACGACCGATTCCCCCTCGGTGGGGGTAAGAATCGTGGCCACTTCAGGAAGATCATCGGCCTGGATACTCTCCACCACAAAACTGTATTCCGACAACCCACCGCCGGTATATTGAATTACCAAATCGTAATTCCCCGATTCGTATGTGCCGAAATATTTTAATTCTGCTTCGTCATCATCCCACACCATTGGTGTTCCGTTGAGTGAAACGCTGAGGCAATCGTCGCCGGGTTTCTTCTCAAAATAGAATTTGGTTTTTTGCCCGCCGGTGTCGTTCGTCGCCCATTGAACACCGAAATGGGCCGCCTGGGTAATCCCGGAAAGAAATAACAACGAAATCCCTACCATAAGAATCCGGATTAAGATACTGTTCCTGGACATTATTTTTCTCCTTCGTGCATACTTCGAAAAAAGGATTATTTTCGCTTACGCTGCAGTAAGGTCATCGCACCGAAGACCAGCAAACCCAGCGTCGCTGGCTCGGGAACAACGTCAAAGGATGAGACAACAACCGAAGCGGAGCCACATCGGTTGTCGTTAGTATAGACGCGGAAGCCAAAGGTTTGTCCCGCAATGATGGAGATTGTCGCGCTTCTTCGTGAATGGAAATTATGCCTGTCCTGCCATCGCAATGCGTGGAGGATATCATCCCTTCCCAGTATTCACCTTCCGTAAAACCAATTTCCGCAATGGAGTGTATTGATGTTGCGGAAAGAAGCACTATGACAGAAAGTATCTGGTGCATGTTTTTCATTTGTATTCCCTTTCTTTTGTAAAGATGACTGTATTTTGAACCGCTTCTATATCGAGAGGCCTATTGAAATACCGCGTCCGGCTATCACTTGCTCCTTTTTGTGAAACAAGGAAACGTATAGACACACATCATACAGGTGGGAACTTGGCCGAGATGGCCTATGGCAGGAGGCGAATGAGCGAGAACGCTCCTTGCCCGTATCGAAGAAAAGCGGCTAATGCAAAGCCTGACGCTCCCTAAGCAAGCCTGAGCTAATTAAGCAAAGCCAAGGAGAAGTATACGTTGATATCCAAATTTGTCAAGGAAATAGAGGTTTTTACAGGAAGTTAAAAGTTTTATGCTCCTTTTTCACCCCTTGGGTCTCACCATGGCAGGCAGCACGGTTGCAGCAGAGCGTGGCGGAATGCAGCGCCATTGCAGCGCGCCGCGGCACTGGTTGGCAGGCGTTGGCACCGGTTGGCAGTGGTTGGGGGGTTCGGAAATCTCGTCGCGGGAGGGGTTGTAAGAGGCGCTTGGGGCGTGGCTTGCGGCGCAAGTAAAAGGCCCGGCGGTAGTTACCGTCGAGCCTTTTTCACAGCGGGCGATGAGGCTCGAACTCACGACATTCACGTTGGCAACGTGACGCTCTACCACTGAGCTACGCCCGCATGGAACCTTATACTTATACCTATTTCGGCCTGCGCGTCAAGTTTCTTTATCGGATATCGCCGACGGATGCCGCCGGGCGCGGCGGCGGGAAAAGGGGAGCTTGCAGGGCGGGGCGGTTTGCACGATGATGGATTCATGCCGGAACTGCACGTACATGACCTGGGGCGTGTCGGATACGACGCGGCCTTGGAAATGCAAAAAAAACTGCTGGATCGCGTCAAGGCCGGCGGCCCGGACGCGCCGGACTATCTGCTGCTGCTGGAGCACGACCCACCCGTTATCACTCTGGGCCGGCGCGGCAAGGACAGCGATATTCTTCAATCCCGCCAATCGCTTCAGGCCCTCGGCATCGAGGTGCGCAGCTCCACGCGCGGCGGGGAGGTGACGTATCACGGCCCGGGGCAACTGGTGCTCTATGCGATTCGCCGGCTCCATCCGCCGGGGCGGGGCGTGCGGGATCACGTTCGCGGATTGGAGGAGGCCGTCATTCGCACGCTGGCGGAGTTCGGCGTCGAGGGGGTGCGTGGTGAGTCCAGGGCCGGGACGACGGGCGTCTGGACGCGGCCGGCTTGTGCCTCGGCGGGGGGGGATTCGCCGGGCCGGCCTGGGGAACTTGAGAAAGTTGGGGAAAAGATCGCCGCCGTCGGCGTGGCGGTGCACCGATGGGTGACGTATCACGGCGTGGCGTTGAACGTATGTACGGACCTGAGCCGTTTCGGCTTGATCGTTCCCTGCGGCCTGGCGGACAAGGGCGTAACGTCCCTGTCGCGCGTTCTGGGAAAGGATCTGAGCGTGGAGGAAATCAAGCCCCGGATCGTGGAGCATTTCGCGGCGGTTTTCGGATATGATTTTTCCTTGCTTTGTTGAAAAGATTTTTTTGCCACAAAGGACACAAAGGTCTCAAAGGAAAAACAACAAACAGGTCCTGTTTTTTTCTTCTTTGTGACCTTTGTGCCCTCTGTGGCTGACTTTCTTTGTTTTTCATGATTTCAACAGAGCCATTTTTCCTGTAGTCCCCAAATGAATTTGGCCGATGGTTCTGCATAGCAGTAAGGGTGAGGTATGCTTTGAGCTTTAAGGTTATAAGACGTTTTGAGGCGTTTGTGCGGCCCTTTAACAAGTAAAAGTTTTCCACAAATACGATGGAAGTGGAAAAAATTTTTCTTCTTAGCGCAATCTTAACTTTACATTCAAGGCTTTTTAAGGTCATCTTACCGATATCTTGTTGTTGAAACATTGTGACTCTGTCGCACTGGGGCGGCAGGGCAATCCAGCATTCGGTAAAAATACGGCAGCATGTAAAACCTGAAAGGAGCAAACATGCAAAGGAATGCCATTATCCTGGGATGCATCACCGCAATTGTGATGCTGTCGCTGGCGCCCATAGCGGCGGCCGACGATGTATCGGATCTCAAGGCGCAAATCGAACGGTTGAATGCGCGCCTGGAGAAAATGGAAACACAGAAGTCCGGACAGATCGAGAAGGAAGAGCTCGCCAAGATGATGAAGGAAATCCTGGACGACGCCCAGGCCGCTCCCGCTTTGCCGGCATGGATGAAGGACCTGAAGTTCTACGGGTTGTTCCGTCTGCGTGCCGAGAGCCTGACCTTCCAGGGCAAGCGCGGCGGCGGCGACGCCGGCACCCCGCAGATCGGCGAACGGAAGAATCGCAACCGCATTCGTACGCTGTTGTTGTTCGGCCTGGTGAAGACCTGGTGGGATAAGCAGATGGAAGTCGGCTTCCAGCTGTCCACCGGCGACGCGGCCCCCAACGCGGCGCACCAGACGCTGACCGGTGACTTCTCCAAGAAGCCCATCTGGATTCACCTGATGTACGCCAAGTACAAACCCAACTGGGCCAAGGGGCTTGAGATCGGCGGCGGTAAAGTCCGAAACCCGATCAAGACTCTCACGGCGATGACCTGGAGCGACGCGCTGAATCCTGAAGGTATCTACGTGGATTACGTCGCGCCGTTCTTCGGCGACTTCAAGCCGTACGGCCAGATCGGCTTCTGGATGGTCAACGAGGAAGGCACGCGGGATGCCGTGGGTATGGCAGCCGGCTCGACCCTTCGTGACACCGTCATGATGAGCTACAGCCTGGGCTTTGACTGGAAGATCGCCAACGCCGTGGATTGGTTCTTTGGCGCGACGTACTACAAGTACTACAACGCCGACGCCTCCACGGGCGGCTGGCTGGGACGCTACGGCGCCGACGGCCAGTGGGCCTCCGGCCCCGGCGGGCAGACCCCGGCGCAGAACCAGGCCGCCGCGACCGAAGCTTATGCCTCGGCGGACTTCGGCATCCTTGAGTTGACCACGAAGGTCGGCTGGAAGATGGACTTCCTGCCCGTGCCGTTCCAGAAATGGGAGGCCTGGTTCAGCTACGTCCGCAACTGCAAGGACGACTACAGCACGCTGAAGAATCCCTCGTGGGTTCCCGGTACGGCTTCGACGCTGGGCGGCTTGGGCGCGGATCGGCACTTCAAGAGCGATCCGAACGCCTACGGCGTCGGCATCAAGGTCGGCGAAAACCGCAAGAAAGGCGACTTCTCCATCGCCTATTCGTACTACTACATGGAATACGGCTCGATTGTTCCGGGCTTCATCAGCCCAGACCTGCTGTATCCCAACAACCAGGCGCATGTCATTCACGCCATTTACAACATCGACGACTTCCTGACGCTGGGCGGCTTGGTGGCGATCGAGAACCCGATCCACACCAACGACAACCCCGCCAACGCGGCGGCCAACAACACCACGCCCGCGGCGACCCCGGCGCAGGTGATCTTCCCGCACAGCCAGGACACGACCGCCGTGTTCCGTATCGAGCTGACCTGGAAGTTCTAAACCGGTGTTAGGTTCGTTGTAAGACGTACTTGTTGACCGGCCCGTCCCTGAGGGGATGGGCCGGTTTTTTTATGGGCGGTGTAACCACAGGAGATCGGAATTCACCTATCCCATAGGATGTGTTAAATGTTTGATCTTTCCGTTCCGATAAAATCAATGGCATGGGATCGGGGAGAGTATTCCTTCCGATAACCGCAGTACCCAAAGCTGTTTTTTGTGTTGAGAAGAATCGGGTGGTTTGTTATCATCAAAATCCACTCATCCATGGGGAGAATAAAAATGAAACGGTCACCGGTACTTTGGGGGTGTTTCCTTCTTGTATGCCTGGTTTCCTTCACGTACGGGGAGGAACGGAAAACTATTCTTGTGGGTTGTCCCCTGCCACTTGGGGCGTCGTATGGGCAGAACGGCTTGAAGGGCCTGACGCTGGCGACCGAAGAAATCAATGACAAGGGGGGAATTCTGCTTCACGGAAAGAAATATCCGATTCAACTGGAGATCGTCGACACGGGCGACCTGGACCCGAAGGTTTCGGTGGAGGAATCGAACGCGCAGGTGGAGAAACTGATCACCGAGAAGAACGTGGACGTGCTGGTCGGAGGCCCGAATCGCTCCGAGTACGGTGTGGCGGCGATGGACGTGGTCGCCGGACACAACGTGGTGCACATTGTGTCCTCCGGCTGTTATACACCCAAATGGCACAGTGTGAAATTTGCCTCGGACCCCAAAAAATATCGTCGTTCGTTTCGCATGAGCGGAAATATCGCGTGGTACATTAAGGAAACCCGAGACCTGCTGAAGTTCCTGAAGAAAAATTACGGCTTCAAGAAAATGTATATCCTGATTCAAAACACCCTGATGTGCCGGGACGCGGCGGAGATTGTCAAAAAGGTCGCCACGGAAGATGGATGGGAAATTGTTGGACAGGAATCCGCTCCCTCCGAAACGACGGATTTCACGAACTATCTGGAGAAGTGTAAGAAATCCGGCGCGCAGGTTCTGTTCATGTGGAACTACAGTCCCAATACATCGTACCTGTTTGAGCAGTGGCGAAACATGGAAATACCGGCTTTGCCTATGGGATTCGTCGAAACCGCGGAAGATCCGGACTTTTGGAAGAAAACCAAGGGGAAGTGTGCTTATTCCGTGATTACCCTCTCGGAAGCGGGCGTGACACTTTCGGATGTAACCCCATTATCAAGAGCATATTACAATGCATACAAACAGCGATGGGGCAAACCTCCTCGGGGCACCTCCAGCGCCGCGAGTTATGAAGCGATGTACGTTTTGAAAGACGCCGTCGAACGGGCCGACAGCCTGGATCCCGATAAACTGATTCCCGCCTTGGAGAAGACGGATCTTCCGGTCGTGCGGGGACGGATTCGTTTTGATAAAAATCATCAGTTTATCCTCGGGTATGACCCGGAAACTTCCGCTTTGGGCAACTGGGCGCAGTGGCAGGACGGAAAGCGCGTAACAATCTGGCCGCCGGCGGCCAAGTCGGGAGAATTGAAAATGCCCCCGTGGCTGCAGTGGTTCTGGTTAAAAACGCGATAAAAACGAAATGATTTTCCGTTTTTCTTTCACGCGAGCGAAGGAGAATAGTATGAAAACGCAAGGGGTTTTTCTTCTCGGGCTGATTCTTCTTTTCAGCGCGGCGGCTTCCCATGCCGACGTTGCCGGCGGCGTGATTGTTGTGGGTTGTCCCTTGCCCTTAACGGCGTCCTACGGCCAGAATGGAATGAGGGGCCTGACGCTGGCGGCGGAAGAAATCAATGAAAGTGGCGGAGTCAGGATTCAGGGGAAAAAGCTCCCCATTCAACTGGTCATCCTCGACACCGGCGATCTGAATCCAACGGTTTCCGAAGCCGAGGCGATGGAGAAGGTGGAGTCGCTGATTACCGGAAAAAAGGCGGACGTGCTGATCGGCGGGCCGGCCCGATCGGAATACGGCCTGGCGGCGATGGACGTCATTGCAAAGCATGACGTGGTGCATATCGTCACCACCGGTTGCTACACCCCGAAATGGAACAAGGTGAAATATCTTTCGGACCCGAAAAAATATCGCCGGTCGTTTCGAATGAGCGGAAACATCGCGTGGTATATCGAGGAAATGAAGGGTTTGCTGGCGATGTTAAAAAAGCAATATGGGTTCAAAAAAATGTTCATCCTGATCCAGGACGTGCTGATGTGCCGGGACGCGGCGGAGATCGTCAGGAAAGTCGCCATCGCCGACGGATGGGAGGTCGTCGGGCAGGAGGCGGCTCCCACGGAAACGACGGACTTTCGGGAGGCGCTGAAAAAATGCAAAAAAACGGGCGCACAGGTGCTGTTTTTATGGACCTACAGTCCGAACTCCGCGAAGATTTTTGAGCAATGGAGACGCATGGAAATCCCGGCCTTGCCCATGGGATTCGTGGAAGCGGCCGAGGATCCCGCCTTCTGGAAACGAACCAAGGGAAGCTGCGCGTACTCGGTCATTACCCTCTCCGAGGCGGGGGTGACGCCCTCGGACGTGACGCGTCTTTCCCGAGATTTTTACAACGCCTACGAGAATCGATGGGGCGTGCCTCCGCGAGCCACGGGGTCCGCCGCGAGCTACGAGGCGGTGTATCTGCTGAAGGACGCCATCGAACGGGCCGACAGCCTGAAACCGGACAAACTGGTGCCCGCCCTGGAAAAGACCGATCTGCCCGTCGTTCGGGGGCGTCTGCGGTTTGATAAAACCCATCAGTGTGTATTCGGGTACAATCCGACGGATTCGATTCTGGGCAACTGGGCCCAGTGGCAGGACGGAAAGCGGGTGACGATCTGGCCGCCGGCGGCCAAGACGGGGGAATTGAAAATGCCTCCCTGGCTGCAATGGTTCTGGCTGAAAACGAGATAATAGCGAAACCTCTTGTCCGGTAAGTTTCCCGAAACGTATAAAGAAAAATAAAGGGTATCCTTCCGATGCCGCGGCCCGCGAAACAGGCCGCCAGACGGCATCAAAGCCTCTCGAAGCGCGGCGAAAAGGCCCGAATAAAAAATACCGAATCTTGTACAAAGATTTGGAAATCTTGTTCCGATACTGGGTTAAAGGTGTAACAGACGCTCCGTCTGTTGTCCGGGGCGGAAGACGGCTGGGAAGGCTGGGCGGACGCTTCATTTTTCTCTCGGCTTGCGGAAATGGGCTGACAATACGGTAACGAAAACGCGTAGAGCGGCGTGGCGCCGCTTTTCCCTCGGATGTTGATCTTTTGCGGAAAGGAGAAATCCATTGAAAACGCACGTGTATACATTACTGGTTCTGGGAATGCTTGCCTTGTTGTGTCTGTTTTCTCCCCAGGCCGTCGCGCAGGACGCCGTCGTCGTGGGCTGCCCCCTGCCCCTGGGCGCGTCCTATGGCCAAAACGGCATGAAGGGCCTGACGCTGGCGGCGGAGGAAATCAATGAAAAGGGCGGAATCACGGTAGGGGGAAAGAAACTACCCGTCAAGCTGGAAATCGTGGACACAGGCGACCTGGATCCGAAGGTGTCCGAGGCCGATGCGCTGGCGAAGGTCAAATCGCTGATCACCGACAAGAAGGCCAACTTCCTGATCGGCGGACCGGCCCGTTCGGAGTACGGCGTGGCGGCGATGAACGTGATCGCCGACAACAACGTGGTGCATATCGTCAGTACCGGATGTTACACGCCGAAATGGACGGCGCAATTCGCCACCGATCCGGCGAAGTACCGCAAGTCGTTTCGGATGAGCGGAAACATCGCCTTCTACATCCAGGAGGCGAAGGAACTGCTGGCCGCCCTGAAAAAGGAATACGGATTTACCAAGATGTTCATCCTGATTCAGGACGTTCAGATGTGCCGGGACGCCGCGGCGATCGTGAAAAAGGTTGCCACCGCCGACGGATGGCAGGTGGTCGGGGAAGAAGCCGCCCCCACCGAAACGAAGGATTTCTCGGCCCAGTTCCAGAAATGCAAGGATTCCGGGGCGCAGCTATTGTTCCTGTGGAGCTACAGTCCCAACACGGCGGACATGTTTGAGCAATGGCGAAACATGGAAGTGCCGGCCCTGCCGATGGGATTCGTCGAAGCGGCTGAGGACCCCGGCTTCTGGAAAATCACCAAGGGAAAATGCGCCTATTCCATCATCACACTTTCAGAGGCGGGTGTGACGCCCTCGGACGTGACGCCGCTGGCCAAACCGTTCTACGAGGCCTTTGACAATCGCTGGGGCGCTCCTCCGCGAGCCACCGGTTCGGCGGCCAGCTACGACGCCCTGTACGCGCTGAAGGACGCCATCGAGCGGGCGGGCAGCCTGGATACCGACGCCGTCATCAAGGCGCTGGAACAGACCGACCTGACGACCGTGCGGGGCCAGTTGAAGTTTGACAAGGACCACCAGTGCGTATTCGGCGGCGACCCGAAAGCGTCCATTCTGGGAAACTGGGCTCAGTGGCAGGACGGACAACGAGTGACGATCTGGCCGCCGGCTATCAAGGCAGGCGAACTGAAGATGCCGCCCTGGCTGAAAATACAAAAGTAACGTGAAAACCCATAATTCTTGAACGCCCCGATCACGGGGTGAAAAATCCGAACCGGCGGGCGGGTTGGAGTTTCCCAACCCACTCGCCGGTGTTTTTTTCGCGTGTTCCGTAAAAAAATATTCGGCTGGGGATGTTGTAGGGTGAAAAACCTAAATTCTTTCATAAAGCCTTCCGATGAAAACCGGTGATCTCAGGAAGAAATGGTTTTTTGAAATATACATGGGGTATTCGATCGGTTGAACGCGAACGTGCTCTTTATGAAATGCCTTTCTTGTACGGATACACAAAATGACGGTTTCTTGTTCCATTTCGGATTTTTTTGCAAGGAGACTGAAAATGAAAATGCCATCGCATGTAGTCTGGGTTCTCATGGTTGTGATAAGTTTCACGGCGGGCGTCGTTCACGCGGAACGGGACGCCGTTGTCGTGGGCTGTCCGCTGCCCCTGGGTGCGTCCTATGGGCAAAACGGCTTGAAAGGCATTACGCTGGCGACGGAAGAAATCAACGCAGCCGGGGGAATTCAACTGGGCGACAAGAAACTGCCCATCAAGCTGGAAGTGGTGGATACCGGCGACCTGGATCCGAAGGTTTCCGAAGCCGACGCCCTCTCGAAAGTCGAGGGTTTGATTACCGACAAAAAAGTGGATGTACTGGTCGGAGGTCCGAACCGATCCGAATATGCGGTAGCCACGATGGATGTCATCGCCAAACACAACGTGGTACATGTCGCTTCTTCCGGGAATTACACCCCCAAGTGGGTGGTGAAGTTCGCTTCCGATCCGGCGAAGTATCGCAAGTCATTCCGTACCAGTGGAAATATCGCCTGGTATATTAAGGAAACCCGTGATCTGATGGGATTTCTGAAAAAGGAATACGGTTTCAACAAGGTGTTTATTCTCATTCAGGACACCCTCATGTGCCGCGACGCGGCGGGGATCGTCAAGAAATTCGCCGCGGAAGACGGCTGGGAGGTCGTTGGGCCGGAGGCGGTTCCGTCCGAAACGACGGATTATACGCCGTATCTCCAGAAGTGCAAGGATTCCGGCGCTCAGTTGCTGTTTCTGTGGAACTACAGTCCCAATACCGGCCCGATGTTTGAGCAATGGCGGAACATGGAAGTGCCGGCCTTGCCGATGGGCTACGTGGAAGTGGCGGAAGACCCCCATTTCTGGAGAAAAACCAGGGGAAAATGCGCCTATTCCATCATCACTCTTTCGGAAGCCGGAGTGACGCCTTCGGACGTTACCCCCAAGGCCAAACCGTACTACGAAGCCTATGAGAATCGATGGGGCGCTCCCCCGCGGGGCACGTCCTGCGCCGCCAGTTACGAGGCGATGTATGTATTGAAGGACGCCGTGGAACGGGCAAAAAGTCTTGATACCGACGCCCTGGTCAAAGCCCTGGAACAGACTGATCTGACGGTCGTGCGCGGGCAACTGCGTTTCGACAAGAATCATCATGCGCTGTTCGGCTATGATCCCAAAACCTCCCTTTTGGGCAACTGGGCACAGTGGCAGGAGGGACAACGTGTGACGATCTGGCCGCAGGCGATCAAGGCGGGCGATCTGAAAATTCCGCCGTGGCTGACGTGGCAGAAATAACAAAGACAACAAACACGTTCGAACGCCCCGTTGGGGCGGAGACATTGAACCGGTGGGCGGCTCGGAGTTTCCGAACCCGCCCACCGGCGTTTTTTGTGTAAAAGAATCACATTACTACGGGAAAATCCTGCCCAAAATTCGCTTCTCCCGTTCCGATACTACAAGTAGACGAGGACTCTCCCCGCGGGGGGAACATCTATGGGGATGCACGATTGTCGCCCGGGAAGAGGCCTCCGCAGGCTGAACGGTTTACAAGTTTCTCGAAAATCCGGGATGATACGTTTTGTTGGAACCCATGGGGTGAGAGATGAAAAAACGGTTCTTTTTCTTTTTTGGGGTTATGATTTCGCTGGGTGTGATTTCTTCCCTCGCGGTGGCTCAGCGGCAGCGAGACGCCGTCGTGGTGGGTTGTCCGCTCCCGCTGAACTATTCCTACGGCCAGAACGGCCTGCGGGGTTTGACGCTGGCGGCGGAGGAAATCAACGCCAAGGGTGGAATTTCTCTCCAGGGAAAGAAATATCCTATCCGTCTGGAAGTGCTCGACACCGAGGACCTGAATCCGAAGGTTTCGGAAAAGGCCGTGATGGAGAAACTCAGAACGCTGCTGACGGAGAAGACGCCGGACGTGTTGATCGGCGGGCCTTGTCTGTCCGAGTACGGCCTGGCGGCGATGGACGTGGTGGCGGAGCACGACGTGGTACATCTTGTCTCGACCGGGTGCATCACCGCCCAATGGGACAAAAAGAAATTCGCCTCGGATCCCCAAAAATATCGAAATTCCTTCCGCATAAGCGGAAGCGTCGCCTGGTATATATCCGAAGCCAGGGATCTGTTGAAATTCCTGAAGGACGATTACGGGTTCAGGAAAATGTTCATTTTGAATCAGGACTCTCTGATGTGTCGGGACGCCGCGGCGCTGGTAAGAGAAATCGTCGTGCGGGACGGCTGGGAGATCGTCGGGCACGAGTCGGTTCCCACCGAAACAGCGGACTTCACGAAGTATTTGAAGAAATGTAAATCTTCCGGGGCACAGCTTCTGTTTCTATGGTATTACAGTCCGAATTCGGCGCATTTGTTTGAGCAGTGGAGAAGCATGGAGATACCGGCCTTGCCTTTGGGATTTGTCGAAGCGGCGGAGGACGCGGGATTCTGGGAAAAAACCAACGGAAAATGCGCCTATTCGGTTGTTACCCTTTCGGAAGCGGGTGTGACGCTTTCGGACGTAACGTCGCGGTCCAGGCCGTTTTTCAAGGCCTACAATAAACGTTGGGGCGTCCCGCCCAGAAGTCTGGCTTCCGTGGCGAGCTATGAGGCGATCTATCTTTTGAAAGACTCCGTGGAACGAGCCGGCGGCTTGAAACCGGATGTTTTGATTCCCGCGATGGAAAAAACCGATCTTCCCGTTGTGCGGGGACGGATGCGGTTTGACAAACGTCATCAATGTGTATTCGGGTATGATCCCCAAACGGCTATTCTGGGCAACTGGGTCCAGTGGCAGAACGGACAGCGGGTGACGATCTGGCCGCCCGCCGCCCGGACGGGAGAAGTAAAGATTCCCCCGTTTCTTCAGTGGTTTTGGCTGCAAAAGCGAATATTACTGAATCCGAACAAGTAAGAAAAAAGTATTCCGCGACGTTGTTGTTTTTTTGTGGGTGTCGATATGCTTCGGTTACTTTAGAAATGGATGGCCATCCGAGACAGATGATTTATGCGCCAAAAAAGGATAACGTTTATCCGGCAGACACAGTAGGGGTGTGCATTATGAAGAAGGTAAGCATTAGTTGGAAGCTTTCGGCGATCACCATTACGGCGTTTACGCTGGGGTTTTTGGTCATCGCGGTCTTCAATATTCTGGACCTTCGGACGGCGAAGAAGAAGGGGCTGGAGGAAGAGGCGCTGGTCATGTCCCGGCATTTGCGGGGGGTCATCTACAACAACCTGAACGACCTGCCGCTCGACGGATTCTCCGGCATGAGTTCCTACCTCCAAAGCCTGGTCGATCCCAATCCCCACCTGAGTTATTGTTTCATTACGGATCGGAACGACGAGGTGCTGTATCAATATCACAAAGAAGACGTGAAGGTGAACGTTGCTTCTTTGGCCAAACATGATCGCCTGGTTTCCGACGAGGAAAGCTACCAGTTTGTTCCTTCGGGGGAATTTTATGAGCTGGCGGTTCCCATTTTGTGGAAGTCGGAGAGCATCGGTTGTATTCACATCGGCGTACCGCAGGCGCTGGTCGATTCGCTGGTTCGCAAGGCGGTGGTGTCCAACATCGTCATCGGTTCCATCATGTTCGTGGCGTCCCTGATTTTCCTGTACGTTCTGTTGCGGCGGGGTATCACCCGCCCGATCGTCGCCCTGGCCCGGCGGGTGGACGATATCAACGAGCGGTTCAACTTCACCAGTTCGATCGAGATGCAGGGGGGAGACGAACTGGAGGAGTTTTCCCGCGCGCTGCGCACCATGGGAGAGGAACTGGAGCAGAAGACGGTTTCCAAGGATTACGTGGACAACATCATTCGGAACATGAACGAGGCCCTTCTGGTGCTTGGCCCCGACGGATCGATTCAGAGCTTCAACCAGGCGGCACTGAAGCTGCTGGAATATACGTCGCAAGAGCTTCAGGATCGCGAGCTTCCGTCTCTTCTTCTCGTCGAGGACGACGCGGTGGCGGATCCCGTGGGCGACCTGATTCACAAGCGGCTTGCGATCCAGAACGTGGAGACCCGTTTTGTCACCCGGTCCGGAAAATCGATTCCCGTGCTCTTCAGCGGTTCGCCCATACGGAATCCTGACGGCAGTTTTTCCTGCATCGTCTGCACCGCCCGGGACATTACCGAGCGGAAGCAGGCCGAGGAGGAACTCTGCCAGGCCAAGGAGGTCGCCGAGGCCGCCAACTCCGCCAAGTCCCAGTTCCTGGCCAATATGTCTCACGAAATCCGCACTCCCATGAACGGCGTCATCGGCATGACGGAGTTGGCGCTGGACACGAGCATGACCTCGGAGCAGCGCAATTATCTTATCGCCGTGAAGGAATCCGCCGACGCCCTGCTGGCGGTCATCAACGACATTCTGGACTTCTCCAAAATCGAGGCGAAAAAGCTGGAACTGGACTGTATTCCTTTCCGGTTGCACGACTGCATTTCCTCCGTGGCGCGCGTCTTTGCCGCCAAGATCGAGGAAAAAGGGCTGGAACTCCTTCTGGACGTCAAATCCAACGTGCCGGACGATCTGATCGGCGATCCCGTACGGCTGCGGCAAATTCTGAACAATCTGATTGGAAACGCCGTCAAATTCACCGAGTCGGGGGAAATCGTCGTCCGCGTCTGCCTGCTCTCCCAGACGGACGACGGCGTCGAACTGGAATTCACCGTCTCCGACACCGGAATCGGAATCGCACCGGACAAGCGTACGCGCATCTTCGAGCCCTTCGAACAGGCGGACGGCTCTACCACCCGCAAATACGGCGGAACCGGGCTGGGGTTGCCCATCAGCATGCAGCTTGTGCGATTGATGGGCGGCGAGATCGAACTGGACAGCGAAATCAACCAGGGAAGCAATTTTCGCTTTACCATTACCCTCCAGACGTCCAAAATGGATTTCGACGAATCGTCCCGTATCCTGCCTTCCCGCCTGGAGGGCATGCCGGTTCTCGTGGTGGACGACAACCGCACCAACCGGCAGATTCTTCAGGAAACCCTCTCGAACTGGAAGATGAAACCTTTCGCGGTGGGGTCCGGGCCGGCCGCCCTGCAGGCCCTGTCCTGCGCCCAGCAGGACGGCAGTCCCTATCCCCTGATGGTTCTTGACGTCTGTATGCCGGACATGGACGGCTTTGAGGTCGTCGAGAACATGCAGTCCCGCGAAAACCTGGAGAAGCCCGTCATCATCATGCTTTCCTCGGCGAGTCGCCAGACCAGCGCGGCCCGAGGCAAAAATCTGGACATCGCTCACTACCTGATGAAACCCGTTTCCCAGTCCGATCTGCTCGACGCCATTTTGACGTCGATGGGTTCCCAGCAGCAGGAGCAGGAGGAATTTACCCCTTCCGAGCAGCCGGTGGCAGGACGATTGTACAACATTCTGCTGGCCGAGGACAACCGCATCAACCAGACCCTGGCTGTGGCGCTGCTGAAAAAGCACGGCCACGAGGTCACCGTCGCGGAAAACGGGCAGGAAGTACTGGATCTGTACGAAACGAAACCCTTCGACCTGATCCTCATGGACGTGCAGATGCCCGAAATGAACGGGTTCGAAGCCACCACCGCGATCCGGCAGATAGAGCGGAAAACAGGCCGGCATATGCCCATTATCGCCATGACCGCCCACGCCATGAAAGGCGACCGGCAGGTCTGTCTCGACGCCGGCATGGATTCCTACGTCTCCAAACCCATCAATACCGACGAACTGTTCCACACCATTCGGGAAACCATCGCCGTCATCGAGGCCAATCAGCACGCCTCGGTTCAGGCCTGATCATTCCGAGGCGGACGGATCGGCTGGCGATGTTGTCGGCTGACTTGCCGGTTGGGTGGCGGCGGGGGCGTTGAGCGTGGTCTTGGCCACCCGGCCGCGGGTCCAGCGCTTCACCTCAAATCGAAGCTCGCCGGGACTTTTTGTCAGCGCCTTGAACTCCTTGACGTCCATCACCGGTTTGTCGTTGACGTGGGTGATGATTTCGTAAGGCCTCAGGCCCGCGACGGAGGCTTTCGAACCCGGTTCGACCTTGGAGATAATCACGCCCGGTTCGCCGGCCGGCCGACGGAAATACTGCCGCAACTCGTACGTCAGGTCGCGCACGGTCATGCCCAGAGGTTTGGATTTGTACTTCTCGGCGGTGTCGTAATGCGGCGGACTCTGCGTGACGGTGAAATTCTCCTTGTGCACCTTGCCGCCGCGAAAATACTCGGCGGTGAATTTTTTACCGAAGCCCAGGTCGGTCAGCGTGCGCGTGAAGTGGTTTTCCGCCGGCGGCCAGGGACGGGGAATGCGGTCGAACAACTGCTCGGGAATTTCGTCGTATTTCTGCCAGAGCATCGGGAACCAGCTCTGCCCCGCGCGTTCGACCTCGATTTCGACGGGGCGCGGCTCGCCCTCCACGTGCAGGCGCAGCAGGATATCGCCCGGCTGCAAGCCGGCCCTGGCGGCGGGACTGTCGGGATACACGTAGGAAATCAATGCGCCGGATTCCCCGTTACGCGTCAGATCGGAGACCTTGTTCACTCGTGCCAGTTCGGGGTTCAGCGGCTGGAGCACCAGTCCCAGCCAGGCCAGGCGACTTTCCTCGGCCTCGGAAAGCGGCACGTTGGATACGTCAACGTTGTCCTCCAGTTTCGCCAGCACGTCCCGAAGATACATCGCCGCCGTCAGCCGCGGGCTGGATTCGTCGTGCCGGTCCTGCCGCACCTTGCTGCGATGCGCGATGGGTAAAGCGATCAACTCGCCGTTTTCGTCAAACAGGAACAGGTTCTCCTCCGGCCCGTGCAGTTTCGGATACACCTGGCTTCGCCAACCCAGGGTATATCCGCCGATTCGCCGGTGCTGGTAATAGGCCACGCGTTTTTCGCCCTGGATTCGCAGTTCGACGGCGGGGAGGAGGCAATCTTCGTAGTCCAGGATATTCTCCGCCGACAAAACAACCCGGCCGGAAAGGGGTTTTTCCAGCGAGGCGACGAACGCGCCGTAATCCTTCAGCGTGTGCGTAAAAGAGGCGTTCACGGATTTCGCCCCGGGCACGTGCACCCGGACGCGCTCCAGCCGGGCCGTCGTCTTGGGATGCAGATTCGTCAGCACCAGCACGGTTTTGGGATCCACACCCAGGCCGACCACCTGCATTTCCGTCACCGGCGCCTCGTCGTACTGAAAGGCGAGGCGATTCTGCTCCTTCTTCGGGCTGCGGAACCCCAGCGTCACGCGAAACACGCCCTTGTCCGCGCGGCCTTTGAGTGTATCGAGCATCTCCGCGAGCCGCTCGGCGGAGAGGAACGACCAGAGCTTCCCGGGCGAACCTTTCCACTCGGCGTCCAGGAAAATGTGCGTGTTTGCGTTCACGCCCACGGGTGCGCCGTCGCTCGAAACGAACACACACGCCGGCGGTGTGAGGAAAAACGGTTTATAGCGTTCGGCGGTGATGACTTCAGGAGAAAACGGCTTGATGATCTGCGACCATCGCGCATTGTTCATTCGCATCACCACGCCGAAGTACGGCCCCTCGGCCTGGGCGTCGAACGCCAGCGGCCTGGCGGTCTGGAAGGGCGCCGCGAGACGAAGGATCATCGCGTACTGGTCCTTTTGGGCATATTTCGCGGGCTTGGCGGCAAGAAGCTCCTCACCGAAGCGGACCTTCGTGCTTTCCAGGAAGCGGGGGTGGATCATCGGGTCCAGCGTGAGTACCTCGGTAGCGGAAATCAGCACGCCCGGTACGAGCAGGGGACGTTCCTGTTCCACCAACTCGCCGAGAAATTGACCTGAGGGGTTGGCGTTGGGCAGCCAGCCGGCTACGTAGGGTTCCTCGCCCTTGTCATAGCGCAGGTTGTATTCCACGATGACCAGGCCCGGCTGAATCGCCTCGGCGATGTCGGCGGTCTGCTCCGGCGTGAGTTCCTCGTCCGCCTCCTCCGCCGGTGCGGTCGCCGGCGCGCTGCTCTGCGCCAATAACGGACTTGCGAACCATATCAACGAAAACAACAAAATCATCATTTTTGCGAGATTCATTTTTCGTATTCCTTCATCATCCAACACGCAACAAACATTCACTTTCTCTTCGTTATTTTCAGTCCACAGTCCCAAATCCCCAGTCCCCAGTCCCTATTCTTTCTCGTAGTCGCGGGCGAAGTCCAGGACCATCTGTTGCATCAGCCCGTTGCGCAGCACCGTCACAAGGATGCGGTGTTTGGTCTTGATGGTTTCGACGGCCCGGTCATAGGCCTTTCGCACGTCGTCGAGGGTTTTGACTTCGCTCTCGCCGATGCGCAGGAGGATGTCCTTTTCCCGCAGGCCGGCCGAGGCGGCGTTGCCTGGATACTTCACGCCGTACACGAACACGCCCTCGGTGCGGTAGAAATACAGGTCTTCGTTGTCGAACTGGTTGATGGCCTTGACGGTCACGTCCCATCGCGGGCAGTCGAGTTCCTTGCCCTCGACCTTGCCCTTTTCTCGCGGGGTCAATTCAAGGGTAAGGATTTTTTCGCCGCGCTGAATTCTCACCTTGGCCGGGGTGTTTTTCGGCAGCAGGCCCAGCGTGCGTCGAACGGCCGGGAGGTCTTCCTCCCACATCGCCGTCGTATCGATGCCGTTGATGTCCAGAATCCGATCGCGCACCTTGATCCCCGCACGACGGGCCGGGCTTTCCGGGTCCGTTTCCGCGACGATCACGCCGTTCTCGCCGGAAAAATAGATGTTCTTGCGAAAATCCCTCAACGGCTGAAGCTGCAGGCCCGTCCAGGACCAGTTGACTTTTTTATACGTGCGCAACTGCTCGACGATAATTCCAACGGTTTTGGCGGGAATGGCGAAGCCCAGGTCGCCGCCGCTGCTGGCGCCGCGCGTGTTAATGCCGACGATTTCCCCGGCGGTGTTGACCAGAGGCCCGCCGGAATTGCCCGGAGAAATCGAGGCGTCCGTCTGCAGCCAGAGGCTGTACTCGCTGTGCTCCGGCAGGTAGCGGCGCGTGCAGGAGACGATGCCGATGGACACGGAACGGTTCAGGCCCCACGGCGCGCCCATCGCCATCACGAAGTCCCCCTCGCGCAGGGCGTCGGAATCGCCGAGATTCGCGTACGGCAGGGGGGCGGTGTTCGCGGGAAGCCGCAGTTGCAGCAGTGACAGGTCGGTGTCCTTGTCGGTTCCGATCACGTCGGTGTCGAACGCCCGGCCGTCCGACAGCAGGCAGCGGACCTCGACGGCTTTGTCCACCACGTGCCAGTTGCTCAGCACCTGCCCGTCGGGCGTGATCACCACGCCGCTGCCGACGATCTCGCTGGTGACCTTTTTGCCGGCTTCGTGACTCTCCTGGAGACACTTGATAAAGACCACCGCGGGAAACACCTTCGTTTCGGCGCTTTTGACGACCTGGCGGAAGTCGCCGGTTCGGACCGCTCCGCCGGAAGAGGTTTCCGCCGGCGGCGTCTGGCAACCGACGGCCCCGACGCCCAGGGCGATGAGAAAAACAACCCAAGACCATCGCATACGGCTGACCCTTTCCCGTGTACGTGTTCACGTCCCGTGTTTATGGATACGAGAAGAAATCGTAGCAGGCCCGTGGGGGGAAGTCGAACCAAATCCCAGGCCGAGCCGCGATTCGGCGGACGCCTGAGGCGGCAAGAAAAAATTTATCCGGTTTTCGTGGGGTGTGAAAAACAACGGGCACTTTCAAACTGGTAAGGGTACGCCGACCTGCTTGAGACGTTTGCCCAGCCGGCGGCGTCAACGGCAGCATCGCCGTGTATCTGATCGGGACCGTCTTTGCCGCAGGCTGGACGATAAATATTGAATTGCCAGGATGTTGTATCGCCGGCGTGGTTTTTCCACGACGGTGTGAATCAGCCCACGCACCAGACAGGGGCGGTGCAGTAAAACTCAGCCGAAAGGCAATGCTGTTGAGTTTCACGCCGTCCCGTCTGGCTTTTTTTATGGGGACGCCGAACAGGTTTTGTTAGAGTGCCTTATGGACGACTCTCTCCTTCCACCTTTATTCCCATGAATAGACAATGAAAAATCCTTTCCCACTGTACGTGTGAGTGTTTTTTCTGGCTGTCTTTGAAAAAGACTCAAATACCGAAGGGCACATAAGAAAGAGCGACACTGAGGTATTGAGGAAACTGAGAAAAACAAGAGAATCGAAATCGAAAAATTCTTCTCGGTACCTCAGGAACTCTGTGTCGGATTTGTTGTTTCTTTATCATGCCAGAATACCCGGTCGCTCACTCCCACTGTGCCCGTGTTGTTTTTTGATTGACAAAAAATGGTAGACTATATACAATCTTTTTGGTTATCCTATATGTAATATTATTGTTATCCAATTAGTGCGTTGACTGGAAAGAAAGGCTGAAACCGAAGTACCGTTTTTCGGAAGCGAGGGCCCAAAAGTGAGATATGCTGTTCTCGGCGTGATCACCATGTTGGTTTGTGCCGTCCCCGTATCGGCCCAGGAGGATGCGTTCCACAACCTTGCCGCCGATTCCGGCGTCGGGCGTGTGACGCCGTTCGCATGACCACGGGGGTTTTGTATTCGTCTATGCGGCGTGTATGAATGCAGTTTGGAGGTAACAACATGACGGCGCTTACTACCACCAGGTCGAGAGGTTTGTTGTATCTTACGGTTTGTCTTGTACTGGTTTTATCAACCAGTTTGAATGCGGCGGATCCGTTCACCATCATCGCCCTGCCGGACACGCAGCACTACAGCGACGATCCGTCGCATATCCAGCACTTCGAAAATCAGACGCAGTGGATCGTCGACAACATCGCGTCGGAGAATATTCCCTTTGTGACGCACCTGGGTGATTTCACGCAAAGTGGAAACGACCCCACGGAATGGGATCGCTCCCTGGGCGCCCTGAACACGCTGGAAAACGGCAATCCCTCCAATACCGCTTTAGTGCCGTACAGCGTCTCACGCGGCAACCATGACGACATAAGCAGTTTTCAAACGTACCTGGGGGCTTCACGATACACCGGCGAGAGCTGGTACGGCGGCGGGTCTTCGGACAACCTTTGTCACTACCAGACGTTTTCCGCCGGTGGTTACGATTTCCTGCACCTGAACCTTACCTTCGAACCAACCTCCAGTCATCTGTCCTGGGCGCAGGGGGTAATCAACGCCAACCCGGGCGTGCCGACGATCGTGACGACGCACGGCTACATTGACGTAGGAGGCTACCGAATCGTTGAAGGCGCGCCAATCTGGGAAGACTTGATTAATAACAACTCGCAAATCTTCATGGCCTTGTGCGGGCACATGCACGGCGAGTACCAGCAGATTTCGACCAACGCAGCCGGCGGAAACGTTATCGAAATGTTGTCCAACTACCAGGACTATCCCGAAGGCGGCATGGGCTACCTGCGGAAAATCGAATTCGACGTGCCGAACAGCAGGATCAATGTCAGAACGTACTCCCCGTCCCTGGACGCGTACCTGAAAGACGACGACAGCTATTTCAGTTACGACGTGACGTTTGGCGCGACGGAAATCACAGTCAATGGCCAGGCGGCGCTGCCGGGCGACGTCAGAGAGACAACTTTCCAGGAGGGGCTGAACGGCTACGACGGCACGACAGATACACAAGTACTGGAGGAGTATCCGGACTCTTCCTACGGCAGTACGACGACGCTGAAAGTCGATAGCAGCGATCCCGGCGGCAGCGGACATGAGGACCACGTGCTGATCCGGTTCGATGACCTGTTCGGTACGGAAGAGGGACAGGTGCCCGCCGGTTCAGAGATATTCTGTGCTACGCTCATGTTGAACGTATCCAATGAAGGTAGCGCCTTTACGGTTCACCGCATGCTTCAGGACTGGAGCGACTCCGCCACCTGGAACAGCCTTATGGATGGTATTTCCGCTGACGATGTCGAAGCCCTGGCCGAGGCGGATGCAACCACCTCCAGCGTGTCGGAAGGGCTTCTGGAGATAGACGTCACCGAAAGTCTGATCGCGTGGCTCAACGGTGAAGCCAACTTCGGCTGGGCGCTGCTGCCGACCGATTCCGACGGCGTAGGGTTCTACTCGTCAGAATACGAAACGGATGAGTCGCTGCGTCCCATGCTCCGTATCAAATACGAGGTGCCGGAACCAACCAGCGTGCTGCTGCTGGCCGTCGGCGCTGTAGCGACACTTTCCCGTCCCCACCGACGGGGAAGCCCGACAATCCACAAGACTTGCAGGTGACGAAACCACCTGTACTTACGGCTTTTTCCCCGCTTGTTCCGCCTGATGCCTGAGGGAAATGCTCTGTGCTAAAAAAAAAACTGGAAAATTTTTATCAAAAAGCGAATAATAATAGTTGCAAGGCGTTTTGTGAGACGTTACATTCTTCAATCTGCGCCTAAGCTGGCGGGTTACGCGGGTTTGGGCGTCTTTTTATCGCCGTTCCGATAGGGTTCGGCGTAGTGTTGCGGGCGGCGGCTGTATCGCGGTCCGGCCTGTTTTGACAAGTGCATAGGGATAAGATTCCGGAATGCAATACGACGCGCTTCCCCGCGTGTCGTATGAAAGATTCCGTCTTAAGCATATACACCGAGAGCGCAATAACGGCGGCTTGGTCCGTCGCGGGTTCCCGTCATGGGGGCCTTCGACAATTGTGGCCAAGCTACTAAGGGTATATGGTGGATGTCTAGGCGTGATGAGGCGATGAAGGACGTGGTAGGCTGCGATAAGCCCCGGCGAGCTGTC
>JAFGEJ010000026.1 GCA_016931655.1 Phycisphaerae bacterium
CTGTCCCTTCGGGACGAAGAAGAAAACAACAAAACTTCCGGGGAATTCCATCCATAATTTGATTACCTGAATTCCTGAACGTCCTCGTTTAACTTGGAAGAAATGCTCCGTCGCGGATTTATTTTGTGCGTTTATTACTCCCGCCAGGGATCGGCGGGGTTTTCCGCGGCGTATTCGTCGTCGTCCTCGTCCACCTGGATGCGTTTGCCGGCCTCGCTCCAGGCGTCGATGTAAGGCGTTTCGGGCAGGGGGGCCGAGGGGATCATGCGCAGCCGCATCCACCGCAGCAGGATCCACAGGAGCAGCAGGGCGTCAATTCCCAGACACGTCGCGGCCGCCCAGGCCAGGCGGAACAACCATGGCCGCGCTTCGCCTTCCGCCGAGGCCGCGGCGCGGGCCAGGACGAACACGACGGCAGTCATGCCCCCGGCCACCAGAAGCAGGCAAAACGTCAGGACGGTGTAGTTGATGCGCCGAACGGTTTGTTGGGTGTCGTCTATCACCATGGGACCTCCGCTCTGGCGTCGGGGCCTTCCCGGTCGCGGAATTCCCGCAGCAGGGCGGCGCCTTTCTCGGAAACGCTTTTAGGCGGCGTGATCTTAATAACCACGTACTGATCGCCCTGCTTTTGACCGTCGGCCGATTTTACGCCCTTGCCCCGCAGGCGGATGCGCCGCCCGCTGGGCGTGCCCGGCGGAATTTTGATCGTCGTCATGCCTTCCAGCGTCGGCACGTCCACCGACCCGCCGAGCGCCGCCTCCACGATGCCGATGGGAACCTGCACGTAAATGTCGTTTCCCACGCGCTGATAATAGGGGTGGTCCCGGACGTGGCAGATCAGCAGCAGATCGCCCGAGCCGCCGGGGCCGTCCTGGCCCTTGCCGCGGAGGCGGATTTTCTGCCCCTCGCCCACGCCGGGGGGAATTTTCACCGTCAGCGTCTGTTCGGTGCTCTTGCCCGTCGCGTCCCGGCCTGTCATTCGCAGCGACGTGCTCGTGCCGTGCAGGGCCTGGAGAAAGTCCAGTTCGATGTGATGTTCGATGTCCGCGCCTTTGGGGGCGGCCTGTCGGCTGCGCCGGGCGCCGCGCCGCCGCGCCTCGCCGCCGAGGGCTTCGAGAATTTCGTCCAGCCCCATGCCCATGAATCCCGAACTTCCCCCGCCGCGCCCGCCGAAGAAGTCGCCGAAATCGAAGTGAACGGTTTGCCCGCCGCCGGGGCCTTGCTGGAATCCGCCCCAGCCGCCCGGCCGGGCGCCGCCCTCGAAGGCCGCCGGGCCGAAGCGGTCGTATTGCTCGCGCTTCTGTGGATCGGACAGCACGTCGTAGGCCTCCGTCGCTTCGCGGAATTTCTCCGCCGCGTCGGGGGCCTTGTTCACGTCCGGGTGATACTTCCGCGCGAGCTTGCGATAGGCTTTTTTGATCTGATCGGCGGTCGCGTCGCGTTTTACACCCAGAACGTCATAAAAATCGCGCGATTTCGGCATGGGGGCATTGTAACGTTCCGGAGGCGAGGGAATCAATAAGGCGGAACGGCAAGCCAAACCTCAGGGCGGAGTTGACGATTGATATTGTGGGAGAAACACGAATTCGACGTCATGAAAATTCCAATCGCATGAAAATGGAAAGGCAATCCACATAATTGAAACCGTCCTTATCGGTCGATATTATGTAGGCGGAATCGGTGCGGTAGTGCGCCGGCGTTTCGTACTCGTATGCAGAGGATCGAACCATGACACAATCGGTGAATCTGGCGGAATACACTCTGGCGATGAAGACGGTCAAGCGGTTCAAGAACCTGTTTCTGCTGCTGATTCTGGTGTCTGTGCTGTTTCAGGCCAATTCGTTCATTTTACTGGAGTTTACGCATCTGCTTGAGCCGTCGGAGTCGGAGACATCAGCGGAAAGCGAAGACCCGTCCTTTCCGCCGGGCCTGGTGAAACCCACGCCGCCGACGCCGAAGGCGGCGGAGGTGTATCTTCAGGTGATGCGCTGGGCCCTTCCGATCACGAAATTTCTCGCGCTGGCCTGCGGCGTGATGCTGGCGATCTCGCTGATGTTTGCCGCCGGCCTGTCGCTGCTGGGCCGCGGGCAGGGAACGCCCCAGGTGGTCGGGGCGTTTTTCTGGTCGGTGATTCTTTTGAGCATGGTAATTCCCTGGCAGCAGGTGTACGCCTCGTCGGTGGCCTGCGGGGCGCTGTACAGCGCCATGGAATTGCAACAGGCCCGCGATCTCTTTCGCGTCAGCGACAAGACGGCGCTGGACGTGGCGTTTTTCTATGGGCGATTCCTGGCCTATCCCGCGCTGGCGTTTGTGATCTGGTGGATCGTGGCGGTCAAATTCGCCGGGGGATATCGCAGGATGACGGCTGTGGAACCCAAGCCCACCTCGGTCGGCATGTGAGTGCGAGGATGAAGACGCTCGCGACGTGCATATTGATTCTGGTGTTGTTGACGGCGGCGGGTTGCGAGGAATCGGCGGCGGGGCCGGGACATATCGCGCCCAGCGCGGGCCCGACGCCGCCGGAGCCCATCAATCCGTCCTCGTCACTCGACGGCCCGGACGCGCGCGACAAGGCGCCCCAGACGATCTACCTGATTCACCTGCAACTGGCGACGGTGGAGGTGCCCCTGGGCGTCGCGAGCGGTTCGGAGGAACTCTGGAGCCGCCTCGACGAGGAACCCGTCAGCCTTCGCTCCCGCGTGTTGGGGATGAACGGCTTTCGCGTCGGCCTGGGGAGAAACGAGGACTGGGACGATATCGAACGAACGCTCAAACGGATGACGGGGCAGAGCTTTCGTTCGGCGACGGTGCAGGCGATGGTCGGCCGGCCCGCACCGATCGAGTTGAAATCCAATCAGCCCACCCGGCTGATGTTCACCACTCACGAAGACCAGACGCTTTCGGGTGAGCACGTCCCGCCGGGCGATTATCTCCTGACGCTGACGTGCACGCTCGACGAGGACGATCCGAGCAAGGTGCTCGTCACGGCTGTCCCTCAGATCCGCAGCACGCGCCGCATGCCGAAGCTGGTTCACGAACGAGGCGTCACGACGCTGGTGCATCGGCCCAGTCTGATCACGCTCACGCCGCTGGCCTTCCAGTTGACCGTGCCGAACAATGACTTTCTGGTCGTCGGTCCGGGCATCCTGGCCCGCCGGCCTACCAGTCCCGGGCAGGCCTTCCTGGCCAAGGACCGCAACGGCGTACCCTTCGAGACGGTGGTTCTCCTCCGCCCGATGGTGCACGCCGTCCGACTGGCCCCCACGCCCAAGGAAGACGGGGAATAAGGGCTTTTCCGCGTTCTTGCTTTTTCCCGCGGTTTCGGTGTATGGTTGTAGCCGGAGGGGCGGTATCGTTGAATTCGGCTTCGGCAGGAGACGTTGTGGCGCTGGAATCGGTCATGTTGGCGATGGTGGGGCCGTGGGTGGTGAAGCACTGGGCGCTGCTGGCAATTCTCGCGACCTGCCTGAGTCTGCTGACGGCGGTCTGCTGGCTGCTGACCTATTACATCCGCATCTGCCTGAACATCTTCGTGGACACGCCGCCGCCGCTGTCGATGAACCCGGTGGATTTTCAGCCCGTGGAAGGCGAAATTATCCGCTTCCGAAGCTACGACGGCGTAAGCCTGCGGGGCATGCACGTCACGGCGCCGAGGGGCGTTCCCTACAAGGGCACGGTCGTTTTCTGTCACGAATACGGCTCGGACATGTACAGTTGCGCCCGGTACACCCGTCCGCTCCTGGAGGTGGGCTACAACGTGTTCACGTTCGACTATCGCGCCCACGGCCAGTCCAGCGGAATGGATTACACCCCGCTGCAATGGCCCAGCGACAAGGAACTGGGCGACACGCTGGGGGCCTGTGCGTACGTTGAATCCACGCTGCGGGCGGAGGGGCGGGAGCCGAGTATCGGGCTGTTCGGCATCAGCCGGGGCGCCGGGGCGGGACTGCTGGCCGCGGCGGCCGATCCGAATATCAAAGCCGTCGTTACCGACGGCGCCTTCAGCACCGAAACCACCTTAACGGCCCTGATGAAACGATGGGCGCATATCTTCGCCACCGTCAAGCTGGTTTACAAAAACCACCCGCCGGCGTTCTGGAATCTGCTCTGCTGGATCCTGATGCGCTTCGCCCAGCCGAAGCTCAAACGTCGCTTCCCCTCCGTCCGCAAGGCCCTGCGCGACATGCAGCCACGCCCGATCTTCTTCATCCACGGCGAGAGGGACAGTTACATTCGCGTGGATCAGACCGAACTGCTGCACGAAACCGCCCCCTCGCCGAAATATCTGTGGATCGTTGAGAAGGCCAAACACAACCAGGCCGTCGTGACGGATCCGAAGGCCTACGCCGCCCGCACGGTCGCATTTTTCGATAAGCACTTGGCTGGCCTGGGCGTTCCGGAAGAGTGCATCACGTCTGCCCCGGCGGTGGAGGAGGTGGCGTAGCGGACGATGGGGCGGCGTCCTGGTTTTGTCGTGTGGTATGTTCTTCCGGCGGCGGGCCTTTGTATCGCAGCAACACCACAGCCGGTCGATGCTGGTGCGGACGCCAGTAGGCTTCCACTTCCTCAAACCGCTCTTTTACATCGACCCACTCAACGGTTTCGCCCCGCCGCATCGGAACCCGCCAGTGATGATCCCGCCCAGCCAGCTGCCACTGCATGGCCAGGTAAAACGGTTCCTTCGTTTTGCTCAGGTGTTTTCCCAGCGATTTGGGGCCCGGCAGCCGCGGCAGGGGGTGATCCAGGTGGTAATAAACGAAGGCGCACTGTTTCACGTAATCATACACGGGCGCATCAGGCGGAAGAGTGCGAAGGTATTTCACCAGTTGCCGCGCCGGGCCGCCCATCGAACGGTGTGCGGCGATCGTCGGAATATACCCAGCCGTCAGAACCCCCATGGCCAGTACGCAACACATCGCCGGTACTTGCGCCCCGAGTTTCTCCCGACGGTAAAAGACAGCCATTCCCACCGCCGCGACGACAAAACACGCCGCGATGATCGTCGGCTCCAGCACGCCCCGGCCGAACTTGTGCGCCAGGACGGCCGCCGCAACGATTCCTCCGACGCCGAGCACGCCGATCTGCCCGTGAAGCACAAGGCGTTCCTGCCAGCCGGCGGTTTTTTCCCGGAACAGCCGAACCATCCCGCACCAGCACGTCCCGATCAGCAGCGCCGCCGGAACCGCCAACGCCGAGAGATAATTCTCCTTGGCGGAAAACAGCAGGCTCACGCCCGCGAAGACCGACACGAACCACACCCACGGCATGAGAACTTCGCGGGGAAACGCGCGGTGGCGTTTCAGAAACGGCACGGTCAGGCCGCCCAGGAACAGGGGAATCCAGGGAAAGATGCGTCCCATAAGGTACTGAAGGCTCTTGAAAGGATCGGGATGAAGCTTCTGGGCGACTTCGCGTCCCCAGAGGCTTCGCGGGTCCACGCCGTGTTTCCAGAGCAGCACCGGCCAGGGCGCCACAATAGCGATAACGATCAGCAGGCCGAGGATGGGGTTTAATCGCCAAAGGAGAATCGGCTTGCGGCGCCATATCACGAAGGCGAGGATCGGCAGGCCGCAGTTTACCAGGACGAAAGGGCCTTTGCACAGCGCCGCCAGCGAAAGGCTGATGTAAAACACGATCAGCAATCCCAGGCGTCGCCGGCGGCTTGGGCTGTTCCAGCTCCACCAGGCCGCCGCGACCGCCAGTGTGGCAAGAAGCGTAAAGGGCGTGTCAGGCCCGGCCAGGCGGGCTTCGTATACGAACGCGGGCGTGGCAATCAGAAAACACGCCGACGCCAGTCCCACCGCCGGCCCCAAAAGGCTGCGCCCCAGGGCGTAACAGAGCAGAACCAGCAGCACGCCCTCGATCGCACCGGGCAGCCGGCCTTCCCATCGTCCCACGTGCCCCGTCCATGCGCCGAGAGCGGCAATCCGCCAGTAGACCCAGGGGGGTTTCTCCAGCCGGGGGCGATTGCCCAGGCGCGGCAGGACCCAGTCGCCGCTTTGGAGCATCTGCCGGGCCGGCGTGATGGCCTTCGGCTCCCGCGCGCCCATCAGCTCCGCACGATCCAGGCGTAAAAACATCGCCACCGACGAGATCATCGTGAGAATCGCCAGGTGCAGAAGAATCTCCCGCGCGGCGTCGGGGGACGCCGTCGCGGCTAAAGTACGTGCAGGTTGACGGTTATCCGAAGACATTGATCCTGTTTCTCTGCTTCTTGAAACAGTTTCCTCCGTGAACGTTGTGGTTCCGGGCGATTCCCCTCCCGAAGCGTCTTCCTATCCCATATTTTCCTCAGGAACGCAAGCATCTAACCCGGATATTTCACCACAGAGACATAGAGATCACAGAGGTATTTATTTATCAAATAGTTATAGAAAAATTATGGATTTGCGGGAAAAACACTCTGTTTATTCCTATTTTCATC
This sequence comes from Phycisphaerae bacterium, assembly GCA_016931655.1. Classification (GTDB taxonomy): domain Bacteria; phylum Planctomycetota; class Phycisphaerae; order SM23-33; family SM23-33; genus JAFGEJ01. The sequence continues at coordinate 6,425 of JAFGEJ010000026.1, forward strand.
AGAATGAACAAATCATTCGTAACCTATTGGTAATAAAAAAAATATCTCTGTGCACTCTGTGTCTCTGTGGTCAATGAAAATTTCGGGCTAAAGGAGGGCAAAACAGATCCGGCAAAAAAAAGTCCCTGCGTAACAGGGACCCGGATTTGTTCAAAAAAAACCACGCGCGACAGGACTCGAACCTGTAACCTTCGGTTCCGTAGACCGATGCTCTATCCATTGAGCTACGCGCGCTCGATTGACGCTGCGCCTTGATAATAGCGTTTATTTCCCGTCCTGCAAGGGTTTTCTTTGCGTCGGCGGTTTTGCCTTCGCGCCCGTAAGAGTCCGAGGGAAATTGAGATTTTTTACCCGCAATCTCCTATTCAAACCACGGAATGTATCGCGTACACTTACGGAGTGCATATGGTTTCATGGTGCAATGGCCCGCACAGCCGGGAGTGAATGTATGTCGAAACCCGTGGTTCTGGTTACCGAGACGCTGGCCGGGAAGGCGACGGCCTATCTCCGCGAACACGCCGACGTGATCGAAGCAACGCCCGAAACAGTGGCCGAAAAGATCGCCCTCGCCGACGGGCTGGTGGTTCGCACCTATACGCGGGTGACGGCGGAATTGCTGGATCGTGCGGAGCGGCTGAGGGTGGTCGGGCGGGCCGGCGTGGCGCTGGAGAACATCGACGTGCCCGCCTGCCGGGCGCGCGGCGTCGAGGTCGTCCACGCTCCGGAGGCCAACACGCTGGCGGTCGTGGATTACACCACGCGCATGATGATCGAAATGAACCGGCGGTTCTGGCCGCTGGCGGGGTACGTCGCGCCCGAAGAATTCCACGCGATCCGCAAGCAGACCTTCGGCCGATTTCTCGCGGACCTGACATTGGGGATCATCGGCCTGGGACGCATCGGCAGCCGGGTCGGTCGCATCGCCCACGCGATGGGGATGAAGGTGCTGGGCAACGACATCCTGCCGCCGGAAAAACTGGCTGTGGACTACCCCGTCGAATGGGTCTCGAAGGACGAACTCTACGCCCAGAGCGATATCATCACGATCCACGTTCCGTTAACGAATGAGACGACGAAATTCATCAACGCCGCCGCGCTGGGGAAATGCAAGGACGGCGTGCAATTCATCAACGCCGCCCGCGGCCCCTGCGTGGACTACGACGCGTTGGGGCGAGCCTTGCGCAGCGGAAAAGTCGCCGCCGCCGTTGTCGACTGCCACGACCCCGAACCCATGCCCGAAGAGTATCCCCTCTTCGGCCTGGAGAATGTGATCCTCACGCCGCACGTGGCCGCCTGCGTCCCGAAGGCCAAGGAAAATATGTCCATGGTCGTCACGGACGTGATTGCCGTCCTTGAAGGATGCACACCCCAATTCCCCGCACAGGAAGGATCGTACTAGTATTCTGTCACATCTAAGACTGTGAACTGTCATCCTGAGCGGAGCGGTAGCGGAGTCGAAGGCTTGTCCTGAGCTTGCCGAAG